>SXPK01000031.1 GCA_005776365.1 Planctomycetia bacterium
CCGGAGCGACACCCAACAACTACGTCATCGACATCGCCATCCCAGGCGGCTTCATCTACGACCCGACGCTCGGCCAGGACCTGCTGCTCGAGATCAGCGGTCCGGACTTCATCGGCACACTCCCGACGATGTCGACTGGTGCCTCGCTCGCGGCCAACCGATGCCAGCGAGTGTCCAACACGACGACGACCGGCTTGACGGGCTTGCTCTCGGCCGGCTTCTGCCCGGTCGTGCTATTTGACATGATCGGCACCGGCGGCTTGCCGGACAACGGCAGCGGGTTCCCGGTCCTGATCGGCTCCGCAGCCAACAACTACGGCGCTGGTTGCGGCCCCAAGCCGCGTTCCTTCGCCGAGTTGTTCCCGATTGCAGCGGCCACCCTCGACCTGCCGACTGGCTTGATGATGGTGCCTGACGTTCCCGGCGCGCCGACGGCCTACACGGTCCTGCCAGGCACGGGTGCCGCGTTGGCGCCGGTCACCGGAGTCGCGCTGCTCAGCAATGCCGCGGTGCCGGCGCAGATGACCGATGACACCATGTCGCAGGCGTGTGTGCTGCCATGGATCTTCCCCTACGTGGGCGGCTCAACGACCACGATCCACGCGAATACGAATGGCTACCTCTCCCTCGTGGCGACTACGGCCACCGGTGGTGACTTCAGCTCGTCGATCGCAGAGATGGTCTCGTCGCCCGTAGTGGGCCACGCAGGTCTGGCGCGTCTGTTCCCGTGCTGGCACGACCTTCACGCCACTCGCAACATCACGCTCAATCCAGCCTCCGGAATCTACTTCCAGGTCGACCCGATAACGAACCACGCGATCGTGACGTGGAACAACGTTGGCGAATTCGCCACGACCGGCGCCGGCCTAAAGAGCTTCACCTTCCAGGTCGAGCTGTGGCAGGACGGCACGATCGAGGTCCGCTACGGCGCGATGTCGACCTTTGGCAGCACGACGCAAACGAAGCTCGTCGGCTTCACTCCGGGCGCTGGCTCACTGGCTCCCATCTCCACCGACTTGTCGGCGACGATTCCATTCCAGACCGGCGTGATCGACGACTTGCCATTGACCTTGGCTTCAACGAAGCCGGTCGTTGGCCTGCCCTTCACGGTGACGACCAACTCGATCCCCGCGCCCGGATTGACGCTCAACTGGATCAGCACGGTGCAGTTCAACCCCGGCATCGACCTTGCCATCATCGGCGCGCCCGGCTGCGGGGCCTACATGGACGCAAACGCCTCGGCGCTCAACTCGCTGCTGTTTGGCGTCGCCTCACAGCCGTTCACGGTGACGGTCCCAGGCGATCCGGTCTTCGCAGGCGTCAACCTCTTCACGCAGTCGGCCTCCGCGAGCGCGTTCAATGCGCTGGGTTTCCAGACCTCGAACGGCGTGGCGCTGACGATCGGCAACGTGCAGTGATCCGCTGAGCGGCAGGCCGATGGCCTGCTGACTGGCGACGACGCGGGCTGCATCCGACGAGGGTGCAGCCCGCGGTCGTTTTGGGCATGCGCTTGTTGGGCACGCGACTCCCTCCTGCTCGCGCAGCCTTGCAGCAACGGCGTAGCATGCCGCCACGATGGTTCGATGGATCGCCGCGATGTTGTGCGTGGTTGCCGCGCTGCTGTGGTGGCTAGACCGAGGTCCTGATGCGCCGAGCCCTGACGTTCGTGCTGTCGTCGGCGGCGAGAGCGCGTCGACACCTGAGGGGAGCGGAGTCGGCGCGTTGCTCGATGGATCGCGTGATGCGCAAGGCGGCACGCGCACTCTGATTGACGATCCCTCAGTGCCTGACTTCGTCTGCACGGACGAGGACGGCGAGCCAATCTTGGACGCAGTCCGCGACGGCATTGTCGTCGAAGTGCGCGAGGCAGATGGCAGGTCTTGCGCACGGTGTGAGATCGACGTGCTGTGGCGCAAGGGATTTGGGCTCTACGGTCACGACCGCGGTCGCACGGCGGCAGATGGCACGTTCGCGACGACAGTGCAGCAGCCGTCCTTCTTCGAGTCACTGACCATTCAGCACCCCGTCCATGGCGAGTTGCAGAACGGAGTCGTGCCGACAGCATCCGCAGCGGATCCGCGCCGCGTCGTCTACGTCGTGCCGCGCCTGGCGACGATGCGTGTGGTCGTTCGTGCTCTCGACGGCACGGTGATCGAAGGAGCGAAGGTCGAGTGGCGGTGCTTCCCCGAGTCCCAGATCGTGCGTGAGACGACGCTGGTCGCAGACGCACCGACCGCCGAGACCGACGGAAAAGGCGTGGTCGTTGCGAGTGTGCCCATCGGCTCTTGCGATATCAGCGCTGCTGTCGCCGACGCCAAGCCCGCGCAAGTCGTCACGATGCGAGTGCCACCCGAAGGCGGGGCGATCGAACTCGTTGCCTTGCGTCCGGAGGATCGCATCGAAGCGTCGATCGAACTCGTGCTCCCGTTCCAACCGGATTCAAACCTGCGGCTCAATACGTGGGGCAACTCGCCCTTGCCTTGGCCGAGTTCGCCGCTCGTCATCGCGGTCGAGCCAAAGCAGCGCGACTACGAAGCAAAGCAAATCGACGCGCTGCACTTCACGGCAAGCGTCGATCCGTTGCCGTGGATCGTCTCCGTGCAGCACGGCGCGATTTACTATCGCCGGACGGAGGTGGTTGCGGGCCAGCGGCATGTGCGTGTCTTGTGCGACACTCCGCTCGTGTTGGAGGAACCGCGCAAGGCGCTCGTGCACGTCGCGGTCATCGGACCAGGAGGCCATCCGCATCCTGGAGCCAGCGTGCGGGTGCACGAGACGGCGGATCTCGTCTACGGCAGCGACGAGACGACGTCGCGCGAGGGGCGATACACATTCCGCCTGCATGCAACCGGCAAGAAGGTGTGCATCAGCGCGCGGGACTACAAGCTGCCCTGGACCGTTTCGGACCCCATTGCCCTTGTCGAAGGAGAACAGCGGATCGAACTGCGATTGGAGAATGGAGGCTCGGTGCGAGGGGTCGTGCTCGACGAGCGCGGTGAGCTGCTTCCGTCGAATGTGTTCTTGCACCGACCTGCATCGAGACTTCGCGGATTGGATCCGTCGATGGGCGAGATCCTGGAAAGCGGAGCGACCAGCGACTCGATCGGGACGGGCGATGATGCGAGCTTCTGGTTCCACGGCGTCGGGCCCGGCGAGCACGACGTCTGGGCCTACCCGACACGAGGGGGAATGCCGGCGCGTGCGCGCGTCCGTGCCGGGGACGAAGTCACGCTGCGCCAAGCCCAAGGTTGCGAGGGCATCGTGGTGCTTTCGGTGGTCTCGATCGATGCGCTGAGCGGCCAGCCGGTGCAGGTGACCGACGTGGATGTGGTTGGTTCGCTCGGCGTCGCCGAACGGCAGGAGCGCGAAGGCGCGCCGTTCACCTGCGCGCTCTATCCGGGCAAGGTCACGGTCATCGTGCGCGCGATCGACTACATGCTCTACGAGGAGGAGATCACGGTGGGCGCCGAACCATCGACCTACGTGGCGCGGATGCAGCGGAGTCAGCATCGCTTTGTCGTGCTTCGTGACAGCAGCGGCGCGCCGTTCTGGCCGGCGGAAGTGCGCGCGCAGACGCAAAGCGGCAAGGACGTCGAGTGGATCGACGAACACGGCAACTACGAAGGCGAGGTGTTGCGCACGGATCGCAACGGACGGCTGATGCTGCGCGGGTTGTCATCGGCCGCATACACGTTGATCGTCGAGCGCGGCAATCCAGGCAACTACGAGACCGATGGCAAGGCGAGACGGCTTGCTTTGCCGGAAGGCGCTGGCATCGACAGCTACTTTGCAATCGTCATCCGCGACTGACGCGCGACGCATGGGTTGGCAGGTGCTCTCGTGCAATGGACACTGAGCGCTGCGGTGGCAGTGAGCCAGATCACCGCGGTGTTCTGGCGCTCGCTCACTCCCATCGACTGGACCTTCACTTCGCCGCGAAGTGCTTGTTGAACATCGCGACGAGATCGCGTTCGACGTCCATCGCGGATCGTCCTTCGATGCGCAGTCGCGGCAAGAAGTCGATGCAGGCGCCGTCCTTGAACAGCGCGACGCTGGGGCTGGAAGGCGGGATGTGGGCGAAGTGACCGCGCGCGCGGCTCGTCGCGTCCTTGTCCTGGCCCGCAAACACCGTCGCAAATCGTTCCGGCCGGCTCTTGCTCTGCATCGCGCGCACGACGCCAGGCCGCGCCATGCCTGCGGCGCAACCGCAGACGGAATTGATGACGAGGAGGCCGGTCTTTTTATCGGCGACCCACGCGTCGACCGCGTCGGAGGTCTTGAGTTCGACCGCGCCGTGGTTGGTGAGTTCTGCGCGCATCGGCGCGACGATTTCTTCTGGATACATGGGGCGTGCTGGGGTTCTTGGGGGCGAGGAGGTTAGGACAGCCGGCGGCGCGGGCCAACGGGACAAGGTCGTTCGCGCGCAACGTGATGTGGCTTGCGGTGGATCTGCAGGTGCGCTCGGCGCGCTCAAAACGTCCTGGGACCGCTTGGTCGTCTTGCTTCATACGGCGAGGATTTGCCTTTGCGATGCAGCTCGCTTCGCGCCCGTTCCCGTCGATGCAGACCAAGTTACCCTTCCTCGTGTTGTTTGCTGCCGCCTGCAGCGTGCCGTCGCCGACGCCGGCGATCATCACTGGCGCCGCCGAAGTGCTCCCCGCGCACCAGCCGGTCTTCGCGCAGCCCGTGTCGATGGCCGAGGCCAAGGTTGTCTTTGACGCAGCCGGAGTGCAGCCAGGAGAAAGGCTGCCCAAGCTCGCGCTGCGCTCGCTCGATGGAAGTCTGGTCGATCTCGAGACGATGCGCGCGGGTCGACCGATGGTGCTCGTCACGTGTTCGCTGACCTGCAACGTCGCGCGCCGCCAACAACGCGAAGTCGCGGCGTTGCAGCAGCGGCTCGGCGAGCGCGCGTTCGTGGTCATGATCTACACGATCGACGCGCACCCAAGGTCCGATGCGTGTCCCTACACCGGCGTTGAATGGGTGCCGCAGCAGAACGAGAGCGACGACGTTCTCGTGCGACAGCCGAAGACGATCGAAGAACGCCTCGCGCTCGCGCGTCGCTACGCCGAGTCTTGGGCCAAGGGCACGAACCTTCTCGTCGATGCGATGAATGACGCTGGCTGGGTGGCGCTCGGCCGCGCGCCCAATGTCGGCCTCGCGATCGGCGCAGATGGGATCGTGCTGGCGCGCACTGGCTGGTTCGACGGCACGGTGATCGAAGCAGCCCTCGTGCGGTAGGTTCGGCCGCGACGCGCCGGGGTCCCCGCCGTTTGCCGGCCGCTGGCGGCGACTCGCGCCGCGCGACTTCGGGCGCCCGAACCGGTTTCGGCCCAGCGGCCAGAGTCCACGCGCCCCACGGTTCGAAGCACGTGTTTGCGACGGCTGAAGGCGGCGATTGGCGAGCCATCCTCGCTAGACTCTTCGCCCCCTATGGCCCAACCCCTCCGCGTTGTTTCGTTCGGTCTCGGCCCGATCGGGCTCGCCGCTGCCCGTCTCGCCCTGTCCAAGAAGTCGATCCAGTTGGTCGGCGCAATCGATGTCGATCCCAGCAAGGTAGGTCAGGATCTCGGCGACCTGCTCGATCTGGGCAGGAAGACAGGCGTCATCGTCCGCAGCGACGCCACCGCGGCGCTGAAGGAATGGAGTCCTGATGCGATGCTGCACTGCACCTCGTCCTTCATGCCGGTGGTGAAGGACCAGTTGCTGCTTGCGGCGAAGCACGGCGTCGACGTCGTGTCGTCGACGGAGGAGTTGCTCGTGCCTGAGATGCAACACGCGCAGATCGCCAAGGAGATCGACGCCGCCGCAAAGCAAGGCGGGATCTCGGTGCTCGGCACCGGTGTCAACCCTGGTTACGCGATGGACTTCGTCGCGATCGTCGCGAGCGCGGTCACATTCGACGTCATCAGTGTGAAGTGCACGCGTGTCGTCGATGCCGGAACGCGTCGGTTGCCGTTGCAGAAGAAGGTCGGCGCGGGCCTCTCGGGCAGCGAATTCGAGCAGCAGCTGGCGACCGGCCGCTTTGGCCACATCGGCATGCGCGAGTCGGTCGCGCTCGTCAGCAAGGCGCTTGGTTTCGAGGTCGATGCGATCGAGCAGACGGTCGAGCCCGTGATCGCGACAGAGAAGCGCGTGACGAAGTTCTTGACCGTCGAAAAGGGCCAGGTCGCGGGCATCCGCAACCATGGTTATGGCAAGAAGGGCGGCAAGACGATCGTTCACCTCGATCTCAGCATGTATGTCGGCGCACCTGATCCGCGTGATGAGGTTGTGCTGGAGAGCACGCCGCCGGTTCACTTGAAGTTCCACGGCGGCATTGCTGGCGATCAGGCGACCGCAGCGATTCTGGTCAACAACCTGCACGGCGTCGCCGCCGCGACCCCTGGCCTCAAGACGGTCCTCGACGTCGCCCCGCCGCGGCTCTGCCGCTGAGCTGCGCCGGCCGCTGGCCTCGCGTTCTTTGAGCGCGGCGGCGCAGCGTCGGGAGGTCGATCGCTACTTCTCTGCGCGCACGCGCCGGAAATCGAGCGCGCCGAAGTCGAAGTCGGCGATGGGGCAGTCGATCCTGAAGCCTGCGACCTTGCCGTCCGTGTCGAATTCGAAGCGGAACAACGCGAACGGCAGAAAGCGGTCGGGGAAGTCGACGCGAAAGGTGTCGTGGTGCCAGTGCGTCATCGCGCCGTGGAGTTTGCGTCTCGATGGCAAGAGCACGACGCGCAGCGTGTCGGCTTCGAGAGAGACTTCGGCGGGCCCATAGATCGCATCTTCGTAGCGGCCGACGTAATCGTCTGGCGCGAGCGTCGCCTTCGTGTCCACAACTCGCTTGGCCTCGCGGGCGGCCTTCTCGCTGGCATCGCGCTTTTTCATGCGATCGGCGATCGTCGACCAACGCTCGATCTGCGCCTTGCCATCTTCGCCCGCGTGCGCGGCGAGTAGAGCAGCCTTGAGCGCCTCGTTGACGAGGCCGTCATTGGCGTTGTTGAGCACGACGAAACCAAAACTGTCGGCTGGCAACAGCGACACCTTGCTCAAGAAGCCAGGCATGCCGCCGTCGTGCTCGACGAGCTTCTTGCCGTGCTCAATCGAAAGGAACCAGCCGAGTCCATAGCTGCGAAAGTCGCGCGTGTTCGCGCCGCCGGGTCCGCCGCCGAGGATCGTGTGCGGCCGCCACATCTGTGCAAAGGCGGCTGCGTCCAGGACCTTCGCGTCGTCGAGCGTTCCGCCGGCGAGCAACATGCGAATCCACGACGCGAGGTCGTGAACGGACGACGACATCGAAGCCGCAGGTTTGCACGCAGTGAACTCGTGCTCACTAACGACAACGCCGTCGATGTGCGGAGCGGCGCGTTTCGCATCCTTCTCCAATCGCTGGGCGCTCGCACGCGTGCTCGTCATGCCGAGCGGTTTGGTGAGGCGCTCCTCGACGAGGTCCTCCCACGACCGGCCCGTCGTGCGTTCGAGCACGAGACCAGCCACCATGTACATCAGGTTCTGGTAGCCGAATTGATCGCGGAAGCCCTGCGCGACCGGCAGCTTCTCCATGCGCCGCAGCACCTCGGCGTCGCTGTAGTCGGAGCCGTACCACAGCAAGTCACCCGCAAAGGTCACGAGCCCGCTGCGGTGGCACAACAAGTCGGCGATCGTCATGTGCGTCGTGATCCACGGATCCTGCATGCGGAACTCCGGCACGTGGTCGACGACGCGATCGGTCCAGTGGAGCTTGCCTTCGGTGACCTGCTGCGCGACCAGCGCCGCGGTGAATGCCTTGGTGCACGACGCGATGTTGAACATCGTCTTGGGCGTCACTTTCGCATCGCCGTCGGCAATGCCGTAGCCGACTTCGATCAGCGTCTTCCCGTCCTGCACGACCGCGATCGCGAGGCCCTTGGGCTGAAATCGCTCGAATGCGAGCGCGGCGAGATCCTCGACGGCCGCTTTCGTGAGGGCTGGCTTCTCCGGCGACTGCGCGATCGAAAAGCAGGCGAAGAAACAGAATGAGAGCGACGCAAAGGTTGGTTGGCGCATGCGCAGGTTCGAGCGGCGTGATCGCCAGCGCTCGCAGCGCGGGCGGCGGTCGCGTCACCGTATCGGACGCGACGCCGCAGGCCATCTCCGCGGCGATTGCCGCGGAGACTCGTGCCTCACGGGCAGGACGAAGTCGAGTTGCCGATGCGCAGACGCATGCCATTGCTGAGATTGAACGAGCTCAGCAACGCGCCGCCGGCGACGAGGTTGACCGCTTGCAGGTCGAGGTTGAGACCCTCGAGCGCGGGGTCGTTTGGGATCGGCAGGTTCTGCGTGATGGCGCCGCCGGTATCCGCCACTTGCAGGTTGATGACGTTCATCCCGCTCACGTCCGACGCATAGATCGTGCAGCCGCCAACCGTCGTCGTGCCCGGGAGAGTGCTGAAAGCGACCGCGCACGGTGCGCCGACTGGGTTGCCGAGGCTGCGCATCTGGAAGAGCGCGTTGCCGAGGGTTGCGCGGAAGGGAACACCCTGCGCGAACAGATTGGGCGTCACCGTCGTGCCGCAGCCGGCGCCGAGGTACTCGTTGTAGAGCGTGCCAGGGGCAGTGCTCGTCACGAGGACGCTGGCCGCGCCCGTGCCGATGTCATACTGGTCGAGCGACAGCGACGAGCCCACAACCGGACCCGCGTCGCAATCGAACCAGAAGTTGAAGATCGAGTTCCAACGCAGCGGGTTGTTGGGCGTGCTGAACACCAGTTCGCCGCCGACCTTGTTGGCGGTCCACTGGTTGAGCGGGTTGCGGTCAACGTCGTGGAAGCCGATATCGCTGACGACGGCCGTCGGGCAGATCGGAAGGCGGAACGCGCCCATGCCCCGCTTGTTGTCGCGGTTGTGCACGGCGTACTCGTAGTGGTACTTGCCGTTGACCGGTCCGGACACTTTGACTGCAACGTAGAAGCGGCCATCCGACGTGCCGTTGTTTGCGCTCGTGATGGTCGCGCCGGGCCAACGCTGAAGGATCGTTCCTTGTTGGAAGTTCGGAACGTCCGTGAAGGCCCACGAAGTCCCATTCCATGCCGGCGTGAATCCACGGGAACCCAGGTTGTTGTCGCGAACACCCTCGGCTTCGCTGGGGACGATGTACCCGGCCTGCCAATAGTAGTTTGCGGCTGGAACCTGGAGATCGACGTCGTAGAGCCGCATCTGGTTGTTGAGACCGGCATTCAACTGCGAAGACTGCAGGCTCGTGAGGCTGCGCACGTTGTCGCACGCTTGAGCGGGGGCGACGGCAGGGTTGCCCGCGTCGAACATCGAGCACTGTGGATCCCACGTGCCGAGCCACGGGTCGACTTCACCGGGGGGCCCGAGGTCAAAGTGGTTGACGGCCTGCGAGTTGGCGTAGGTGTCCGAGCAGCCGATCTCGACGAGGTTGAAGTTGCCTGGGCCGGCGCAGTTGCCGCAGGGGCTCGGGTCGTTGCTCGAACCAAAGGTGTGCTTGACGAAGCTCCAGTTGGAGATCTGCTCGAGGCGGCCGTTCGACTCGCGCGCGACGATGAAGTGGATGTAGCCGTGGTTGGGGCTCATCGCGGCCTGGAACGGAATCGCATTCGTGCCAGGGTTGCAGCAGGTCGTCCAGGCACCCACGGCGAACGCGCCACCGGGATAGGCGCCAGAACGCACGTAGCCGCGGAGCGCCCAAGTGTCCTGGAGTTGGATGTCGCGGCCGGCGATCACATTGCGTTGTGCCAGGAGTTCGGGGGCGCACAGGAGCGCGCCGACGAAGGTTGGCAGCGCGAGTAGCAGGGTTCGATTCATGGGGGAGACCAGGGGGTGGGGACGGCCGAGAGACTGTCCGCCCATATTGCGCTCTCGTCAACCGTCGGCGGCCGCAGGAGGTGGGTCCCGCTTGCAAGAGAAGCGTATCTTGCGCAGCGCCACGGCCTCTCGTGGACCGGGACCATCGGTTCGCTGCGCCGCATGCGGCGGCCCGACGCCGCCTTGTTGCACCGGTGCCGCCGGCGGCTTGTGCGCGCGCTTCAGCTTTCGTCCGCGGTCCGGCCCTGGTCCGCGTCGCGTGACCGTGCGCTCTCGTACCACCGCGTGACGCGCAAATGCGGATCGCGACGGTCGCGAGCCTGCACGCGCCGGCCGAAGCCGACCGCGACGTCATTGGCGACGTCGAACAAGCTCATTGTGCCGCGCATCTCGATGTGGCCGACCATGCGGCTTTCGATGTTTCCGCGGCGACAGATGTGCGCAAGGATGCGACGCGGCTCTGCGCCGTCGCGAAGGCCCCAATTGATGCAAAAGCGCGTGAAACCCGGCTCGCTGCTGCCGCGGCCTTCGGGCGGTGCAGGTTCTTCGCGGCGCTTCCACGCAGGCTGCGCGAGCGGCTTGCCGCGCTTTTGCAATGGCCGCCGTTCGATGCGCGCTTCGGGCTCGTGTTGCAGCTCGCTCTCCGGCTTCGTGCTCGGCGCGTCGATGACGCGCGATTTGTTGACTACAGATGGCGCGTCAGCAGGCTGCGACGCCTCGACCACGGCAGCGACCTCGGCACTGGGCTCGACTTCGTCGGCGGCTTTGGTTGCGACGACCGCGCGTTCACGTGCCTTCTTGGGCGTGGGTGCGACGGCGGGGATCGACGGAGCGACCGGTGCAGCGACCGACGGTGAGGCCGATGGAGTGACCGACGGCGCGGCTGGTGTAGTGGCTCGGGTAGCGGCGACCGGCGCGGGCATCGGCGCGGTTGGCTGGCCTGCGAATGCGAATGGCGCGCGCGGCCCTTGGCCTGCTTGGATCAGCAACGCTGAGACGACGTCGACCGGGTCGCGATCGCGCAGCAAGTGCTCTGCGACTTCGCGCTGACTCTCGGTCAGCGTGTGCGCCGCGATCGCCGCGGTCGCGTGCTTTTCTGCCCGCTCCATCTGCCGGCGAAACACTGCGTCGGGGCTCGGCGGCCACGCCCAGGTCGTTTGCAGTCGCGATTGCGAGTAGATGCGGCGCAACTTCGCTTCATGCGATTTGAGCGCGAGCATGACGCTCTTGCCCTTCTGGCCGGCGCGGCCGGTGCGGCCGCTGCGGTGCACATAGGTCTCCGCGTCCATCGGCGGATCGATGTGAACGACCATGGTCACGTCGCTGATGTCGAGGCCGCGGGCGGCGACA
>SXPK01000032.1 GCA_005776365.1 Planctomycetia bacterium
GATCGCGTCCGTATGGCGTTGCTTCCGAAGGGATTAGCAGGTCGTCGCCGCACACGAGGTGCACAGAACTTTGCTGCGAGCACATCCAGCGCAGCTCGGCACGAAGTTGCCAGGAGTCGTCGAGAAAGAGCTGACGCGCCCGGAGTTCGAGGAAGACTGACTCGGCGATGGGCAGCGTGATGCCGCACTTCAGCTGTTGCTGAGACGTGGCGATGACGAATCCCGATCGGCGGTATCCGATCTCCACCGGCGCATCCATGCGGTTTGGACGGACGACCATCGTCAGCCTGCCGAGGTCCACATCGTCGTGGGCTTCGTCGGAATGGCTCCGTTCCGCCGGCAGGTCCGCAAGATCCGCGAGTTTGAGCTCCACGCGCGACACGACTGCAGTGCGGCGCAGGAGCTGCTGAATCGGGCGGCGCACGATCTGATGGCCGGTCTCGCCGAGACGCTCTTCCGCGTCTTCGGCAGCGCGCTCGTCGGCGCGCAGTGGGATCCCTGGAGATTGCTCGTCGTTCGCTGCAGTTGGCAGGTTGAGTGCCATGAACTCGCGACGAAGCCTGAACCTGTCGCGGCCCTGAAGGTCATCGAGGAACTGCAGCGCCAGGTCCGCATGCGTCGAATGCCGGCCGCGCGGCTCGGTGGTGGTCGCTTGGCGTCGATCGTCCTGCGCAGCCACGAAGCGCGAAGGGCCCTGTGGCGCATAGATCGTGGCCGAACCGGCGCGGAGACCGGCGGTTGGCAGCGCCGTCGGAGAACTATGGTCGTTCCCAGGGGGCAGATGCTCGACACCGACACAAAGCGCGCTGCCATGGGCGAAGGCATCGAGCCCGGCGAGCCGTTGCGAAGTCGTCAGCGAGCCAGAGGCTTCACGCGCAGGCTGCAGGCTGCAGCCGGCAAATACGCAAAGGGCAAGGCCCAGCCGGATCGACATAGAACAGTCCAGGGGCCGAAGATTCGGCCGCTGCACGCGAACATTTCCCCATGCCCGGCAGGCGGTAGGCACCGCTCTCTGCGCGCGCACGCGTAAGTATACTCACGCGGGAACGGGCGGTTTCGGCCAAGGCGCGGTTGCCGCGGTGGCATCGGCGAAAATGGTGCGAGATTTTTTTCCGCCCAATACGCGGCCACGTAGGGGAGCGACGACGCGCCGCATGCGAGTGAAACTCGTTCAGTCGATGGCGCGACGGCGCAGTCCGTCGCTCGGCCGGAATCGTGGGTCGATCGTGCGCGCGAGATCGTCGAGCGCTGCGACGATCGTCTTCTTGCCTTCGGCCTTGGCGTAGCCGGTGATGCCGCCAAGAAACGGAGGAAACCCGATGCCCATGACAAGGCCGAGATCGAGGTCTTGCTCTGCCGCGACCACACCGTCGTCGAGGCAGCGATAGGCTTCGTCGACGAGCGGGTAGATCAAGCGCTGGATGACTTCGCTGCGCGAAGCCGTGCGCTTGGGCACGCCGCGATGAGCGCGCACCGCGTCCAGCACCTTGCGGCCGGGACCTTCTCCCTTGCCGTTCTTGTCGTAGAGCCCGCCGCCGCTCTTCTTGCCGAGCGCCTTGCCGGCGACCATCGCCGCGAACAAAGAACACGGTTGCATGCGGTCCGCGAACGCAGCCTCCATGACCTCGCTCACCTTGGTCGCGACGTCGAAGCCGATCTCATCGAGTAGACGGCATGGCCCCATTGGCATGCCGAAGTCGAGCAACACGCGGTCGAGGAACTCAGGCTCGTTGCCCTCGACGAGCAGGCGCGCTGCTTCGTTGAGGTAAGGCGACAGGCACCGATTGACGAGGAAGCCTGGAGTGTCGGAAGTGACGACCGGGAACTTGCCCAGTCTCGTCGCAAGTCGGCAGGCCGTGGCGACCGCCGCATCACTGGTCCGCTTGCCGCGGATGATCTCGACGAGCGGCATCTTCTCCGGCGGATTGAAGAAGTGGATGCCGATGACCCGCTCCGGATTTGGCACCGAGTCGGCCATGGCATCGACGGGAAGCGAACTCGTGTTGGTCGCAAGGATCGCATCGGACGGCAGGCCCCTGGCGACCGCCTGGGCCATCAGCTTCTTCTTCACCAACAGATCCTCGACTACTGCCTCGAGCCACAGGTCGACATGCGCGAGGCTGCCCCAGTCGGTGGCGACAGCGAGCTTGTCCTGAGTTGCCTGCGCTTCGTGCTTCTGCATCTGCTTGCGCGAGACGCGACGGGACAGGTCCTGCTGCAGTCGTGACTTGGCCCTGGCCAGAGCCTCGCCCGATAGGTCGCATAGGCGCGTCGAGACGCCCTTGCCAGCGAGCTGCCCGGCGATGCCAGCGCCCATGACTCCGCCGCCGACCACCAAGGCGCTGTCGATTGGACGCGCGCCGTTGCCCTTGCCCAGGCGCTTGCTGCGCTCGGTCAGGAAGAACAGATGCGTCAGCGCCTTGCTGACCGGAGTGGCGATCATCTCACCGAGTGCTTGCGCCTCTTTGGCGAAGCCCTCGGCGATCGGCATGGTGAAGGCGGCGACGCAGAGTTCGAGCGCTGCCTTGGGCGCCGGGTAGAAACGAGCCTGACCCTTGTCGAGCGCCTTCTTCGCGGCGTTGACCGCGAGAGCGCGCATCGGCGTCTTGGAGAACCAATAGGCCTGACCGCGAAGTTGACGGCCTTTGGCCTTCTTGCCTCGAGCCGCCAGTTTGCTGATCTCCTCGATGGCGAACGCCAGCAACTTCGTTGACGGCGCAAGCCGGTCGACGAGACCTTTCTTTCGCGCGGGCACCGGGCGCAGCAACTTGCCGTTGAGGATGAGGTCGAGCGCCGTGGGCAGGCCCAATAGGCGCGCCATGTTCTGCGTGCCGCCAAAGCCTGGGACGATGCCGAGCTTGGTTTCGGGCAGCCCGATCTGGGTGGACGGGTGTTCGCTGGCGACGCGGACGTCGCAGAACAACGCCAACTCGCAGCCGCCACCGACGCAAGGGCCTTCGATCGCAGCGACGACCGGCACCGTCAGATTGCGGCAGCGTTCGAAGATGGAACGCCCGAGTATCGCAGCGTCCCGGCCTTCCGCGACGGACTGGATGGAGTGGATCAGGTTGATGTCGGCGCCGGCGCAGAACATTCCTGGGCCAGGGCCCGTGATGACGACCCCGCGCAGGCCGGAGCGTTGCGCCAGGGCCTGCAGCGCGCGGTCGAGCGCGAGCAGTCGTTCCTTCGTGAATGTCACGACCGTCTCGTCTGCGGAACCAAGCCGCAGCACGGCGATGCCGGTGGCATCGACGCTTACCGGCAGTTCCATCATCGGAGAATGCGGCGTCGAGGTCGGAGAGTCAGGACGGGTCTCGGTGGTGTTCATGGTCACGGGAGCGATTCGATGACGAGTGCCTGGCCCTGGCCGCCGCCGATGCACAGCGCAGCGAGGCCATAGCGACGGCCGCGACGGCGTAGCTCGTGGGCCAGCGTCAATGGCAGTCGTGCGCCGGATGCGGCGATGGGGTGGCCGAGCGCAATCGCGCCGCCGTTCACGTTGGTCTTGGCAAGGTCGAGTTCGCCGATCGGCGCGTCGAGCCCGAGTTCGCGTTTGCAGTAGTCAGCGCTTGCGAATGCCTTCTGACAACCGAGGACCTGTGCGGCGAACGCTTCGTTGATCTCGACGAGGTCGAGGTCGGAGAACTTCACTCCGGCTTCTTGCAAGGCCTTTGGCGTCGCATGCACGGGGCCAAGGCCCATGAACTCCGGGGCGAGGCCAACGCGCGCATGGCCGCGGATCGCGGCAATGGGCTGCAGTCCGAGTTGCTTCGCACGACGCATCGAAGTGCACAGCAGCCCGACGGCTCCGTCGCTGATCTGGCAAGCATTGCCAACCGTGACGTCGCCCGCGTTCTTGTCGAACACCGGGCGCAGCTTCTGCAGCGCTTCGATCGTCTGGCCTGCTCGAACGCCGTCATCCTGCGCGACCATGGCCGCGTACTCTGGCGGGCTCGGATATGCGGCGATCTCGGCGGCGAACTTGCCGTCCGCTACGGCGCGCTCGGCCCGCTGGTGGCTCTGCAGCGCGAAGGCGTCCATCTCGGCGCGGCCGATGCCGAACAGCCGCGCGACGTTCTCGGCGGTGTTGC
>SXPK01000033.1 GCA_005776365.1 Planctomycetia bacterium
CTCGACATCCTGGTCAACAACGCCGGCGTCGGCGGTCCCAACGGCTGCGCACTGCCGGGCCCGGATCGCTTCGACCTGCTCATGCGCACCAACGTCGATGGTGTGTTCTACTGCTCGCGCCACGCCGCGCGGTTGCTGCCAGACGGCGGACGCATCGTCTCGCTCAGTTCGGTGCTCGGACGCTTCGGCGTGCCTGGCTACACCGGCTACTGCGCCAGCAAGCACGCGGTCATCGGCATGATGAAGGCGCTTGCGCTGGAACTCGCGCCAAGGCGCATCACCGTCAACACGATCTGCCCTGGCTGGGTGGAGACTGACATGGCGCGGGAAAGCATGGAGCGCATCGCGCTGTCGATGGGCACTTCATACGAGAATGCGCGCAAGTCGACGCTGGCCGCGGTGCCGCTTGGCCGCATCCTGCAGCCGCGCGAGATCGGCGAACTCGTCGCGTGGTTGTGCAGTGACGCCGCGTCGGGCATGACAGGCCAAGCGCTCATGCATGATGGCGGTCAGGTGATGTGGTGAGGGTCGCGCTTTGGATCGGCCGCCGAGGATCGCGGGGCCTTGCTGAGTCGCGGCGCGGACGCCGTCTGGCAACGCGCGTCGATCCGTGTTCTCGGGCCAATGGATGCTCTGCCGGCCGTGGCTGGCCGTGATGGGACGGCTTGCAGCTCTGGCTCCGGCTCGGATCTGGCGTTGCGAGGGCCACGGTTGGACACGGCAAGTCCGGTCGAAGACGCACAGCCTGCTCCTTCCGACACGCCAGTTCGGTTGAGCGCGCCCGAAACTCGCAAGTAGACTGTGCGCGCTCATCATGCGCAGGATGGATCGTCGACCGCGGCGACCTCCTCGGGTATCCAGACGCGCAGTGCAACACGAAGCAGCAACAACCGACGCGGGTCGTGGCCCGTCTGACGAGCGCCTCAAGAAGCGCGCGGCAGCGCTGTCGCTTTGCGTTGCAGTCGTGCTGCTGCTGGTGAAGTTCCAGGCCTATCGCATCACCGGCTCGACGGCGGTGCTGTCCGACGCGCTCGAGTCGATCGTCAACGTCGTTGCCGCGGCCTTCGCCATCGCAGGCCTGTGGTTTGCGGGGATGCCAGCCGATCGCAACCACCCTTACGGCCACGGCAAGATCGAGTTCTTCGCCGCCGCCTTCGAAGGCGGGCTGATCGCTTTCGCGGCCTTGCTGATCCTCTGGGAGTCCGGTCACGCGTTGTTGCACGGGATTGAACTGCGGCAGTTGGACTCCGGCATCGCGCTCGTCGGCGCCGCTGGCGTCGGCAACGGCCTGCTTGGGCTGTTCTTGCTGCGCGTGGGCAAGCGGCATCGTTCGCTGACGCTGATCGCGGACGGGCACCACGTGCTGTCGGACTTCTGGACCAGCTTGGGCTTGGTCTTCGGCCTCGTACTCGTGCGGCTGACCGGGATGACCTGGATCGACCCAGTCGTTGCGATGTTGGTCGCGATCGTATTGCTGGTGACCGGGAGCAAGCTCTTGCGCACGGCGGCGGGCGGGTTGTTGGACGAACAGGATCCGGAGCTCGTGCGGCGCGTGGTGGCGGCGCTCGACGAGCAATTCGGCGACGGGGTCATTCGCGTGCACCACCTGCGCGCGATTCGATCGGGGCGCGTTCCACACGTGAGCGCGCACGTCGTCGTTCCAGAGTTCTTCACCGTCGAGCGTGCGCACGAGCTGGTGGAACGTGTTGCCGTTGCGGTTGGCAAGCAGCTCGGAGAATGCGAAGTCGACTTCCACACCGATCCCTGCATGCGCAGCTACTGCGCGATCTGCGATGTGCAGGACTGCTCCGTGCGGCGCGCCAACTTCGCTGGCAAGAAGCCGCTTACTCTTGAAGAGGCTGTGACACCCGACGCCGACGCGCGGCACTGATTGCGCCAGCGTGCGTCAGGCGAGTCCCCAAGCGGAGCGATGCTCGCCATCCTGCTGCAGCCGTTCGACAAGGGTCGCGATGGCTTCGTGCTGTGCCAGAGTCGCGCTGTCCGCGATGACGCAGAGTTGGCGCCGCGCACGTGTCACCGCGACGTTGAGGCGACGCAGATCGGCGAGGAATCCGACCTCGCCGCGTTCGTTGCTGCGCACGAGGGACAGGACGACTGCCTCCTTCTCGCGACCCTGCAGTCCGTCGACAGTGCCGATTTCGAGGCCGGCGACTCCGGCAAGGCGTTCGCGCAGCAGTCTGACTTGCGCCGCGTAGGGTGTGACGACCGCGATCTGCGCAGGCTGCACGCCAGCTTCCAACAGCAAGCCGACGTGCTTGGCGACCACCGCAGCCTCGCCGGGATTGTCGCGGCTGCCGTCGTCATCGCCTTCGCTTTCCTCGTGGCCGCAACCCGCGGTGTCGAGAAAAAGCAGCGGCGGCGCCGTCGCCTCGGTTTCGAGCACTCCGTCGAGGTCCGGCAGCCGGTGGCCGCGCACCGAGTCCGCGGCGCGGAGGCGTCCTTCATAGAAGGTCGCGTTCGACCAACCCTGGATCGAGTCGTGCATGCGGTATTGAGTCGTCAGCATGCGCGTGACCGCGGGCCCGATCGTGGATCCGGCGAGGCGCTCGAACAGCGTCGTCGCGAGGCCGGCCTTGGCCGCTGCCTCGGAGTGCACTGTGGGCGGCAACTGGCAATGGTCGCCGGCGAGCACGGCGCGTCTGCCGAGCAGCAGCGGCATCCAACTCGCTGCTTCCAGCGCCTGCGCTGCCTCATCGAGAACGACGAGGTCGAACCGTCGGTCGGACAGCAACGAGTCGCCACAACCCGTGGTCGTTGCGAGCACGACATCGGCGGCGTCCAGCAGCCCTTGCACGATTGCGTTCTCGATTGTGCGCTGCTCTGCCCGCAACCGCCGCTGCTCTCGTTTGAGTTCGAAGCGATCGCTTCGCGAGGCTCGCAGCCACTTGCGTTGCGATTGCTGCAGCTCGTGGCGCAGGTCGCGCAGCAGTTTTTGTTCCGGCGCGTCCTGCACTTGCACGGCCAGCGACTGGTCGACGACCGCCGGCAGCACCCGCACCGGTTGACCGATGCGCACGATCCTCAGGCCCTGCTGCAGCAAGCGCTCGGCGAGGTTGTCGACTGCGACGTTGGACGGCGCGCTCGCGAGCACGGACTCGCCGCGCAGCACGGCATGTCGGATCACTTCGACGATCGCAGTGGTCTTGCCGGTTCCCGGCGGCCCGTGGATGAGCGCGAGGTGGTTGGCCGCGAGCGCGTGGAGCACAGCGGCGCGCTGGCTGTCGTCGAGCGTCGCATCGATCGGTGCCTCGAGCTTCGGCTCCCGCGCGAACTCGGGTTCGCGTCGCAGCCAGAACGCATCGAAGTAGCGGCGGCGCTCGGGCTCGACTCCGCGCATGACCCGGTCCAGCGCCTCGTGCATGCGACGAAACGTCACGTCGGGCACGAGCCGGCGCATGCGCACCAAGGTCGGCAGATCGAGGTCGTCGCGGTCGTCGATGGCGACGATCACGCGGTCGTGGCGGATCGCTGCGATGAGCCCCGTGGCAACGGAAGTTCCGTCCGCAGAGTCGACGGAGATGACGTCACCAGGGCCGAAGCGGTGGGGCGGCAGCGAGCCACCACGACTTGGTTGCAGGATCGCGTGCAGCGCGCCGCCAAGCCCGGGCTCGAGGTCTGCGACCTCGAGCCGCCGCAGCAGCACGCCGCGCCGTTCCAACTCGGCATCGCTCTTCGTGCGCAGCAAACGTTCTTGCTGCGCGATTTCCTCCGCGTGCTCTTGTTGGAGCAATTCCTTGTGGCGGGTGACGAAGGCTTCGAGATCCACGGCGCGCAACGTGCAGCACGGCGCGCCCTGCGTCAAACCTGCGCCGCTGCATCGCGGCGCGCGCGGCTCTCAGTCGTTGCCGGCGCCAACATCGACCAACTCGACAAGTCCGTGTCCGATCGAACGAACCCGGCCTTTCTGTTCGAGCGCCTGCCACACTTCGACCGGGTACTGCTCAGGCGGCCGAACGGCGACGATGCCGGAGCGGCCGCCCTTGCTCATCGGATCGTGACCCAGGCGCGACTCGTCGTCGAGTCGGGTGACCTTGAGCCGCTTCTTCAGCGCTTTCAGCGCGCGCTGCAGCGTCTCCTTGGTGAATGTGCCGTCCGGGTTGCGCTCGACGAGGTTGGGATTGGGCTGGCCTGGTGCGTGGGTCACATCAGGGAGCATGGAGCCCGGCGACTCCGCGCGAAAGGGCGGAGGCGCCGCGCCGGCTTTGGCGATGCGCGACCTCCGCCCTTTGACGGCTAGCTGACGACCTGGTCTTGCAGTGACGCGGCGGCCTTCATGATGGCTCCGACCTCAGCAGGCCCGACCTTGGCGTGCTCGAGCGCAGCCTGCAGGTGCCCAGCCACCGCGCCGAAGTGGCGACCGGTGATGCCGCGGCCCGCGTGCGCGGCTCGCATGTCCTTGCCCTTGTAGGCGGCGGGGCCACCGAGCGCTGCCGTCAGGAATGCGACCTGGTGCTTCTTCTGGCTCACCAAGTCCGTGCCGGCGAACAGCGGGCGCAGCATCGGGTCGCCAAGCACGCGGCGGTAGAAGTCGTCGACGACGCTGGTCAGTGCCGGCTTGCCGCCGATGCGGTCAAAGATTGCTTGGCTGCGCGGCGTGCTTGGCTTGGCGCTGCCACGGACTTCAGCGAGGAACTGCTCGACTGAAGTGCGCAGCATCTCGGCCTGCTCTGACAGCGCGCTCGCAGCGTCGAGCATCTGGCTCGCTGCAGAACTGGTCTCCTGTGCGGCCCGTGTCAGATCGACGATGTTGCGTGCCACGTCCTGCGTGCCTGCTGCCGCCTGCTGCACGTTTTGGCTGATCTCGCCGGTGGCCAGCTGCTGCTGTTGCACCGAATGGGCGATCGACGAACTGATGGCGTTCATGCGCTGGATCGTCGAACCAACGCCTTGGATCACCTGTGCGGTTCCCTGCGAAGCCTGCTGCATGGCGGCGATCTGATTGCTGATCTCCTCTGTGGCCTTGCTCGTCCCTTGAGCCAGTGACTTGACTTCGCTGGCGACGACAGCAAAGCC
>SXPK01000034.1 GCA_005776365.1 Planctomycetia bacterium
GAGGTGCTCGACGCCTGGCAGGATGCTCCAGGTCTCGATGGGTTCGACCTTGAGGCCGGAGGCGAGCTTCATCGCCTCGATGTCTTGCTTGCTGGCGTCTTTGCTCCACTTGACGACGACGGAGCTGGGGTCGAAGGCGAGGTCCTTGACGTGGTCGATCAGTTCGTTGCGCTTGCTGCGCCAGTCCGTGCGCCAGTCCTGGAGCTTTTGGTCCTGGGCGGCGACTTGCTTGGCGACAAGGTCGAGTATTTGGTCCTGCGCGATAAGAGGAACCAGGTGCGTCGACAGAGCGAAGGCAACGAGGGCAAGGTGGCGCGTTTGCATAAGGTGGGAGATAACGCTGGGGGCAAGACTGCTCGCGGTTGCCGGATAACTGCAGGGCCAACACTGCTCGCAATCTTCCTATTGATCCTAGCCCCGACCCCGGACCTGAGAAGCCCCTCGGCTTGGCCACGGTTCCGCTGCGGACAGCATCGTCGTATCGGCGTGCCGAATGCATTCGACGGCAACAATGGTGCTCTGGCGCATCCATTCGCGAAACCTGGCGCCCGTTCTCTTGCGACTCAACCGTGCCAGCGGAGTTTCGTCAGCATGCGGTCGAGCGCGCGAACGCGGACTCGGCATTCAAGGTCGACCGTATTGCGCACGAGCCTAGTGCCGCGATGGCACCGAAAGAAAATCGGCTGGTCCTCGAGGCCTGTCATGCGGTGCAGCGCGCGGCGGGTCTGGTCGAGCAGGACTTCGTCGTCGATGGCTGCGGCCGTGCCGCCGAACGCGACGCGGATCAGCGCCTTGCCGGTTTGCGCGCGACGCGGATAGGCCGAGCTGCAAAACACGACCTCCTCGATGCCGTCGAGCTCCGCATCGGGCGCGGCATCCTGCGTCAGCATCTCCGCCAAGACGATGCCGTAGCTGCCGGTCGCCGCCGCAACCTTGGCGCTGTTCGAGTAGCCGACGAAGCAGACGGCTTCGGGTTCACGATCGAAGCGTGAGCACAGATCGGGCAGCGCCGGGTCGAGTGGCGCGAGCAATCGCGCAGCGCGATCGAGCGGGACGAAGAGGTCGACGCCACGGGCGATGACCGTGCGCGGCGATTCGCCGCCGAGTGTCGCGAACAAGGACCCGTCCTCGCCGGGGGCGAGCGCGGTCACTTCGCGGCTGAGTTGGAGCACAGGTTCTCGGGCACCGTCGGCATCGAGTGCGGCGTCGTCGACTTCACGCCGGAATGCGATCACGAGGTCCTCGAGGCCGCCCGCGCCGGAGACCGGGTCGCCGCCGACCGGGGCCTGGAGCAGTTCCCGACCGTTCCAATAGAAACCCGTTGTGGCCCCCGGTTGCAGCGCGATCGCGGCGGGCGGTCGGCGCAGCCGCGCGGCGTAGCCATCCCAGTCCTTTCGCGGCAGCGCGAACGGGCCGTATTCGCAGACGAAGCCCTCGGTGCGCTGCGTGCGGATCCGGCCGCCTGGTCGCGGCGCCTCGTCGACGAGCAGCACGGATTCGCCTGCGCGAGCGGCGTCGAGCGCGCAAGCGAGACCATCGAAGTTGGCGCCGACGACGAGACGGTCGATGGGGGAGGGGGTGGGCACAGTGGATTTCTCGAAGGTGCAGCCCAGAAATGCGAGGAGGCGGGACTAGCCCGCCTCCGTCAGCAAATCGAATCTGCGTCTAGGACGCGCGTTCGATCAGAACAGGACCTGGAACTGGACGCGGATGATGTAGTTCGTCGCGTCGCCACCGGCGTCCGGGTTGACTTCCTGCTGCGTCAGTTCGATCTGCGTCTTCGCGGCGTGGCCGCTGTAGAACGCGTTGGCGACCAGCGAGATCTCCGTTGCGTCACCAGCCGCGGCGCCGAGGCCGGAGAGGTTGGTGGCGCTCAGGCCGCCGTCGGTGTCGATCGTGTTGAGTCGGGCGCCAAAGCCCCACTGGATGGCGCTGTCGCCGCTCTTGGGCAGCGTGTAGGTCGCCATGGCGTAGAAGCCGTTCGAGTCGAGGTCGGTCCCGCCGTCCGGGCTCTCCGTGCGCAGGAAGTACTCGCCCTGGACGGTCAGACCGTTGCCGAGCATCCAGCCCGTGTTCAGGTTGACCTGGGAGGCTTCGAGGTCCGCGCCGCCGGCAACCGAGTTGCCGAGCTGGTAGCCGACACCGACCGTGCCCTTGACGTCCTTGGCACCATCGAGGTCGCCCTGCATGACGCACTCATTGCACTTGCCGCCGGTGGTATCGCCCATCGGGTCGAAGGACAGCGCGCCGATGTAGGTCAGCTCATTGTCCGGGTTGGCGGCGCCTTCGCTGCTGTAAGCCGAGCCAGCTGCGACGTCGTCGTTCTGTGCACCGAGGACCCAGCGGATCGAGTTCTCGCTGTGGCTGCCGTGGACCCAGGCGCCCTGGTCACGTGTGCGGTCCTGGCCAAACGTGCGCGAGGCCGTCGAACGCTCGACGAAGAACAGGCCCGTCTCCGAGCCGGTCGACTCGAGGCCGTAGCCCGAGAGGCCCTGGCCCATGCGGAGCGACAGGTTGCCGCTCGCACTCTTGCTGAAGGCCCACTGAGCCCAGCCGTCCTTGAGGGCGCCGTCCGTGTCGGTGCCGTCGATCATCAAGCGGTAGGTCAGGTCCTTGCTGACCGCGTGACCCGTCCACGCAAGTCGCGCGCGGGGGATCTCGAAGCTGCTCGAGTCGGCCGCGAACTCGTTGTCGGTGAACGCCCAGCCCGCTTGGAGCTGACCGCTCATCTTGGCCGAGAAGTCATCGCCTTGGGCGAGGACCAGTCCCTGGCCGGGGGCCCAGGACGTGCCGCCCTGGTAGGGGTTCTTCTTGTCACCCTCGCCGCCGTTGGCGAGAGCGAGGGACGTGGTGACCGCGAACGTGAGCAGAGAAGCAATCGACTTGGACATGGGTGTTTTTGATCTCCTCCCTAGTGGGATCGTCAGAAGGCAGTCGACTCGGAGGCGACGACAGTGGTTTTGTTTGGTTGACCGTTGGGTTGCTACCGCCTCCGAGGCGGCTGATGGGTGGAGAGGCTAGAAACAGCCCATGCCATCGGGAAAGCACGAAGTCGGAGAAAAATACGCCCGACCCGAACTCTTGTTAGGGTGGAGAGAAATAGCTGCGCGTCGCCAAGTCGCTTTCCTGCACAGAGTTGAACCGTGGAAAGTCCTTCACATGGGCTGAGATTCGGTCCCTTCCGGGACGAAAAATCGTGCCGCACCGAACTAGCTAAACCCCTGAGTTCGAGCCCCTAGGGGCGGTTTCTCTGCCAAAGTCGAGGGTTGAGTTCGCCGGCAAACTCGACCAACTACGCACTCGCGCGGGGGCCTGCCTCGCTAGACTCCGCGCCCACAGATGGCCGCCGAACTGCGCCGCACTACCTGCAGCCGCGACTGCCCCGATGCCTGTGGGATCGTCGCAAAAATCGAGGACGGGAGGCCGGTTTCGTTGGCCGGGGACCCGGCCCATCCGGTCACGCGGGGCTTCTTGTGCTTCCGAACCAGTCGCTACCTCGACCTGATGTCGGGTGCCGACCGGCTCCGGCAGCCGCTGCTCCGGCGGGGTGGCAGCCTCGTGCCGGTTTCTTGGGAAGAAGCCCTCGACACCGCCGCGGCCTGGCTGAAGAAGGTCCGAACCGAGTCGGGGCCAACGGCGGTATTCCACTATCGGTCCGGGGGATCGCTGGGGATCCTGAAGCAGATCGCCGATTTGTTCTTCGATCAGTTCGGCCCGGTCACCGGCAGGGTTGGCGATATCTGCTCCGGCGCGGGCGAGGCGGCGCAGATCGAGGACTTTGGCACCAGCGACAGCAACGCCCTGCATGACCTGGAGCACAGCCGCCACATCCTGCTCTGGGGCAAGAACCCAACCGTCAGCAACACGCACCTCGTCCCGGTCCTCAAGCAGGCCAAGGCCAAGGGCGCGCAACTCGTTCTCGTCGATCCCATCCACCACAAGACAGCGAGTCTGTGCGACGACTGGATCCAGCCCGCCCCGGGCGGTGACTTCGAACTGGCGCTGGGCGTCGCGCGGATGCTCTTCGATCGCGGGCAGGTGGTGCCGGAGGCGGCGAAGTTTTGCGACGGTCTGCCGGAGTTCGAGGCAATCGCGCAGTCGCGGTCGGTTGCCGATTGGGCAAAAGCCGCCGACGTCCCGGTCGCGACGCTCGGCGCGCTGGCTGATCGGCTGGCGGATGGCCCCACCGCAATCCTGGTCGGGTGGGGAATGCAGCGGCGAATGCGCGGCGGCGCCATCGTTCGTGCCCTCGACGCCCTGTGCGCCTTGTCCGGCAACCTGTTCCGGAGCGGTGGCGGCTGTTCGTTCTACTTCAAGCGTCGAAAGGCCTTCACTCCCTTCGGTCCGACCGTAGTGCCGCCGCGCGTGCTGCGCGAACCGGTGCTCGGCCACGACCTGCTTGCCGCCGATCCGAGGATCCGCCTGATGTGGGTCACCGCCGGCAACCCGGTGGCGATGCTGCCAGACAGTACTACTGTGGCTGCTGCGCTCGACTCGATCGAACATCTGGTGGTGGCGGATGTTTTCTTGACCGAGACCGCCAAGCGGGCAGCCCTCGTGCTGCCGGTCCCGTCCCTGCTCGAGGACGACGACCTGCTCGGCGCCTACGGTCATCACTGGATCGGTGAGTCCCGCCCGGTCGTCTTGCCCCCGCCAGGCATCCGCCATGAGGCGCAGCTCTTCCAAGACCTGGCGCGACGGCTTGGCATGCACGACTTCCCGCAGGACTCGATCGACGACCTCAAACGCCGGGCACTTGCCGCGGTCGCTCCGCTCGGCCTTTCGCTCGAAGCACTGCGGCAGAACGGCGGCACGATGCAAAGCCCGGTGTCGGGGCCGCAGTTGTTTCCAACGGGCAAGACGCTGACCGCGAACGGCAAGGTGCAGTTGCTGCGCACTTCGCCAGCGCCGCAGTCCGAGTCGGCTGCGCAACCACCAAGTCTGCCGGGCGGCAGCGCGCCGTTGTGGTTGTTCTCGAACTCGACCGAGAAGAGCCAGGCCTCGATCTGGTCCGGAGCCGGGCTCGGCGATCACGCGTGGATCGCCGTGCACCCCGACGCAGTGCCGGGCGTCGCCGACGGCGAACTCGTCCGCGTCGCGAGCTGCCGCGCCGAACTGGTCGCGCGCGTGCGCCACGACCGCGACCAGCGGCGCGATGTTGCGATCATGCCCAAGGGCGGGTCGTTCGAGCGCGGTCATGCCGCCAATGCGCTGGTCGAGGCCCGCCCGACGGATCTCGGGCTCGGCGCTGCATATCTCGACTGCCTCGTGACGCTCGCCCCGCTACAAGGGCGGGCCCGATGAGGCGGATCACCGGCACGCACATCTACTCCTACGCCAAGTGCCCGCGACTTGTAGCGCTGGATCTGTCGCTCGACAGGACCGAGCGTCGACCGCCACACGCGTGGGAAGAGTTTGCGATGCAGCGTGGTCGCGACTTCGAAGACCGCTACGTCGAGCCGCTCTGCGTCGCGCGCCCGGACTACCAGGAGCGACAATGGGAAGACGGCGCGCGGGCCACGCTCGACCTGATGCGCAGTGGCGCGCCGTGGATCCACCAAGGTGTGCTGCTCGCCGATGGTCGGCTCGGCGTGCCCGATCTGCTGCACAAAGTCGAAGGCGAGTCTGCGCTCGGCGCGCATCACTACGAAGTGATCGACGTGAAGTCGTCGGGTCGACCGCGCGGCGATCAGGCGCTGCAGGTCGTGTTTTATACGCGCATCCTGGCGGTGACCCAGGATCGCATGCCCAAGCGCGGTGGCATCGTGCTGAAGACTGGTGAGTTGCGCAGCTTTGCGATCGCTGACTATCACGCCGTCGCGGCGGACGTGGAGCAGCGCGTATTCGCGCTGCAACGTGAGCCCGATGGCGCGCGCCCGTTCTGGCAACGCAGTTGCGATGGCTGCCACTGGAGCCTGCGGTGCCGCGATCAACTCGAGCGCGCCGACGACTTGTCGCTCGTTGTCGGCATGAGTCACGGCGCACGCGCGATTTTGGAAGAGCACGGCGTCGCGACGGCGAGCGAACTGGCGGCGCGACATCTCGATGCCCGCTTGCCTTCGCGCCTCGACGCTGCATTGCTGCGCCGGCTGCGCAAGGCCGCGCATGCGCGGACGCAGCGCCGGCACTCGCTGGAGACGCGACCGCGATTGCCAAAGAACGCGCCGTCGCTCGATGCCGCCGCGCTCGTGCACTTGTTGACGGATCCCTTCGAGGATCGTGTGCTGCTGTTCGCGGTGCGCCACCCGATTGCGACGGCAGAAGGCGCCAAGGTCCGCTTCGCATTGCCGAAGTCGCGCGACGAAGAGTGGTCGAGCCTGCGTTCTTTGTTGGCCGAGATTCCAGTCACCGCGCCTTTGCTGCACTTCGATGCTGCGCTTCCACGCTGGTACGAGGCGCACGCATTCGACCGCGAAGCGGAGGTCGGTTTGTCGGCGCGCTTCTTCGACATGAATCGTCGGTTGCGCGCATGGGCGCTGATGCCAGAGCCGACCTTTGGGCTTGCGGACTTCGTGCGCATCGTGCTCGGCCGCGATCCGTTGCGCGCGGGTCATCCTGGTCAGGCCGCGATCTGGGCCAAAGCAGGCGACGAGGCGGCGTTGATCCACAAGGCGCAGATGGATCTCGAGGATCTGGCAGAGTTGAAGCGCGTCGTGCTCGACGCCAAGCCAGAACCGGCGTCGGCGAGCTAGGTCATGCAGCTCACGCTCGAACAACGGCTCATGCGCTACCTCGCGCGCGAGCAGGACGCAGAAAAGCACCAGCGCCGGGAGATCCGATCGCAGCCGCTGGACCTGCGCGTGCTCGAGGGCGATTGCATCCACGATGCCGTCTACGAAGGTCGTGACGCGGGCGCGTTCGTGTTCGCATGTCGCGAGAACGGTTCTAAGTTTCGCGGCGGCGACAAAGTCGTTGTCGGTGACGGGCACGACCTCGAGGCCGGCGCGCCGCTGATGTATCGAAGCTACGAGAGCAACGTCGGCAAGCTGCGGCTGGAGTTGGACCCCTTTGCCCGCAACGCGCGCGTCGAGTTCAAAGTCGGCCAAGCCTACGTCGTCGACCGTCGCGAACCGGAGGGGCGCTCGTCCCTGGCGTCCGCGGTGCGCGAAGCCTTTGAATCGCCGTGGATCCGCGACGCGCTCGAAGGCAAGCGCTCAGTCACGTTCGACGAGGCTCGCCGCGAACGCGCCCGCGTGGCCTTGCAGGCGCGCGGACTCAATGCAGCCCAGATCGAGGCCGGCGCCGCGGCGATTGCCACCGAGGGATTCGTTCTGGTGCAAGGTCCACCGGGCACCGGCAAGACCAAGCTGCTGGCCGAAGTGATCGCGGCCGTCTGCTCGCGCGGCGGCCGCATCGCATTGAGCGCGTTCACGCACAATGCCGTCGACAACGCCTTGCTTGCGATCCGCAAGGTTGCCCCCGAACTCGACCTCGTGAAGATCGGCGGCGACACCGGCGGCGTCGCCGAATCGCGCGAAGAGCTGCGTCGCGCAAACGTGCGGCTCGGCGACGTGCGCCGCATCCGGCTTCCGGACACGAGAGTCGTCGTCGCGGGGACGTGCTTTCAGTTTGCCAAGCTCCCCGATGATTCGCAGTTCCACTGCGTCGTCATCGACGAAGCCGGGCAGATGCCGATCTCGCACGCGCTGCCGCCGATGCTGCATAGCAAGCACTGGCTTTTCTTTGGCGACCACATGCAGTTGCCGCCGGTGACGCAGGCCGAGCACAAGGATCGTGAGGCCGCGGACTCGATCTTCGGGCTGCTGCATCGGCGCTACGGCGGCCACATGCTCGACACCACCTATCGCATGAACGAAGGCGTATGCCGCCTCGTCAGCGAGACCTACTACGGCGGGCGATTGCGTCCTGACGCAGTGGCAACGGCGCGCAAGCTGCCCTTCGTCCCCGGCGGCAAGCTCGATGAAGCGCTGGATCCCGATCACCCCGTCGTGTGGTTGCGCGTCGACCATCGCCAGCCCGGTAGCCGATCGCGCGAGGAGGCCAACGCGGTCGCGGATGTCGTCGAGGACCTCGTGCGCCAACATGGCGTGCCGATGCGGGAGATCGCAGTGATCGCCCCGTTCCGCGCCCAGGTTCAGGCCTTGCGCGAGGCCCTTGCGACCAAGAACCTGCCGCAAGCCGCCGATCTGGTCTGCGACACCGTCGAGCGCATCCAAGGCCAAGAGCGCGAGGCGGTTGTCGTGTCATTGACGGCTGGCGATCCTGAGGACTCGCGCGGCCGCGGCGCCTTCCACCTGAACGAGAACCGCCTCAACGTCGCGATCTCCCGCGCTCGCTCCAAGGTCGTCGTCGTCGCGAGCAGCTACACCTTTGAAGCCGTGCCAGAAGACTTCGACGCCTTGCGCACCGCGTCACGCTGCCGCGAGTTGCGTGACCGGATGAAGATGGTGGATGTGACGAAGCTCTACTGCGGGCGGTAGGCGGGGGGATGGCCGGCCACCGCGCCCTAGCGATCCCCGATACGTGCGGCAATGCCGTTCGACAGCGTCGCGAATCGCGTGTATCCGAAGCCCTCGAGTGCCAGGGCTTGCAGATAGATTTCGACCGACAGAAACACCGTGTCGTTGGGGATGCTGAGGTTCCAGCTTGTCGTGAGCGGATTACCCGTCGGGAGACCGATTGGCATGTCGATGTCAGCTGAGTGGTATGCGTTGCAGCCAGGAATGCCGATCGGCGCGAGGTCGAATGGCAACGGGATGCCGTTGATCGACTGGTCAGAGAATCCGACGAAGCCGACTCCCGCACCGAAGCTCGAGGACAGACCGGTGAGACGCGTCGTAAACGTCTGACCAAGGATGGGCATCGAGTTACCCAACACATGCAGCTCAAGCGGGCCACGGCTTCCGACGCATGGAGCGCCGTACTCCCGGAAACGCGAGAACACGGGCAGTTGAACTTCCCAGAGGTCTTCGTAGGCGAATCCGCTGGTGCCGCCGGCGTGGATCATCAGCTTGCGATTGGTTGAATCGTACACCATCTGCGTGTCACCGCGACCGCCTGGGACTCCCGTGATGTTGGTGTGCTGCTGCCAGTTCTGGCCATCCCAGGACCAGAGGTCGTTGGAATAGGCGCTCACGTTAGGTGAGTTGCCGCCGAACAGCACCACACGCTCCGCGCGTGGTTCGTAGGCCATACCGAATCCGGAGCGAGTCTGAGCCGTTGTGCCCACACACTGGCCCAGCGAGTTGGTTGGCGATTTGATCACCCACGCCGTGCCGTCCCATTCCCACGTGTCGAGCCGAGCGCCGTTGGCATCGATGCCGCCGTACAACACAGCTACCGAGCGACGGCTGTCGAACGCGAGTCCGTGCCGGTAGCGACCGACCGGTCGCAGTGCCGCGAGCTTCTGGTTCCATGCCGTGCCGTCCCATGCCCACAGGTCATCCAGGTAGGTGCTCGTTGCGCTCAGTCCGCCGAAGAGCAGCACTTCGTTGCGCGCAGGATCGAAGCACATCCTATGGCCGTAGCGCGCCGTGGGACCTAGTTGCTGCGGCATGTACTGCCACTGACCGTTCGCGTAGGTCCAGGTGTCGCTCAGTATGGTGCCGTTCGGGCTGAGACCGCCGAACATCACGTTGTTGGAGCGGGCCGTATCGAGGACCAACACATGCTCGCTGCGCGTGGAAGGATTGAGCAGCGGGTAGACTTTGCTCCAGGAGCTTTGCTGCCATTCATAAGTCAGCACCGGCAACGGCGCGTAATAGCTGTTGCCGCCGAACATCACGAGCCCGCCTTGCGGCAGCGGAGCGGTGGCGTGAAGGTAGGGGTAGCGGGGTGTTCCGTTGGCGCTCAGTTGCGCGTAGCCGACGGAAGGATTGGAGCCGCTGGCACCAAGCTCCTGGGTCACGTTGATGCAACCGTGGTTTGGAGAGTAACCGACGTGCAGCAGGGTCTTTCCGCGGGCGGCGTCGAAGACCAGAGGGCACTGATTGCTGTTGTAGGTCGAAGTAGCTTGCGACCAGCTAATGCCGTCGTGGGCCCACGTGTCCTGTTGGTATCCCTGAAGGCCACTCCCACCGTGCACGATGGTCATGCGGCGCGTCGAGTCGTAGGCCATGCCGTGGCCTGAGCGTGCGGATGGCCAGTTGCCGTTTTGCGGCACCAGGGTCCATGTCGAACCGTCCCACTGCCACAGCTCGTTTGTATGAGCGGATGAATTCGTAGAGCCGCCGAACAGCAGTGCCTGGCCTCCCTGCAAATCGAAGGTCATTGCGTGCAGGCTCCGGGCCGACGGGGCGGCAGCCCCAAGGGTCGCTTGTGTCCAAGTTGCGCCATCCCAGGTCCACTGGTCTCCGAGTTGCGAACCCGCGCTGTCCAATCCGCCGACCAACAGGGTTGTGCCGCGAACGGGGTCAAAGCACATCGCATGCTGTCGCCTTGCTGCTGGCTGGGAACCGGACGGAGTGATTTGAGACCAGGTCGAACCAGCTAGTTCCCAGACGTCGTTGAGCGTCGCGGACCCGTTGTCGTAGCCACCGAACATGACCAAGCGACTTCGGCTTCCGTCGTAGACCATCGCATGCTCACGACGCGCAGAGGGGGAGTTGCCGCTGATGGAAATCGTGTTCCAACTGACGCCGTTCCACTCCTGGGTGTCGTTCATGGTTCCGCACCAGCAGTTGCTGTTGCCGCCGAACATGATCGTTCGACCACGCGAGCAGTCGAAGGCCATGGCATGCTGGTATCGATAGCAGGACGGGCTGCTGACGCTCTGCCAACTCCACGATTGCCCAGCCAGTTGCGCGGCAAACGAGGTCGAGAACAACTGAGTGCCAAGCGCCAGTAGTGCGCTTGCAAGAAATCGTTGCGAGGATCCCAAACAGTGCATGATGCGTGTCTCCGGTTTCGGGGACATCGCGGAGGTTGGCGCGTATTCCCCTTTCCGCCTGCACTACACACATCTCGACCCCGAAAGTCGAGAGAGTGAATCTGCCATCTTGCTCAGCGCCGCAAGTGGCTGATCATGGCCGAAGGCTGGGTGCAGGTGATGCCTTCCACGAGCTGCATGCCTACGGAACTGACGCATGCAAGTGCGCGATGCGCCAACGGTCACTTTCGCGGACGAGAGACATGGAGAAGCGACCCGCCAAGCGTTGTTCGGCGTCGGCTGCCGTCGTGACGAAGGTGCACTCACCGAGGATCGCCGCGTAGTTGCCGACGACGACGACGTCGTTCCAGCCGATGCGCAGCGCGGCGGATTGGGTCGTCTCCCAGTCGCGCGCGACTTGCGCGCGGATTTCGTCGCGGCCGACCGAGCGATCGCCGTGCCCGAGACCGAAGACCGTCGGCTTGATGGACTCGGAGTAGCGCTGCATGACGCGGTCGATGTCGCGCGCTTCGTAAGCGGCGCAGAACTCGGCGAGCGCGTCGCGCACGGCGCCAAAGGCCGCGGGATCCGACATCGCCGGCACGGGAGCGGCCTTGCAGGATGAGAAGGTCGCAACGAATAGCACAAACCAGAACGTGCGGGTGGTGACGCCGGCGACAGATCGCATGCGCAGAGTTTGACAAGCTCGCGCCGCGAGCCAAGGGGGAGGGTGGCGCAGTCGCGAGAGAAGTCGCGGACGCGGGTTGCCGACCTCAGAGGTCATTCGCTTCTGCGTGTCAGCTGCCTTGGCCGCGCTCGCTGTCGCGAAGAAGCGCCGCGGTGAGTGTCGCAGCCGCAACGTGGAGTGGCGGCGCCGCGCCGTCGACACGGACGGACGCAATCGGTTCGTCTGGTGTTGGCGCGACAAAGCGCGCGCGCAACGCATCGTGCAGCGTCGGGTCGGCGTCGCTTGCGCGCGCGGGATCCGCCATCCGCGCCGTGACCCGCGCGAGCCCGGTCGTTGGTGGCACGTCGACGTGGATGAAGAGCACGCGCGCGCTGGCCGCGATCGCGGCGGCGACTGCTAGACCCCGCAGTTCGGGCGAGTGGAAGTTGCCGTCGAGGACGACGCTCGCGACGCCGTTCCGGGTGGCGCAACGCGCATCGTCGAGGACCTGGCGGTAGGTGTTCGCGCTGGCTTCTGGCGTATAGCACGAGGCCGGCAGCCGTTCGCTGGGCGCGACCCCGGCGAGATGCTTGCGCACCGCGTCGGTGCTGACGAGTGAAGCGCCGCAGGCCGTCGCCAGCGTCGTCGCGAGCGTGCTCTTGCCGCTTCCAGGTGGGCCACAGAGCACGAGCCACGTCGATGCCTTGGTCTCGAGGGATGTTGACTCCAGTGATGCCATCGCCGCGAGCAGCAAGTGTCGAGTCGAGCTGTCGGTTGCGCGCAGTCGGTCCGTGGCGACGAGCGCAGGATCCGAGGCGGCGAGCGCAGTGACCTTGGCGCGAACGATCGCACGGTAGGCGACGAGCGTAGGCAGCAGACTAGGCAACTCGCGGTCCCCCGACTCCTCGATGTAGGCCGCGACGAGGGCGCGACACAGCTCCGGCGCGCGTCGGTGGCGGAGATCCATCGCGAGAAACGCGAGATCCGTCGCAGTGTCGGCGCATCGCAGCCCCGCGTCGAACTCGAGGCAGTCATAGATCGCCGGTGGGTCGGTCATGCAGATGTTGCGCGCATGCAGGTCGCCGTGGCCATCGACCACGAAGCCACGTTCTGCCCGCGAACGCAACGCGCTCTCGATGCGCAAAAAGCCACGCCATTGCGCGTCACGAAGGGCAAGGAGCAGCTGCCTTGGCGCAAATGGTGCTGTGGTCGCGGCGTTGCCAGCGGGCGAGCTTGTGTCCAGCGATGCGCGCTGCATGGAAGCGCTGTCGTGTTCGTGCTCGCTTGCGGTGGCGGGAGAGTTCGGATGGTGGCTCGATGCCTGGATGCCCGCGAGCTCGTCGAAGTTTGCTGCCGCCAAAGCCATGAGGTGCGATGGGTCACCATGGCGTCGCGTGCTCTCGCCGCGTTCGGCCCTCGCGTGGAATCGCGCGATGCTGCGGGCGAGCTGTTCGATCTGGTCCCGGGTCACCGCGCCGTCCGCAAGCAGCCTGTCGAGCATCCGTTCTTGCGGCAGTCGGCGCATCACGACAGCGCATTCGAAGTCGTCGAGAGACGTCGGCGCGTCGATCGCGGAGAATCGCAGTGCGCCGTCGCGTTCGCGCCGCAGCGCCGCCGTGCCGAGGTAGACGTGCGGACAGAGCCTCCGGTTCAGCCTGACCTCTTCGAGGCAGACGGCGCGCCGCAGTTCGCGCGTCGAGAAGTCGAGGAATGGGAGCTTGCGTGGCTTCTTGGCCTTGAACACGAGGTCGCCGACGAGTGCGACGATCGAAATGTGCGTCTCGACGATCGTCACCGGCCCGGAGGCAGAGGGGTGGAGCGCGTAGCTCGACAGGTTGGACAGCGCGGCGCGTAGGCGGTCTTCGTCGGTCTGCTGGGTCACGGCAACATGCCGTAGGCGATGTAGCCGGCGTAGAGCAATACGCCCAAGGCCACGCCGAGCAGCAAGGGGCGAAGCAGGTGCCTGCGCAGGGTGCTCATGGCAACCCCACGAGTTGGCGAAACTGTGATTCGTCGAGGATGCGCAGTCCGAGGGACTGCGCCTTCTCGAGTTTGCTTCCGGCGTCAGCGCCGGCCACGACGTCGGTGACCTTTTTGCTGATGGATCCGGCAGTCTTTGCGCCGAGCTTCTCGACGAGTTCTTTGGCCTCGTCGCGCGACATCGTCGTCAGCCCGCCTGTGAACACGAAAACCCGCCCGAGCAGTGGACCCTTTTCGTCGACCGTCTGACTTTGGACATCGACGCCAGCTGCGCGCAGCAAGTCCAGAGTGCGCCGGTTCTGCGGCGATGCGAAGAAGGCGAGCACGGACGACGCAACCTCCTCGCCGACGCCGTCGATCTGCGTCAGCTGCTCCTTGGTGGCAGCCGCCAGCGCGTCGAGGTTGCCGAAGAACGCTGCGAGGTCCTTTGCGGTTTGCTCGCCTACTTGCCGAATGCCGATCGCGTTGAGGAAGCGCGCGAGTGTTGGCGTCTTGGCGCGATCGATCTGCGCTGCGAGGTTGGTAAAGCTCTTCTCGCCCCATCGCTCGAGCTGCAGCGCTCGGTCCTTCTTGCCGGCGAGCGTGAACACATCCTCGATGCCGCGCACGATGCCTGCAGCGAGCAGTTGCTCGACCTGCTTGGGACCAAGACCCTCGATGTCGAGGGCTCGACGTTCGGAGAGATGCACGATGCGACCGCGCAGCTGATCCGGGCATTCTAGATTGACGCAGTAGACGAACTTGCCTTCGGCCTCGAGTGGGGCCTTGCAGCTTGGGCAGTGCGTCGGCGGTGAAGCGGGCTGCGAGGTGGCGCTGCGGCGTTCGGGAAACGCGCGCACGACTTCGGGGATCACATCGCCGGCCCGCTGCACCTCGACGACGTCGCCTTCGCGGATGTCGCGCTCGGCAACGAGCGCCCAGTTGTGCAGCGAAGCATTGCGCACGGTCACACCAGCCAGCTCAATCGGCTCTAGGTGCGCGACGGGAGTGACAGCGCCTGTCCGGCCGACCTGCGCACCGATCCGCAACAGCGTGGTGGTGCCGAGGCGCGGAGCGAACTTGTAGGCAAGGGCCCAGCGTGGCGTGCGTGACGTGCGGCCAAGCCGTTGTTGCAGATCGAGCCGGTCGACTTTGGCGACGATGCCGTCCATCTCGTAGGGCAGATCGTCGCGCCGGCGCTCCATGTCTCTATGAAAGGCGTGCAGCGCCGTCATGTCGTCGGCGACCGCGAAGGGGTCCGCGACTTGAAAGCCCCACTGCTCGAGTTGCTCGCGCAGTTGCACGTGGGTGGCGAACTCGCAGCCCTCGACTTGGCCCAGCGCGAACGCAAAGAAGTTGAGTGGTCGCGACTGCACGATCCGAGGATCCATCAGCTTCAACGTGCCCGCGACGGTATTGCGCGCGTTGCGGAAGGTGCCCTCGGTGGAAGTCTCCTCGTTGTCGCGCAGTCGTGCGAAGTCCGCGCGGCTCATGATGACCTCGCCGCGAATCTCGATGCGCTTGGGGAACGGTCCGTCGCCGAGCAATTGCAGCGGCAGATTGCGCACCGTGCGCAGGTTGGCGGTGA
>SXPK01000035.1 GCA_005776365.1 Planctomycetia bacterium
GGCAGCAGGTGCACCTCGTCGTAGACGATCAGGCCGAAGTTGCCCTTGTCGAACAACTCCATGTGCGTGAACGCAGCGAACTTGTCCTTGCGGTGCGTCAGGATCTGATAGGTCGCCACCGTGACAGGGCGGATTGCTTTGGAGTCCCCGGTGTATTCCGCCACCTGCTCCTCACGCAGGTCCGTCTTGTCGAGCACTTCGCGCACCCATTGCCGCACCGCGACCGTGTTGGTCGTCAGCACCAGCGTGTTCGTCTGCGCCATCTGCATCACGCCAAGGGCGACGACGGTCTTGCCGCCGCCGCACGGCAACACCACGACGCCGCAACCGCCGAGTTCCGAACCGCCGCGGTGGAACGCTTCAGCCGCAGCCTGTTGGTAGTTCCGGAGCGCGAATGGCTTGCCGCCCCCCGCCGTGCTGCGCAGCGAAAAGGTCAACGTGTCACCGAGCACGTAGCCGGCGCGGTCGTCGACCGGATAGCCCAGTCGCATCAGCGCCTCTTTGACGTTGCCGCGATCGTCGGCATTGACGCGCAGCGGCCCCCCCTTCGTCTTCTTGACTATCTTCAGCAGCGTCGCGTCCTTGCCGATCGCGTGCAACGCGTCCTGATCGTCGCACGAAAGTTCCAGCGAGCCGTCTGCTGCCGCAACGAGTCGGATCAATCCATAGCGGCGGTGCCACTCACGCAGCTTCTGCACGACCTGTGGCGCGACCGAAAACCGCGAGTTCAGCACGATCCAATCTACGATCGACTCCACCGTCTCGCCGAGCGCGGCGGCGTTCCAGACACTGACGGACGTGATCTTGTAGAAGTGCACGTACTCCGGCGACTTCTCGAGTTCTGCAAAGCGCGACAGCCGATCGCGAGCTTCCTCGTAGCGCGGGTGCTGCGTCTCCAGCAGCACCGTGCCATCCTGTTGCACGATCAGCGGCGGCTCGGTCATGCGTCCGACTCCTCGCGTGCCTTGCGTCGCTTCCTCGGAGCGAGCGTCTGGGTCGCAGCAATGCGCGACCGCAGAAAGCGCCCGGTGTGACTGGCGGCAATGGCCGCGATGTCCTCCGGTGTGCCTTGGCCCACCACGCGACCGCCTTCGTCGCCCGCTTCTGGCCCAAGCTCAATGACGCGATCGGCGGCGGCGATCACGTCGAGATGGTGCTCGACGATGATCACGGAATCGCCGCGTTCCAAGAGCCGCTGAAGGACCACGAGCAGCTTCTGCACATCATCCATGTGCAGTCCAGTGGTCGGCTCGTCGAGCACGTAGACCATGTGCTCCTTCGGCGTGCGAGCGAGTTCAGCCACGAGCTTGAGCCGCTGAGCCTCGCCGCCGCTGAACGTGTTCGCAGGCTGCCCGAGCTTCAAGTAACCGAGTCCGACCGCGGCCAACAACTGCAACGGCCGCGCGATCTTCGGGTGGTTGCCGAAGAACGCATGCGCTTCGTCGACCTCCATGTCCAACACCTGCGCGATCGTGCGCCCGCGATACTCGACCGTCAGAGTCTCTTGGTTGTAGCGCTTGCCGCGGCACGACTCGCAAGTGACCCAGACGTCGGCCAAGAAGTGCATCTCGACCTGGATCTGCCCCTTTCCTTCGCACGCCGCGCAACGCCCATCTGCGAGGTGGAACGAGAAGCGCCCGGGGCCGAAACCCTTCTGCTTGGCCATCGGCGTGGCTGCAAACAGCGCCCGGATCGGGCCGAGAATCTCGGTGTAGGTTGCAGGATTCGACGACGGCGTGCTGCCGAGTGGACTCTGATCGACCACGGACAAACAAACGTCTCGATCCTCGCCGTCGTTCCAAACGATCGCTGCAGTGTCATCCCGCAGGCTTGGAACGAGCGCATCGAGCACCAGCGACGACTTGCCGGATCCGGAGACTCCGGTCACCGCCAGCATGCAGCCGAGCGGGACGTCGACATCGACGGACTTCAGATTGTGCACGCGCACGCCGCGCATCCGCACACAGCCTGTAGGTCGTCGCCGCGACTCTGCGCTGACTCTTGGATAATCACCGCGCAAGAACCGCGCAGTCAGGCTGTCGCCTGACGCAACGGCTGCGGGAGTTCCCGACGCCACGACCCGACCGCCACGCGAGCCGGCGCCAGGCCCCATATCGACGACGAAGTCGGCGGCGCGAATCACGGTCTCGTCGTGCTCGACTGCGACAACCGTGTTGCCGATGTTCCTCAACTCGAGCAAGGTCGCGAGCAAGCGCTCGGTGTCGCGCGGGTGGAGCCCGACGGTCGGCTCATCGAGCACATACAAGACTCCCATCAGCTTGTTGCCCAGCTGCGTTGCGAGCCGGATGCGTTGCGCCTCCCCGCCTGACAGCGTCGACGACGAGCGATCGAGCGTCAGATAGCCGAGACCAACCTCGCGGAGGAAACTCAGGCGGTGTTGCAGCTCCTTGACGACCTCGGTTGCGATCCTCTTCTCCGTCGCATCGAGGCGGAGCCCTGCCACCTTTTCGAGCGCAGCATCAACGGTCGCTGCGCAGATTTCCGGCATCCTGACGCCACCGACGCGCACAGCTCGCTGGGCGGATCCCAGCCGTTCCCCTTGGCAAAGCGGGCACTTCGTCGATCGCATCACACCGACGAAGCGCTCGTCGCCGCCAGTCAGTTCGTCCTTGCCGAGATGCCATTCCTCGACCTGTCGTGCGAGGCCCTTCCACTTGACTTGCATTCGCCACGTGCGCGAACGGCCCGCCTCGCGCTTCTTGAAGACGATCTCGAAGCGCTCCTCGCCAAGTCCCCGGAGCAGCCACTGACGATCGGCAGGCGCGAGGTCGCGCCACGGCTTCGATAGGTCCACGCCGCGGGTCTTGGCGACGACTGCCGCGATGTCGGCGTAGTAGCTGCCCTTGGCTGACAGGAAGGTGAAGGCTGCACCCTTGTGCTGGATGGCACCGCCAAAGATTGGCTTGCCAGGACGGTTGACCAACAGCGCCTCATCGCAGACGACGACTTCGCCGAGGCCGGCGCAATCGGCACATGCGCCGCTGTGATGGTTGAACGAGAACCATCGCGGGTGCGGTTGCTCCTGGCCGAGGAACCCGCATTCGGGGCAACTCTTGGTCGGGCTGTAGACCGCGCGGGCATCGGCGTCCGCGCCTACCACCTGCGCGACCACGAGCCCGTGCCCGCCATGCTCGACTGCCTGCGCATGAGCTTGCTCGGCGCCGTCGACGACGCGGGCCCTGTCGTCGAAACTCACGCGATCGACGACGAGCATCAGTTCTTGCGGCGCCTCCGCCGGCCAAGGCCTGTCGGTGCGAACCTCGATCTTGTCACGCAGCGCGCGAACAAATCCCTTCTCCTTCCACTGCGCCCGCAGCGCTTCCTGCCACAACGCGGCCTTCTCACGACGTTCCGGCGATGCGCCCTTCACTTCCTCGGGCACCAGCACGGGGGCGAGCAGATAGCCCCGCTTGCCCTTCCATCGCTGTGCGAGATCCGCGCCGATCCGGCTCGCGGACCAAGCCACGAGCTCCTGCCCGTGTTCCGGGCAATGCGGCCTCCCGATGCGCGCGTAGAGCAAGCGAAGGTAGTCATGGATCTCGGTCGTCGTCGCAACCGTGGATCGCGGGCTGCGGATACCGTGCTTCTGGTCGATGGCGATGGACGGGCCAAGACCATCGAGCGAATCGACCGGCGCACGGTCCATGCGACCGAGGAAGCGTCGCGCATAGGTCGACATGCTCTCCAAGAACCGCCGCTGGCCCTCTTGGAACAGTGTGTCGAAGGCGAGACTCGACTTGCCCGAACCCGATGGCCCGGTCACCACGGTAAAGCGGTTGAGCGGGATCTGGCAGTCGACGCCCTTCAGGTTGTGCGTCCGCGCACCACGGATCGTGATCGCGGTGGGCTTCACGGTCCGCGTCGGCGCTAAAGGCGCGCTGGCAGCAACCGCGCCACCCTGTTCGGGTCGCAACGTGGCCCGCAACGCGCGCCCAGTGTGCGACATCGCCTGGTCCATGACCTGCTCGGGCGTGCCGATTGCGACAATGCGGCCACCGCCTGCGCCGCCTTCCGGCCCGAGATCAATGAGCCAATCTGCCGCACGAACCACGTCGAGGTTGTGCTCGATCACCAGCAATGAGTTACCGGCGTCACACAGTCGCTGCAGACAGTTCAGCAAGTGCCCGACGTCGTGGAAGTGCAGACCTGTCGTCGGCTCGTCGAGCACGTAGAGCGTCTTGCCCGTGGCTGGCCGCTGCAATTCGGTGGCCAGCTTCACGCGCTGCGCCTCGCCTCCCGA
>SXPK01000036.1 GCA_005776365.1 Planctomycetia bacterium
TGGTCGTTCGCGTTCAACCAACCTGGCATGCGCGGCATCCCGATCTACTCCCAGGGCTACGTGCTCGATCTCGCTGCGAACGCCGCGGGCCTGCTGTCGTCGAACATGCTGACGACGCGCCTCGGCGGGTCGTATTGACCTCCGCGCTCAGGCCGCGGGCTCCCCGAGCTCGCGGCCGAGCGCCGACAAGGCGCGGCCGAGCAGCATCGTGACCGCGCCTTGCGAGCGACCGCCCATGCGGGCGCCGACTTCGAGGAGCGGGAGACTGGCGATGCGAGCGAGCGTGATCACTTCGCGGTGGTCGTCGGTCAATCGGTCGAACGCTGCTTCGAGCCGCTCGACCTGCTCTTGTGTCATCGCGTTGGCGCTCGGCGTCCCGAGCGCGGCGTAATCGGCCGCGAGTTCTGCGCCGACCGTGCCGCCGACGATGCGCCGCACATCGCGCTTGTCGCGATGGATGTCGCGCGCCAGGTGCTGGACCTTGTGCAGCGCGGTCGTGAACAACCAACTGCGCAACGCTGCGTCGTTGTCGAACGACAACTCGGGCCAGTCCTCGACGAGTTCTCGGCACACGGACTGCACCAAGTCCGAGCACGACTCATAGGCTCGCAACTCCGGCCCGACGCGAAGACGCACGAATGCGCGCAGCCCCGGCAGATGCCGTTCGATCGCGCCGTCGATGCTCTTCTTGTCGGCTTCGGCCATCGGCTCAAAGTCCCTCGGGCAGCTTGTCGGGCACGCCCTGGTTGCGCACGAGCACGAGGATCGCGCCGTAGGGAACGACGAGGAAGTTCTCGTCCTCGAAGGTGATCTCGATCGCTGCCTTGCGAAAGAATAGCGCGTAGTCGCCGATCGCGACCTGCATCGGCAAGAAGCGTGGCGCGCGATAGCCGTCCTTCCACGGTTCGTGCTCGTCAGCTGGCGGCGGCAGTGGTGTTCCGGGACCGACGGCGACGATCATGCCGCTGCGCACGTCTTCCTTCTCCAGCACGCCGGGCGGGAGGAAGAGCCCGACCTTGGTCTTCACTTCGCCGGTCTCGGGCTTCACGAGCACGCGATCGCCGACGACGAGCAGTTCCTTGTTGCCGCGTTGCATGGTGGAGACGCGGACCATAGGAGAGATTGCAGAATCCGCCAGCGGCTGCGGACGCTCCACGGCGCGAGGCCAGTGCGCCGGGTTGGCGAGTGGTTCTCGGCCTTGGTGGCTCGGCCGCGCGCACAAGCGACACGGCCAAGACGCCTGCGCAGAAGGGCTTGCGCGACGGAAGACGAGCTGAGTCGCGTCGCGTCCGGCGCGCGACGACGCGTGCTACTTCCGCGACAACTGCATCACGCAGACCTACTTGATGACGCGCGCCAAGAAGCGCTGAGCCAAGGCTCTGCGCCTCGCATGGCTCACGATCGGGCTCGGATGCGTTCGAGCCGGCCCCGAATCTTGGGGTCGGCGAGCATCTCGGGTTTCGCGGATTCCGCGACCTGCAGCGAAGGTCGCGCGCCGCCTGGTTGCGACGCGATGCGCTCCAACAAGGCGAACACGTAGTCGCCGTTGCCGGAGTCCCCGGGCAGCGCCGCGAGAGCCTGTTCGAGCAACTTCAGCGCGTCGTGCGATGGGCCTTGCGCCGACTTCACGTCGGCGAGGTAGATCAGCGGCTCCGGCCGGTCCGGCAGTTGTTCGCGCATCTGCAGTAGCCTCGATTCAGCTTCTTCATGGCGACGGAGCCGCGATAAGGCGAGCCCCAGCGGGCCGAGGGCGAACGGCGCCGGGCAGCGACTGCGCAGGCAGCGCATGGCGATCACCACTGCGCGCGTCGCGTCGCCCGCGCCGATGGCGTTCCAGGCCAGCGGTACCAGGTCCGAGGCGATGTCCTCGAGGATCCACGTGGGTGTCCGTTCGTGCTCGGGACAGTTCAGCGCCTCGACCATCGATCGCGCGGCGCTCACATCCGCGTCCTCGCCGTACATCAACGCCGCCCGCAACCGCGTCTGCGTGTAGAGGCTGCGACCTGCGGGATCGATCCGTTCGCGTTCCTCGAGGATGCGCGACGCGGTAACGAAGTCGAACGACTCCGGGCCGTAGTCGCCGCCGATTCCTCCCGGACCGTGCAGGCTTCGATTGACCATCCAAGTCGAGGTGTAGCCGTCTGCCGTGTTCTCCACTTCGGTCCAGAGGTCGGGGCGCGATCCCGTCAACAACGGCAACCACATGGTCTGTGGGTAGCGGAAGTCTTGGAACACCACGCGGGTCCTGCCAGGATCGATCGCCGGCCCGAAGTTGCGCAGGATCGCGTTCGTCAGCCCCCAGGTCTTCGCTGCGTCGACGAACAGGATCTCGATCGGCCCGCCGCGCCACTGAAACTCGAACAGGTCCGCCTGCTGCGCCTGGATGCGTTCCTTCCACGGCAACGTGAGTCGAAGAAACTCAGGCATGAAGTCCGCGCCGTAGGCGAGTCGCAGGCTGGAGTCGCGCTCCATGTAGCTCGGGTCCCAGCGGAACAGGTCGAAGCTGTGGACCCGACCCTGCTTGCCGGACCGCGCGAGCCCTTCTGCGAGACACGCCGAACTGCTGCCGAGCCAGCAGCCAAGATCCACGACAGCTCCCCATCCTTCGTAGCGTGACTCGGTGAGCCAGATCAAATAGCGCTGTTCGTCCCCGGACAGCATGCGCGGCAACGCCCCCAGCGATTCGGGGGGGAGCACAGCAGACCACTCGCGATTCGGGCCGCGCGAGGACGCAGAGGGGATGTTGGTGTCAGTCATGGCGATAGCCCCGAGCGTGAAACCTGGCGACGACCCTAGCCCCCCGGAGCCGTCCACGATGCGGTGCCTTCCAGCGTTACGCAAGATGCCTCATGTTCGCAGCCAGAACGCCCAGACCTCGCGTGGGCACGAGCGGGCGCCTGTGGAGTCGCTCGCTCGCTTCCCTATCCTTCGCCGCCTTCATGGGCTTCCCCGAACCGTTCTATTCCTGGCGTCCGCATCCCTGGCACGGCATCAGCCCTGGACCCAAGCCGCCCGAGATCGTGCAGGCCTATATCGAGATCACGCCGTTCGACCTCGTGAAGTACGAGATCGACAAGGTGAACGGGTTCTTGCGCGTCGACCGTCCGCAGCGCACCAGTTCACAGCCGCCGAGCCTATACGGCTTCATTCCGCGCACGCTGTGTGGTCGTCGCGTCGGCGAACTGACCGAGGGCGCCAAGAAAGGCGACGGCGACCCGCTCGACATCTGCGTGCTCAGCGAGCGTCCGATCAATGCGCGCGAAATCCTCGTCAAGGCCAAGGTCATCGGCGGCCTCACGATGCTCGATGCTGGCGAGGCCGACGACAAGATCATCGCCGTGTTGTCGAACGACTTCGTCTGGGGCGAGGTCGATGACATGGCGCAGTTGCCGGGCGTGCTGATCGAACGCCTTCGCCACTACTTCTCGACTTACAAGCTGCTGCCCGACACTGCGCCGCTGCCGATCACGCCGTACGACAAGAAGCAAGCGCACCAGGTCATCGTTGCGTCGATGCAGGACTATCAAGAGGTCTACGGCGGGCCGCTCGCTGGTTGATCACCGCTTGCGCAAAGGCCCATCGTGGCCGACTTCAATGCCCATGACCTTCCGCTCCGTCGTCTCGATCCACCGCGGTCATCCGACCAGCGACGGAGCCGGCGTCAAGCTCACGCGCATGTTCGATGCGCGACAGGCGCGCGCGTTCGATCCGTTCTTGATGCTCGACGAGTTTCGTTCCGAAGAGGCGTCGGACTACGTCGCGGGCTTCCCGCCGCATCCGCATCGCGGCTTCGAAACGGTGACCTACATGATGGTCGGCCGCATGAAGCACAAGGACACCCACGGCAACGAAGGCGACCTCGGGCCCGGCGGCGTGCAGTGGATGAGCGCGGCGCGCGGCATCGTGCACGAAGAGCGGCCGCAGCAGGACAAGGGCCTGATGTGGGGCTACCAGCTGTGGGTCAATCTTCCGGCGGCTGAGAAGATGAGCGAGCCGTGGTACGAAGACATCGACAGTGCGCGCATTCCGACCGTGCATGCTGAGGGTGTCGCAGTGCGTGTGATCTCGGGGGAGTTTCTTGGCACGAAGGGCCCGGTGCGGCCGCGGCCCGCGGAGCCGGTCTACCTCGACGTCGAGTTGCAGGCAGGCGCGATGGTGGAGATCCCGGCTCGCAGCGGTCATACGGCGCTGGTGCATGGAGTGACCGGCTCGGTGCTGATTGGCTCGCAGCAGAGCCTTGTGGAGACACGGCAGTGCGCAATGTTGACGCGCAACGGTGCCATCTTGGTCGCGGCCGGCGCTTTGCCGGGCCGTGCGCTCGTCCTCCTCGGCAAGCCATTTGGCGAGGCGATCGCGCACCATGGCCCATTCGTGATGAACACGCAGGCTCAGTTGGTGCAAGCGATCGAGGACTATCAAAGCGGGCGGTTCTGAAGTCGGCGGCAATCGCGCACCGCGACTTCCACGCGGGTATCCTCCGGGATCTCCCGTCTCCTGTCCCGGAGGTCTCCATGCTTCGCTCTGCGTTGCTCGTCGTCGTTCTCGGTGTTTCTCCGCTCGTGGCCCAGGCGTGCGCGCCGGGCGATGTGATGATCAAGAATGACATGCTGCCGGCATTGCCTGGCGGCGCGACTGCTGTCGCAATCGTTCCTGGCCTGTGCGACGGCGAGGCTGCGATGTCGGTCCTCACGACGCCGGGGCCTGTGTGGGTCAAGAAGGTGTCGGCGATGTTCGGCGCTCAGTTCGGCACGAACGGCGTCATCGCCGCTGTCGACGTCGAGATCTACGACGGCGCGACCGTGAACGCGCAAGGCCGGTGGACCCTCGGCCCGCTCGTGTTCCAGCTGAGCCAGGGCGGCAGCAACCTGCAGATCCAGTCGCACGCGATCAACGAGTTTACGTTGCCGTCGCCGGTGCGCTGCACTTCGGGCAAGGTGGTCGTGTGCTGGCGCATGGAGCTCAATGGCGCGAGCGGCACGTGTGCGACTGGCTACACGGCCAACTTCTGCACCGACTTTGGATCCACGTGTGTTGCCGGTCGCAACGTGCTCGACGCGATTGGCCATGGCCCGATCGATCCGGCGACCTACATGGGGTTCGGCTTGCCGCTGTGTCCGATTTACTTCCGCGGCGATTGGATCATCCGCGCGTGCGTCACTCCCGACGTCTCGGTGACCTGGACCGGCAATGCGACGCCAGGCGGCGCAGTGCTGCTCAACCTGATGGCGCCCGGCCATCCCGGCGAGACCTATCTCGTCATGCTCAGTCTCGGCACCCAGCCGGGTTGGACGACTCCGTTTGGGACGCTGCCGCTCAACTACGATTTCGTGCTGCAGTGCACGATCGATCCGTCATGCTGGCCCGCGTTGTTGGTCAACAGCCTCGGCACGTTGAACACGAACTCGCAGGGAACTGCCGTACTGCTGATCCCCAACTTCCCGTTCCTCTACAACTCAGGACTGACGCTCTACGCGGGATTCATCACCTCGGCGACACCAGCCGGCGTGCCGTTCTCCGCGATTTCCGCGCCGAGTGCGCCGATCGTCATCAACTGAACAACGCCGAATAGCGACGCGCGATCTCGATGCCGAAGAAGAAGACCCCGGTCCCGAAGAAACCGAAGCCGACCAAGAAGCCTGCTGCGCGCGTCACGAAACAAAAGGCGGCAACGAAACCCGCGAAGTCCAAGAAGGCTTCGGCGCCAGTTCCGGTCAAGAAACCGCGCATAACGCCGCGGCTTGCCTCGGCTGTGTCGCATCCGCCGATCGCGAGTGCGCCGATCGCGAGTGCGCCAAGAGCTACTGCACCGATGCCGACGCAGAAGTCGCCAGGAGTGGCGAGGGTCTCCGCGTCGACCCTGCCTTCTGCGCCTGTCGCGCCGGAACTGCCGGACCGCGTTCCAAGCGATGTCGATGCGTTCTTGCGCGACTGCGATCATCCGCGCGTCGCGGACTTTGAGCAGGTGCGCAAGCTGATCTGCGACGCGAGCCCGTCGATCTCCGAAGGCATCAAGTGGAACGCACCGAGCTTTCGCACCGAGGAGTGGTTTGCGACCCTGCACGTGCGCGACCCGCAGAAGGTGCAGGTCGTGTTTCATCTCGGCGCCAAGAAACGCGACACGTCGCAGCGTCTGCAAGTAGGCGCACCCGAAGGCATGGTCGAGTGGCTCGCGCCGGATCGCTGCATGGTGACGGTCGAAGACGTGAAGCGACGCGGCAAGGCGCTGCAGGCTTTCGTGCGAGCTTGGATCCTGCACGTCTAGAACGGTGAAGTAGCCAGGATCCTGGCCTCCGTGATTGGTTGGCCGACCGTCAGCGATCGGCGGCGGTCCTCCGGCGGCACGTTGAGGAGCTATCTGCTGCAGGCTCCCTCGAGCGGGGACCAGCTGAAGACAAATTGGCCCAATTGACAGGGCCACTTTGTCCGCTACATCTCTCCGCCCTGATGCTCCGGCTCCCCGCCCCGACCCTCGACCGCAGCGCCGATACGGCACTGGCCGACCAGATCGCCGCCTTCTACCGAACGGCGATCCGCGGCGGGCAGCTGCGCGCAGGCGACCGACTGCCGCCGATCCGCGAGATCGCAGAGGCGTCGGGGGTGACGCGCGCGGTGGTCGCGGACGCCTACCGCCAGCTGTCGGACGCCGGACTCGTCGCCGGCGAAGTGGGGCGCGGCACGACGGTGCTCGCGTCGAAGGACGCTGCGGGCCCCGACGGGCCGCTCAGCGCTTTTGCACAGGCGGCCTTGTTGCAGCAACAGGAGATGGCGGGCGCGCCGTCTTTGCCGACAGGTCGCGCGTTGGTCGCCAACTTCGCGGAGCTGGCGCCGGATGGCGCGGGCTTTCCGGTCGACGCATTGCGCGCTGCGATGGATCACGTGCTGCACACGCGCGGCGCCGAGGTGCTCGGCTATGCACACGCGGCTACGGGCGTGATGGAACTGCGCGAGCAGATTTGCGAACGCGCGCGAACCGACGATCCGTCGGCGAGTCCCGACGACATCTTGATCACCGCGGGCGCGCAGCAAGGCCTCGACCTCGTGTTGCGCACGTTCTGCACGCAAGGCGACGCGGTCGTGCTGACTTCGCCGTCGTACCACCAGATGTATGGCTTGCTGAAGGCGCACGGCCTGCGCGCGGTCGAGGTTCCGTTCACTGCGGAAGGCCTCGACCTCGCTGCGTTCGAACGCGCGATGACGCGCACCGACGTCCGACTGTGCTACCTGATGCCGACGTTCCACAACCCGACGGGCCGAACGCTCGACGAGGCGCAACGTCGCGCGGTGATCGACGTCGCGAAGCGAACCGAGGTGCCGATCCTCGAGGACGAATACCAGTCAGCGCTTCGCTTTGTCGGCACGCAACCGCCGTCGCTGCGCACGCTCGATCCGCGCGGCCTCACGGTCACGGTGCACACCTTCAGCAAGGGGCTGTTCCCCGGACTGCGCGTCGGTTGGGTGCACGGCGGCGCGCGCGCGCTGCGGCCGATGGCTGCGGTCAAGCGCTTCGTCGATCTCGAGACGAGCCCGTTGTTGCAGGTCGCGTTGTGCGAGTTCGTGAAGTCCGGCGCGATGGATCGCTACCTCGCGTCGTTGACCGTGGAGCTCGCAGAACGCCACGCGACGCTGCAGCGCGAGTTGGGCGAACGCCTGCCCGAAGGCTGCTCGCTGACGAAGCCGCAAGGCGGGTTTGTCGCGTGGCTCGAACTACCGCAAGCGGGCCAAGGCGACTTGCTCGCCGAGCTCGCGGTCGCGCGCGTCGTGCGCGTCGTGCCGGGCCGCGCCTTCGATCCGCACGGCCGCCCGTCGCGCGGCGTCCGCCTTTCGCTGTCGCGCGCCTCGATCTCGCAGATCGAGAACGGCGCGCGCGTCCTCACCGAA
>SXPK01000037.1 GCA_005776365.1 Planctomycetia bacterium
CTGCCGCTCGCCTACAACCGCGACCTGCAGGAGGACAAGCAGGCCTTGCTCCCTGCGCTGCGGCGAACGATCGACTGCCTCTGCGTCGCAGCGCTGGCGGTCGACGACTTCACGTTTGACGTTGCACGCTGCGCCGAGGAGGCGGGCCGAGGCTACTTGAATGCGGCCGACCTCGCCGACCTGCTGGTAACCCATGGTACGGCCTTTCGCGATGCGCACGAGATCGTCGGCAAGGCCGTCGACCGGGCCGTCGCGCTCGACTGTGAGCTGCACCAACTGCCCGAGCAGGAACAACGCGCCTTGTTCCCCGGCCTTCGCATCGACCTTGCGGCAGCGCTATCGGTGCCAGTGATCCTCGCGCGCCGCGACGTTCTCGGCGGCACGGCCCCACGCCGCGTGCGCGAACAGGTCGCGCGCTGGCAAAACGAACTGCTCGCCTGCATCCCTCCACTCGCCGCCTCAGCCCCTCGCCCATGACCAAGACTGCGTCCGACAAGCCGAAGAAGCGCTCCTCCAAGCCCAAGGTCGTCATCCGCCCCGCGTTGGTGGCGGACGCCAAGCCGATCATGTCGCTCGTCAACGAGCTCGCCATGCGACAGGTCATGCTGCCGCGCTCGCCAGCGTCGGTGATCGAGAACATCCGCGACTTCGTCGTCGCCGAGGTCGACGGCCAGTTTGCCGGTTGCGGCGCGCTCGCGATCACGTGGACCGACATTGCCGAGATCCGTTCGCTCGCCGTGGCGCCGGCATTGCAGAAGCATGGCGTCGGCAAGCGCATCGTCGACGCGCTCGTGCAAGACGCCCTGCGCCTTGGCATCCCGCGGCTGTTCGCGTTCACCTACGTGCAAGGCTTCTTCGAGAAGATGGGTTTCTCGGTGTGCGCGCACGACGAACTGCCGCACAAGGTGTTCAACGATTGCATGCACTGCCCGAAGTTCCAGGCGTGCGACGAGATCGCGATGGAACGCGTGCTCGACCAGACGGCCCCCGCGCGGCTATTTGGCAAACCGGTGCGGGCGATCCCGATGCCGGTGCGGAAGGCTGCGAGCGAACCAAAGCCAGTCTGATCGAGACTGCGGCGCCGATGGGAGCGCGCGGACGGCTCCGATGGACCCTTGGTTGCGAAACCCAAGAGCGGCGGTGGGTTCGCGCCCGCGCGAGTGCACGAGTTGCCTTTGGCATTGCATGTTGTGCAAGACCTGCGGTTCGCGGCGCGCACTCGGGATGATTGCGCGCCCGCAGCATTCCGTTAGCGTGTCCTCTCGGACTCAGGAGACCGGAAGCCACGTGCAACTTGTCTATCCAGCACGCGGCACGCTCCTCGCGTATCCACTCGTCGGACTCTTGCTCGGTCACAGGCTCTCGATGCAACTCATCATGTCTCGGTCAGCAATTTCTCGTTCGTTCCTTTTGATGTGCCTCGCGCTCGCCGCGTGCGGCGGTGGCGGCGGCGGAGGTGGAGGAGGTGGCGGGGGTGGCGGTGGCCCCGGCGACATTCCATCGACGCCCGTTGCAGTCGACCACTCCGGCGTGCTGTCGGCTGCGGCCGGCGATGCCAGCGTGCGCCTTCACCTGCGACGTCCGCCCGCGGGCTTCGAGTCGACGCTGTTCCACGCAACGACGAGCGCAGGATTGCTCGCAGGAACGCAGGTCGCGGTCACCGCTGACTCCGTCACGGTGGCTGGCCTCGCAAATGACATCGAGCGCGTGTTCTCGCTGGCGATCCGACCCGCGGGCGGAGTGGCGTGGACGCTTGCGGGCGTCGGCGCGCGGGCGCGACCTGCTACTCAGGTTGTCTACGTCGACGCCGCAGCCGCAGGCGGCGGAACCGGGTCGCTCGCGGCGCCCTTCCAGACACTGCAAGCCGGCCTAACTGCCGCGGCGGCTTTGTCGACGAACGTGTGGGTCCGCGACGGCAACTACAGTCCAGCAATCATCCCGCCCGGCACCCACGTTTACGGCGGTTTCGCGAGTGGCGCGTTCACGCTTGCCAACCGCGACCCGTTGTCGGGGAACACGATCATCACCGCCGCCAGCGGACAATCGGCGCTGGCGATGAATGACGTCGGCGCGCGCGCCATCGTCGACGGGTTTGCACTGACCGGCAATGGCATCGGCCAAATCGGACTCGACCTCGAGAACATGAACTTCGAGGCGCGATCCGTGACGGCGCGCAACTTTCTGGGCCGCGGCATCAGCTTGCGTAACCCAATCAACATCCAGAACCCCGCGTTCACGCAGAACCTGGATGTGCAGTTGGTCAACGTGCTCTCACAACAGAACGGCGACGATGGGCTCAGTCTCGTCGGACCGTTTGACCTCCGGGTCGATTCGTGCGCGTTCGACGCAAACGTGCAGGAGGGCATGGAGTTCGGCCCGCTCTATGCGATGAATGGGTCGACCTCCAACGTCGATATCACGCATTGCCGCTTCTCGAACAATGGGCTGCAAGGTTGCGACGCAAGTCTCGACGACGTGGCCCAGCAACTCGGCGGTTTCGGCACGTTTCAACTCTCGTTCCGCGGGTGCAGTTTCTCGGGCAATGGCCTCGAGGGCCTGCTCATCGACCAGGAGCACGACCTCACTTCGTGGACCTCGAGCGCGATCGTGCGCGACTGCTCGGCGTCGGAGAATGCGCTCTCTGGCATCCACATCGACTTCGACGGACGCGGCGCGATGCTCGTGCACAACGTCCGCGCGACTTGCAACAGTACGGACGGCGTCTTGGTGACCTCGGAGACCGAAGCGGGCCATGCAGTCGTCTCGTCCTCGCACCTCGCGGGCAACCTCGGAGCGGGCTTGCGGGTCAGCGGCGGCACCGGCAACAAGATCGTGCTCGCATCGCACTGCACATTTGCCGGCAACCAGCAAGGCGGAATGCTGAGTCCGTCGCGGGTGTCTTCTGCGACGAACTGCATCTTCCACCTGCAGCCGACGCCGACGTCCAACGTGAGCGAATTCGGCAACGCTACGATCACGAGTGCCGCCGCCGCAGCGTTCACCAACGCGCCCAACTCGTATGCGCGAGTGAACGCGAACACGAGTGGCTCGCTCACCCTCGCCGCGACCGCGACCTTCTCGGCTGGCGCCACAGTCGAACTCGCCGACAACAGCACGGCCCTCACGGCGCAACAAGTAGCCGGGACCAACGTCGTGCTCAGCGCCAACCCAACGCTGCGCCGCGTTCCCGCCAGCCTCATGGCTTACCCCTCCACGTCGATCATCGACAACTTCGTGCTCGCTCTCGGCTCGACCGCGATCGCAGCAGGCATGACCGAACTCGGCGCGGCCGCCGTCGACGCAGGCCCGCTCGGCTCGCCGCTCGGGGACACGCCGGGCATATCGGACCCGATCCCAGGTGCGGTGCTGTGGATCGACCAGGTCACGCCGCTGCCGAACGCGACCGTCGGAGCCAGCGACACGGTGACGGTGCGATTCACTTCATCGCTTACGGCCGGGTCGGTGACGAGCACCCGCATGCGTGTGATCTCCGGCGCGAGCACGGTGGTCGCGGCAGGCATTTTAGTCAGCGGCAACGTGATCACGCTGACCCCGCCAGGCAGTTGGCCCGCCGGCACGCTTCGCCTCGAACTCCACCGCGACATCGCGGCCGGCTCGACGACGATCACGCACCCGACCATCTATCCGCTGCGCTGACCCAGCGCGGCGGGCACTGCGGGACGAGCCGGGCGAGTACCAAAGGAAGGGGCCCTCGCGCGCGATGGCATGAGGTCGCTTGGCCGTTATCCTCCCCGCCCCCATGGCCGCACCCGCCGCCTCCTCCGATCCCGTCGCCCTGCCGCAGGGCTTCTCCGCCAACGCGCTGCACTGCGGGCTCCGCAAGGACCCCAACCACGCCGACCTCGGCCTATTGCTCGCCGATGCGGCGCGGCCTGCGGCTGCGGTGTTCACGACCAATCGCCTCGTGGGCGCGCACATCCACGTGTGCCGCGAGCACCTTCAACAGAGCCGCGGCCTGGTCCGCGCCGTTCTCGTCAACGCGCGCAATGCCAACTGCGCGACGGGTGAGCAGGGCATCCGCGACGCGCGAGAATGCTGCGCGGCGCTCGCCGAGCGCATCGGTTGCCCAGTCGAGCAAGTGTTGATGGCGAGCACGGGCCCGATCGGCGCTCCGCTGCCAAAGCAGAAGATCCTCGCCAAGCTCGAAGACCTGCTGGCGGGCGCGAGCACGGGCAAGGCGCACGAGTTTGCGCGCGCGATCATGACGACGGACACGTTCCCCAAAGCGCGCACCACGACCTTCGCTGGCACGGACGGAACGGAACGCCGCGCGACGGGCTTCTCGAAGGGCGCGGGCATGATCCATCCAAACATGGCGACGATGCTCGCGTTCACGGTCGCCGACGCGAACCCAGCGGACGCGGATCTCGCGGCAATGTGCAGGCGCATCGCCGACCGCAGCTACCACCGGGTGACGATCGACGGTGACACTTCGCCCAATGACACCTTCGTCGTCTGGGGCGGCGGCACGATCGCCGACGCATCGACCTTCGAAACCGCCATCACGAAGCTGAGCCAGGACCTCGCGCGTTTGATCGCCAAGGATGGCGAAGGCCTCACGCGCCTCATCACCGTGCAGGTGCGCGGCGCCGCCACCGAAGCAGAAGCGAACCACGTCGGTCGCACCATCGGCACGAGTCCGCTGGTCAAGACCGCGGTCGCCGGCCTCGATCCCAACTGGGGCCGCATTCTCTCGGCCGCCGGTCGCGCCGGCGTGCCCTTCGACGCGGAGAAGGCGCGCGTCTGGGTCGGCGACGCGGAGGTCTACCACAAAGGCGTGCCGCATCCGGAGCGCGAGAAGGCGGCGCACGAGCATCTCGTCAACCACGTCGAGGTCGTGCTCGGCGTCGACCTCGGCCGCGGCAACGCCAGCGCCGACATCTGGACCTGTGATCTGACGAAGGACTACGTGCAGATCAACGCGGACTACCGCTCCTAGTCCGCATCGCGGTCCGCGGTTGCATGCGGAACGCGATCGACCTCGCGTCGGCAATCCTCGACACGGAATGCCCACCAGCTCGTTCGCCGCCGCACATCGCCGCGCATTGCTTCAGCCTCTTTCGTCGCCGCCCTTCTTCGTCTCGCGGCGTCGCCGCTCGTAGACCGCTGGCAACTTCGCGCCTTTCTCGTCCCACCACTCGAGGTGGTCCGCTGCATCGTGCGCCACGCCTTCGACCCAGCCGATGCGCGCGTCGGGAACACTATCGCAGTAGGGCAGGTATGGCTTGATGTCGAGGATCGGCGCGCCATCGAGGATGTCGTGGTCGCCGATGAAGAGCACGCGCTTCTCGACTCGCAGCAGTCGCACGCACGACAGCCCGATCGGATTGGGTCGAGCCGGCGCACGGGTCGCAAAGACGCCGACCTTCTCGGTGCCGCGCGGCGGCTTGACCTTGCTGTTCCAGCCGCGCGTGTGGTGACAGACGAACAGCACCCAGATGTGGCTGAAGCCTTGGAGATCGTGCAGCGCGTTCTGCAACCCTTGTGCGACGTGGATCTCGCCATGCGCGACGCCTTCGACGCTGGCGGGCTCGACTCGCGGCTGGCGCGGAGCCTCGTGGTGCACGACGTGCGGCGATCGCATCACGCCGATCGGCCGCAACTGCAACGCGAGCGGCGCGGCGAAGTCGCGGCGCTTGCTCACTTGCTCGCGGCGAGCTTGCGTGGCTTGTGGATCTTGACCTTGGTGCCAGCTTTCAGTCGCCGCGTGTCGCGATCCGACCAGCCGTTCCACTTCATGATGTCTTTGAATCGCTTCGCGGTGCCGAGGTGCTTGGATGCGAGATCCATCAGCGTTTCGTTGGCGCCGAGCGCGACCTCGATGACATCGAACTCGCCCTCCGCGGCGCTGGGCTTCGCCGTCTCTTCTGGCTTCGCGGAAGCATGGCCGTCCTTCTGCGCATCGGATTCACGATCCACGCCCGCGCCCTTGCTGTCAGCGTCTTTGCTCTTGGCGGCGCCTTCGCCCAAAGCTCGCCTGGCGCTCGCGTCCGCGACTCCAACCGCTGCGCCGCCCTTCGACTCACTGTCAGGCGCGGGATGCGGCAATGGTTCTGGCGCGGGCAACAACTCGACGCCGGACTTCTGCAGCAAGCGCGACAGCGAGGCCCCGCCGCCGCCGATCTCGAGCACCAGCTCGCCATCACCGACGAGTTCTCGCGGCACGCGCTGCGCGCACGAAGCCAGGACAAGACACACTGCGCCAACAAGGACCAACCGCATCGCGGCATCATCTTCGCGCACGATGGCCGCGGCAATGTCCGGCCTTGCGGGTGCCGCGTCGATCTCGGACAACTCTGCCCCACGATGCGCGCCCTGTTGCTCAATCTGCTGCCCAAGGTGCTGCTGTCTCGGTTGACGGGCCTGCTCGCCTCGATCCCACTGCCGCGCGCGCTTCGGGTTCCCTTCTTCCGTTGGTTTGCACGCCGCTACGGCGCGGACCTCGGGCAGGTCGCCGCGCCGCTCGCATCCTTTCGCAGCCTGCAGGCGTTCTTCCGCCGCGAACTGAGACCCGGCTCCCGCCCCGTCGGCACGACGCAGCTCGTCTGGCCGTGCGATGGCCGCATCGTGACCGCAGGCCCGATCGCAAACGGCCGCATCCTGCAGGTGAAGGGGCGCGACTACTCGCTCGCCGACTTGCTCGCCGACGCGGACCTGGCGCGCGCGCTCGAGGGCGGCACGCAAGCGACGGTCTATCTAGCACCCGGCGACTACCATCGCGTGCACGCGCCCTTCGCCGGCGAAGTCCGCCGCGTGATAGCCGTCCCAGGGACGCTATTCCCCGTCAACTCACCGGCCGTCGCTTGCATCCGCGACTTGTTCGCGCGCAATAGCCGCCACGTCTTCGACTGCCAGCTCACCGACGGTCGCCGCGCCGCCGTGGTGATGGTCGGAGCCTTCAACGTCGGCGGCACCATCGTTACCGCGGCGAAGGGCACCCGCATCGAGTGCGGATCGGAGCTCGGCCAGTTCGGCTTTGGCTCGACCGCGATCGCGATCGTCGCCCGGGGCGGCACGCAGTTCTCGGATGCAGCGCCAGCGTTGCGAGTCTGGGCCGGCACCGCGGCCTGCTGACTACCGGCGCGCCTGAGTCTCCGCGCCTCAGCCGCCGGCAGCGCGCATCGCCAGCTTGACCTCTTCGCCGATCCGGCCCTTGTGCCGCTTCGACAGGTGTGCGAGCAGCTCCTGGCCAAATCGACGATCGGAGCCGACGGTCTGCGCGAAGTAGCTCGCGAGCTTGAGCTGCTGCTCCGGCGGCAGCGAAGCGTCCTTCTTGATGCGATCGAGCAGCGGGAAACCCTCGCGCAGCATGACCGCAAAGAAACCCATCGCCGCGTTGCCCGGAGTTGCCGCTTCGGCACCGGGGCGAAGCGCGTCCTGCAGCAGACGGGTGACCGCGAGCAGGTAGCGTCCCTCCTGATCGAGCAGCTGCTTGGACGCCAGGCGCGCCAGCACGTGCAGGGCCTCTGGGTAGCGCTTCTGCTTACGCCAGCGCAACGCGCGGTCGAGGAGGAACGGAACGAGCTTCTGCCCCAATGCCGCAAGCGCAACATCGGCGAGGTGATCGGCGATCAGCGGCTTCTGTGGCAGCAGCTTCATGGCGCGCTCGGCGATCGCCTTCCCGGCCTTGGGGCTGATGTGCGGCGCAAGGCGGACCAAGATGGCGCCAAGGCGACCCGCTTCCATCGGTTCACGCGCGAGTTGCAGCAAGCGCAGCATGGGATCGACCGCATGCTTGCTGGAAGCGAGGAGCTCCTCCGCTGCGACGCGGAAGCGCTCATCGTCATGGTCGCGCAGCTTCAATGCGATGCGCACTGCCTCGGCCGAACCAGCGGTGCGCAATGCGCGCAACGCAAACAAGCGCTGATCCTGGTTGCGTGACTGCAGCAACTTCTCGAGCTGCGCGTCCATGCCGTCTGGCCACGCCGTCACGGTCGCAAGCGCCTCGCGCACTGCTTCGTGCACCGGTTGCTGCATCGGATCGTCGAGCAGTTGCAAGAACGCCTTCGTCTGCGGAGCCGTAAACTCCTGGCCACGCAAGGCCGCCAACGCCGCCAGCCGCACCGAAACCGGCGACTTGGCGTCCGCGTGATGCAGCAACATCGCCTTCGCCCCAGAAGCGTCGACGGCGGCGAGCGCGCCGATCATGTTGGCGAGGCAGTCCTCGGCGACGGGCTCGCGCACCGCTTGGGTCAAGGCATCGCGCAGCGACTTCTTGGCGATGTCCGTGAGATGCGACGCGGCTTCGAGGAGAATCTTGGTCGCGGCGGACGACACTTCGGAGACCGCCATCGCGCGCACGAACGGCGCGACTGTGTCCTTGTGCAGCGTGCGAACGAGCACGGCGAGAAGTCGCAGTCGCCGCTCGGCAGGCGCCAGGTCCACCGACTCAAGCATCGCCGGATGCGCCGCGGCTCCGGCTTCGTGCAGCAAGTGCGCAATCTGGTCATTCCAGCCATCGTGCTCGACCAGCGTATGGACGATCACGCGCAGCGCGTCGGAGGTCCCGAGTCGAGCCAAC
>SXPK01000003.1 GCA_005776365.1 Planctomycetia bacterium
GCAGGCCGTAGCCGTTCGCAGCGAAGCTTCCGACTCTCGCGTGCACGCCATGACCATCGTGCCAAGTCTCGCAGACCCACGGAGCGCCGCCTTCCTTCGCCTCAGCGGACGCGACGTTGGCGACCATGTGAAGTCCCTCGAGCGGAACGTGCCACGGACCATCCACCCCGGCGCGGCAGCCAATCTCCCACTGCGCTTCCGTTGGCAACGTCATGCCATGTCGCGTTAGCAATTGTAGGCACATGTCCCAAGTGACCTGCTCCACGGGATTCGCGTCGGTGATGCGCACGTCGACGACTGTTTGACCAGGCGCGTAGTGGCTCGGTTCGCTCAGTGCTCGATCCCATGTCCACAACCGCGACCATTGCGACTGCGTCATCTCGTGACGCGCCAGCAAGAATGGCGACAGCGTCACCTCGTGCAGTTTCTCGTCTTCTCCGCTCTGCGGGTCGAAGTTGGAGCCGTTGGGTTGCTCCTTCTGTGAGCCCATGCGAAACGTCCCGCCAGGCAACAGCACGAACACGATGCCCGTGGAGTCCGCAATCTGGATCGAGCCGTTCGGATCGTGTCCTGGGAGCTCCATCGACGCAGCGTTTGAGTCGCCGGCCCACGCACTGCGCAAGTCGTAGAACTCCCACAGCTTCGTCGCCGGATTCATGCCGATGGGTACGAGTCCGGGCCAGCCCGCATCGGGAATCAGGATCGATTTGCCGGCATACAGCGAACTCGCGACCACGCCGTCCGCCTTCAGGATCGCGTCGCGCACCGCGGACCACGTGTGCCGCGACTTGGTCAGTGCCGACGTGGCGACTTCGGCCTGCTGTGCCCACAGCAGCCGTGCCTCCACATCCGGCTTCTGCTGCCGCGACAGGCCGTCCATTTCCGTCAACGCGCCGACCAGGGCGTCGTGGAGGAAGCGCGACGACTCGCCATCCGGGTCGGTGCCAAAGTCCCACATGCGATGTTGGTTCACATCGTCGTCGAGCTTCACGAGCTTCGACTCCGCGAGAGACAGGCGCATTGCGGACTCGTCGACCGAGGACTCCAGGTCGCGGCGATAGCCCTCGTAGGACTTGCGCTGCCCCGCCGGCGCCATCGCCACTGCCTTCATCGTGCACTGTTTGGCTTCTGCATCCTGCCCGTTAGCGAGCAAGGCACACGCCAGCGTGTCGAGATACAGGGAGCAATCGGCGGTGCCTGCCGACTTCGCGACCGCCGCTCGGGCGGCGACGAGCGCCACAGCTTCTTCGCCAAAGACCGTGCGCCGCGTCTCGTTGCCTTCCTTCGCTTCCGGCGCGACACGCGGCCATGAGAATGAGTTGAGCGCGACGGCTTCCGCTTCGCGCAGTTCAGAAGGCAACTCTGGCAACACCAGGACTTCCTTGCCGTCGCGGATCGCTTGTGCGCGCCGCAGCGACGCCACGAGCTTCGTTTGCCGCTCCCACGCCGCATACGAGAGCGACGACCGACGCTCCTCCTCGACCTGTTCCGGCGTCAGCGGCAGCGCCCGGCTGCGAAGTTCTGCGACAGTCGCCTCGACCACATCTCGTTGCGCCAGCAACTGCGCGCATGGGCCTTCGAGCCAGGCCAACAAAGCCGGGACTTTCGCCGACCAACCTTCTCGGTCGTTTTCGGTGAGCCACAGGGTCTCCTGCGCCGCGACGACATCCTTCAGTCGGATGACGACTGAGAGCCGGTTGAACTGCTCGACCTTGTCCATCGCTACCTGCTTCGCGGCGGCCTCGGACTTGGCGCGCCGATCCGCGATCTGCTCGCTCGCAAGCGCGCGCTCTTCGTTCTTCAATGCTCGTTGCTCGTTGTCGACTGCCTTCTGCCGCTGTGCGTTGGCCTCTGCCGCATTCTGCTCTGCCCGCCCGTATTGCCACCACGCCACGCTGCCAAACGCCAAGCACGCCGCCACGACCAAACCCGCCGTCACCAATTGCATGCGATAACGCCGCGCGAGCTTTCGCAACCGATAGCCAGCGCTCGGCGGTCCCGCCGCCAATGGCTCGTGGTCCAGATACCGCTGCAAGTCCATCGCCAGCGCGTTGACTGTCGCGTAGCGGCGCTCCGGCTCCTTCGCCAACGCCTTCAGCAACAGCCAGTCGAGGTCATTGCGCAACGACTTCAACAACACCGCCGCGCTCGTCTGCCGCTGCGCCGCGACTGCTGCCACAATGACGCCTAGGCCGGACAGCTTCGTGCTCGGCTTTTGCGGATCGACCTGGCGCAGGATGCGCAACATCTCCAGTCCGCCCGCGGCCAGCAGCTCCTGGCGCGAGAACGGCAGTTGCCCCGTGAGCACCTCGTGCGCCATCACGCCGATCGAATAGACGTCGGCGCGAGTGTCCACGTCGGCGTTGGTTGCGTCGGCCTGCTCGGGCGCCATGTATTCCAGAGTGCCGACGATCACGCCCCTCTCGGTGAACAGCGATTGCGCGCCGAGTTTCTGGCCCATCGCCTTCGCGAGGCCGAAGTCGATCACCTTGATCTGCCGCTTGCCCGACTCCTGTGTCACCAACACGTTGTTAGGCTTGAGGTCGCGGTGAACGACGCCCTTTTGGTGCGCGTGTTGCACCGCCGAGCACACTTGCTGCAGCAGCTGGAGGCGCTCTGCGATCGACAGCTTGTGCTGGTCGCAGTAGTCGACCAACGGGACGCCCTTCACGTATTCCATCGCAAAGAACGGCCGCCCCGACTCCGTCGTGCCGCAGTCGTAAACCTTCGCGATCCCGTCGTGCTGCATCAGCGCCAGCGCCTGCCGCTCTTGCTCGAAGCGCGCGACGACCGCTTTGCTGTCCATGCCGAGCTTGATGACCTTTAGCGCGACCTTGCGCTGAACGGGCTCCCTTTGCTCTGCGAGATACACCGTGCCCATGCCGCCTTCGCCGAGGCAGTCGAGGATCTTGTATGGGCCAATGACAGCTGGCTGCGATGAGGCGCGGTCGCTCATGGGCGAGCACGGTAGCGCGCAGATGGGGGCGAGGCTCGCGCAGAGCGGGCAGTGCTGTGGCGATGACTGCTGCGGGCCTCCTGGCAGCGCTTTCTCAGCGCGTTCGCGGCTGCAAGCTGGCGATCCGTCCCGCTACTTGTGCAGCGTGACGGACAGCAGGTCCTGCGCAACGACGACTTCGCCGCGGTAGGTCGAGCGCGCTTGTGCCGCGACGTCGACGCCTTCGCACTCGGGGTAGAAGTGCGTGAGCCAGAGCGACTTTGCGCCCGCGCGCTCGGCGTGCGCGCCAGCGAGGCCAGGTGTCAGGTGGCCTTCGACACGCGCCGCGTCGGGGAATGCCGCGTCGCACACGAAGACATCGACCCCGCGCGCGAGTTCGACCAGCTCCGCGCATTCGTCGGCGTCGCCGCTGAATGCGACCGACTTGCTGCTCGCCGCGTCAAAGCGGTAGCCGAGGCTCTGCGCAGTGTGGCGAATCGGCAGCGCCGTGACCTTCAGGTCCGCGAACGACAACTCGCCTGGCGCAAGTTCGTGCACGTGCAGTTCGTAATCGCGCGGCAGCGTCCATGGCCACACGGTTGCGAGCGTGTCGAGAAAGCGCTGCAGGCCCGTTGCGGCGAAAACGTGCAGCGGCTTGCGACCGCGGTAACGCGGACTGCGCAGCGCGAACAGCAGCGGGCCGACGTCGGCGCAGTGATCGGTGTGGTAGTGCGTCAAGAACACCGCGTCGATTGCACCGAGGTCGACATCAACCTGCGCGAGCCGCCGCAGAGTGCCGGGTCCGCAGTCGACGAGAAGGGTCGCGCTGCGTGACTGCACGAGGTAGCCAGCGGGAAAGCGATCCGCGACCGGGATCGCGGTGCCGGAGCCGAGCACGGTGATGCGCAGCTCTCCGGTGGCCAACTCAGTTGCCATCACCTGCTCCTTGGAGGCGCAGCGCGGCCGCGTATTCGGAAGGCGAGTTGCATGCCAAGAGGCACCATAGATGCGGATCCGCCTCGCGCAGCAAGGTCTCGTCGATCTCGCGCGTCTTCAGTAGGCGCAGCATCGCGCGCGGCGCGTCGATGCCACCTTGCAGCGCCAGGTCGATCGCGGGCAAGGTCGATAGTCGCCAGACCGCGCACAGCGGGTGCAGCGTGCTGCCGACGCATGGCACCGCGCACGCGGCATCGCTGAGTTCACCTACGAGCAAGCGCACGACCGCGGGGGTGACGAAGGGCGCGTCGCAGCCCGTCACGAAGGCGGCGTCCTGCTCCAGTGTTCCGCCGCGCTGCAACAGCGCGCGCATGCCGGTCGCGATCGCGGCGAGCGGGCCGGCATCAGGTCGCTCATCGCAGGCGATCACCACGCGTAGCGGCAGCGGTGGCAGTCGTTGTTCGCGGTCGCGCGCCACGACGCACACCGGATCTGCGCATTCGAGCAAGACTTCCGCCGTGCGACCAAGCATGGTGTTCGCCCCGAACGGCAGCGACTCCTTGGGACGACCCATGCGTCGACTGCGTCCGCCTGCAAGAATGATCGATCCGACGCGCACGCGGTGGTTGTCGCCGTTCCGTGCACGTCGCTCAAGCACCTGACCCACCGGAAATGACCGCTGCGATTCCCAAGTCCGCCGACCTCGTGTCGCCATTCACGCTCCGCATCGGGTGGAAGGATGGCGCCACGACTGACCTCGGCGCGCGTCAGTTGCGTTTGCTCTGCCCGTGCGCCAACTGCATCGAGGAAGGCACGGGCAAGAAGCTGTTGGATCCAACCTCGGTGCGTCCTGACATCCTGATTCTCGCCTTCGAACTCGTCGGTCGTTACGGCCTGACCTTTGTCTGGAGCGATGGCCACAAGACGGGGATCTTCACGTTCGCGCGATTGCGCGAGATCGGCGAGGAGGGCCGAACGGCATGAGCGAACTATGGTCCTGGGATCGTTGCGAAGAGACGTTGAACAAGCTCTTCGAGGCGCTCGATTGGGAAGCGCTGGGCAAGATCTACTTCCACGACGACGGCGAAGAGCATTGGGAAGAGCTGCGCCCGCGAGTCGTCCCGCTCGGTCTCGATTGGGCGCGCGCGCTGCTGCAGCGCGTGCCCGAAGGCGGCGTCTCGCTCTATGCCGGCGCCGGCATCGCGGAGTTGCCGGTGCTCTTCGCGGAGCGCTTCGTGCGCGGCCGTCGCGTGATCGCCTGCAACGCGCGCCTGCGTGAGTGCGAAGTGATCGAGAAGGCGATCGAACGCATCGGGCTCACCGGCAAGGTGAAGATGCGTCATGGCGACGCCGCGGAGGCTGCGAAGCAAGGCGGCTACGACCACCTCGCGTGCGTCAGCGTGTTCTCGGACCCAGAGTCGTATCCGTGGCTCAGCGCAGTCGCCTACGGCCGCATCGCGCCGGCGCAGCTCGATGTCGAAGCGTTCGTCAAGGAACGCGAGAAGGCGCGCGCCTTTGCCGCCGCGATCTTCGGTGGCATGAGCAAGCCGGGCTGGATCACGACGAGCGTCGAAGAAGTCGCGTGGTTCGTGGAGCTGTGCGAGCGCAACAAGATCGCATACGCGCCAGACGAGGACACGCTGCCGACCGCGGTCGTCGGCGATCCGATCGGATTCATGCGCGTCGGCTGACGCAGAGCCGCGTGGTTGCGCGTTATTGCAGGTTGAACGCGATCGCGTTCGTCACGCCGACGAACTGCAATGACGAGTCGAGCAACAAGGCCGCGAGGTGCGTCGGCGTCGGCAGCAGCGACAGCCCGCCAGGGAATGCGATCGTCGCGTTGCCGAGACCGTTCGTCGCGAGCGCGCCGAACGCCAGCTGGAACACGTTGCCGTTCAGCAGCTCGAGCCCCGTGGTGGTGCAGGCGTCGAAGTTGAGCGGAAGGGTCAAGGTCGGCGACAGCACGAGCCCGGGCTGCGTGCCGCTGCACGTCCACGCCAGCAAGTAGAGCGTCCCTGGCGCCGCGCACGGCGCGATGACGGTCGGTTTCACGATGCCTCCTGATTGCAGGGAGACGCCCGCCGTGTCCTTCGGGTAGTGCAGATCGTCGCGATACTCGAGCTTGGGCGCGCAGCCGCCGGTCTGCACGAGCACGGATCGGTATTGCACGTTGTCGAGCATCGACGGCTCGCTGATCGTGCCCAGGCGATTGACCTGCGTGAACAACTGGTAGACCCGTGGAACCGCGGACCACGGCAGCTTGACGCGGCGCGTCAGGGACTGCTGCGAGCCCACTGCGATCTGAGGGATCGTGCCGCTGCCTAGGTAGAAGTCGCTCGTCGTCAACGTCGTGTCGACGGACAAGAACTGCTCGATGAGCACATTGTTCGCGATGGCAGGGCCGTCGTTGGCGACTGTGACTGCGACGTCGCACTCGGCGCCGACGAGCAGCAGTTGCGGGGTCACGCTGTTGGCGGTGATGCGAAGGCTCGCAGCGTTGGGGTCCGTGACCGACACGTTCCAAGTGTGGGTCTCGCGCAGGACGTTGGCGGGGTCATTGCGCACCAGCGGCGTCCGATCCAGCACTTCGACACTCACCGTGTGAGCACCCAGCGTCATGCCCGCGGTGCTCAAGAACATGCCGCTCGTGTTCTGGTTTGGCTGCACGACGCCGTCGACCAGCCAGGTGATCAGCGGGTTGTTCGCCGCGGGCACCAGGTTGGTGAAGCTGAACACCTGCAGGGACGGCCGCGCGACCGTCAAGGACTGCGACGCTGGCAATGGGTTGAGGATGGTCGTGGCGATGCCGTTCACGGTGCGAACGATCTGCTCGCGGCAGACGGCGCAGTTCGGCTGACCGAGGCTTCGCATCAAGCAGTCCGCGCGCGGACGCCAGATGCCGGTGGTGTGGTACATCGCGCCTTGAAAGGCCGAGATGCCTTCTGTTCCCCACCAGTGCGACCACTTCTGGCCGACGCTGCTCACCGTGGCGTTGACCTGGTTCGGCTCGGTTCCGGTGTAGAGCCCGTTGGGGTAGTCATACTCGTCCGCGAGCCCGGCAACGGAGTGGCCAAGTTCGTGGCTCTGCACCTCGACCATCGACGCGCCGTTGTAGCTGACCGCGAACGTGCTCGCGCAACCGCCGTACCGACTGTCGTTGACCATCACGAGGATGCGCGACTCGTTGGCGGGAGCGAGCGCGGCGTCGCTCAGCGCGAGCGAGGTGTTCTGGATGTAGAGGCAGCGCGCGGTGCCGCCGGTGTTGTAGCTCGCGCTGTAGGCTGTGTTCTTGACGATCGGCGGCACGACGTCCGGGTGATCGGCGCCCGAGTCAACGCTGGCGCGAAACACCGTGTGCACATTGAAGTAGATCGAGAACGTCGAGTACGGCGACTTTGCGAACAGGCCCGCAAGAAACGTGTTCACGTCCTGGTTGAAGCGCGTCTGCTCGGCGGCCTGATAACCGTCGCCGAGGATCACCATGTCGTAGCGCGACGTCGTCGTGCCGTTGTTGAGCACCGTGGTGACGATGGGCGTCTGCGCCAACGTCATGGCGCAAGTGGTCGCGAGCGCGGCGAGGGCACGGAAACTCATCGGCGCGCCTCCGAAGTCATGCGCTGCATCGACGCGGCGTCGACTTCGCCGAGCGCCCGATCGCCGCGAACGAAGCGATAGGTCGCGACGTCGGCGCGGAATGGGATGTTGAGCAGCGTTCCGATCTTGGGGCTCCTCACGATGCAGCCTTCGACGACCACGGGCGCGTCGACCTTGGACTCGTCGGTCTCGAACTTCGACAGGTCGAGTGGCAGGCGTTGCACTTCTTTGCCTGCGGCATCGAGCATCACCAGTGCGAACTCGCTGGTCAGGCCTTGCGGCAGTCCAGCCCATGCGTCGGCCTTCTTGACTGCGTGAGTCACGCGCAACTGCTTGACCGTGCCTTCGACGACGAGCACGAGGTGGCCTGGTTCGCTGGGTGCGGGTTCTTGTGGCGGAACGGCGCGCGTGGCGGCGACGAACAGCGAGAACGCCAGGATCGCGCAGACTGCGGCTGCGCGCGGACGGGAGAACGGCATCTGCATGGGGCGGGAATATAGCGACAGGACGGAGGCGAGACGCGTTGCACGATCTGTGGCTGCGGTGCGCCGTACGCGAATGCGGCTTTGGCGATCGGGGCGCGTGCCCGTATGCAGTGCGCATGGACTTTCGCGGTCGTGTGATCCTGGCTCCCTTGACCAAGGGCGGCAACCTTCCCTTTCGACGGCTCTGCGTGGCATTCGACTGCAAGACCACGACGTCCGAGATGGCCTACTCGGGGCAGGTAATGCGGCAGACGCCGACTGAGATGGCCTTGTTGCGCAAGCACGCCGACGAGCCGTGCTTTGGCGTGCAGATCGCGGCGAGCAAGCCCGAGTTGGCGGTCGCAGCGGGAATGGCCGCGGTCGAACGCGGCGCCGCGTTCTTGGACCTCAACTGTGGCTGCCCGATCCACGATGTGGTGAAGCGCGGCATGGGCGCGACTTTGCTGCAGCGGCCCGCGCACCTGGGCCGCATCGTCGAGGCGATGGTCAAGGGCCTGCCAGTGCCGGTGACGGTCAAGATCCGGCTTGGTTGGAGCGAGGATGACAAGAACGCGAGCGAGGTCGCGCGCATCGTCGAAGAGAGCGGCGCCAAGGCGTTGACGGTCCACGGCCGGACGCGCGAGCAGCGCTACACGAAGGCCGCCGATTGGGAGTGGATCGCCAGGATCGTCAGTGAGCGTTCGATCCCGGTGATCGGCAATGGCGACGTCTACACCTGGTACGAGGCCGAGGACCTGCAGCAGAAGAGCAATTGCGCGTCGGTGATGGTCGGGCGCGGCGCGCTGATCAAGCCGTGGATCTTCCGCGAGATCGAGCAGAAGCAGGAGTTCGAGCCCACCGCGGAGCAGCGCGTCGCCATCTATCGCCAGTTCTTGGGCTTCATGAAGGCGCACTTCCGCGAGGACGAGAAGGGCAGGAAGCGCGCGATGTTCTTCTTGCCGTGGCACTTTGGCTTCTTCTGTCGCTACCGGCCGTTGCCGGCGGCGCAGTATCGGGAAATGAGCCGCCAGCATCCGTTGATGCAGACCCGACTGCCCGACGAGGGCGAGGTGGCGCCGCTCGAAAGTGTGCTGCGCGATGCGCGCGAGACCACGCATCAGAAGCTCGCGGCGATCTTCTGGGACGCGCAGAGCGACCAGGACGCGATCGAGCGCTGCATGCAGCTGTTCACGACGGATCCGCCGCAGCGAGGCGACGCCCCTGAGGTCGCGGTTGCGCACGGTTGAGGCGGATGGCGATGCTGGATTGGGACGCGATTCCGTGGAAGCAGACGCGCCATGACGGCGTGCGCGTGCATTTCTACGCCAGCGACACCGCCACCGGCCGCGTCGTCGCTTTGATCGGCATGCAGCAAGGCCGCGGCTACCCCGCGCATCGGCACCAGGGACCCGAGGAGGTGCTGGTGCTGCAAGGCGGCTACCGCGACGCGATGGGAGAGCACTTGCAGGGGCAGTTCGTTCGCTACGAGGACGGCACCACGCATGCGCCCGTCGCGCTCGAAGGCGGATCGGAGTGCATCCTGTTTGCTGTCGCCCACGAAGGGATTGCGTTGCTCGACTCCTGAGCCCAACCTCGCTGCATGCGCCACGCCATTGCCAACGCCGCGGTCCTGTTCGCCTGCTTGTGCGCGCTTTCGTGCAGTTCGCACGACACGCCGGCGAGCAATGGCGAGACCGCGCCGTCGCACCCAGCGGCGGCTCCGATTGCCCAACCCGCGACCGCTGCGCCGGTCGCGCCATCTGCCGCCCTTCCCGCCATGCCCAAGTCCTACAACCCACTCAATGCGCAAGAAGCCCGTGTGATCCTGCACAAGGGCACCGAGTATGCAGGCGTCGGCGAATACACGGATCACGAGGCGAAGGGGACCTACATCTGCCGCCAGTGCAACGCGCCGCTCTACCAGTCGAAGGACAAGTTCCACAGCGGCTGCGGTTGGCCGAGCTTTGACGACGAGATCGCGAGCGCGGTGACGCGCCATGCGGACGCTGATGGAATGCGCGTCGAGATCGTCTGCGCCAACTGCGAGGGCCATCTCGGTCACGTGTTCTCCGGCGAACGGTTCACCGAGAAGAACACCCGCCACTGCGTGAACTCGATCTCGATGCGCTTCGTGCCAGACGGTCAGCCGTTGCCGCAGAAGATCGTGCTCGACCAGCCGCGCTGATCGCGGGCCGCGGATCAGTTGCCCGCTGGCTTATCCGTGATGTCGATCTCGACTTCGGTTGCGCTCGCGCTGTCGCGGACGATCCACGCGCCCGGCTTGGCGTCGGTGGGGACGGTCAGCGACGCGGCGCCGTCCTTGACCGTGAGCTTCATCACGAGCTTGCCGCCGTCCTTCGCCTCGTAGATCTCCAGTTCGTCGTCGCCCGACCTCACGGTCAGCACGATGGTCTGGCCCGGACCGGCCGCGTGCATGTCCGACAGCAGCGACGTCTCGACGTGGTGCTGCAGCCATGCGTGGTGCGGTTTCCATCGATGCAGCGTGTTGGTGCGCCACAGCAACCAAGCGATCGCTGCGATGACGAGCAGCCCGCCAAGCAGTCGCGGCCAGGGACTTGGCTTTTCCGCAAACGGGTCGACGAGCGAGCGCTCGGCTCCGGCTGGCAGCTTGCGCAATCCGGTCAGCGACGAGCCGAGTGGGATGTTCACTTTGGTCAATGCGTTGACGGCCCAGCCGTTCGCATCGAGCAGCGGGCCGAGGTTGCGCTGGCGCAGCTTCATCAAGGCGATCAGCATGGATGGACCCGAGATCAGCAACACCACGCCGAGCACTCCGAGCGGCATCAGGTAGCCGAGTTCGAAGAACCGCTCGAGCACCGTGCCGATGATTGCGGTGATGCCGCTGATCGCGACGCTGATGGCGGCCAACACGCCGATGTCCATCTTCTTTGGCGCGGCATCGGTTGGGGCCTTGCCGGTGGCGGCGGCTTCGCCGGCCTTCGACGCGACGGTCTGCAGTTTGGCGGTCGCCTGCGTGTCCGCCTCGACGGCGCGCTTGGCGACCGTGTCCTCGATCCAGCGCAGCAGCTTCTTGTACGGCGACCAGAACGCTTGCCCGATGCTGATCGGGTTGTCGACGACCTTGACGATCGTCGCGTTCCAGTCGATGCCCTTGCGGTCGTAGAACAGGCCGTTGCGTCCGACGAAGAGGTTGTCACTGTCGCCGGCGGTGAACGCGCAGACGACCTGCATCTTGGGCACGCCGGGCCGCGTGCAGTCGACGTAGGCGAGATAGGACTTCGCCATCGGCGCCAGCGCCGCATGCTTGGCGACGTCGTGCACGTGGAAGCAGAGTTCGAGCTCGCGGCCATCGAGGAATAGCGTGCCCGCTTGGAAGATCGCGCCTTGCCGACTGTAGAAATCGGAGAAGCTGACGTAGTTGCGCAGCAACTTCGCGAAGTCGCGGTGGAGCCGCGCGAGCTTCTCGACGCGCGCCATCGCATCGACGTCCGCGGCGACAGCGAGGTCGTCCGCGACGGCGCGTTCCAACGCCGCGCGCGCGTTGCCGCGCAGCAGTTCGCGCACGCGGTCACGGCCGAGCGGTTCGACGATGGCGCCGACCCGCTTCGCCATCCATGCGGCGTGCGCGTCGAGCTGCTTGCACAGAGTGGTCCACTGCGCCTCGTCGATCGCGTCGCGGCCTGCGCAGCACGCGGTAGCGAAGGCAGCGAGGGCGTCGGCCCAGGCGGGGTTGACGTTGTTGCGCAGCGGCAACGGCTTGTGCGGCTCGATGTGCGCAAGCGGGAAGTGCGCAACTTCGCTCGCGGTGATGGTCAGGTCCTTCGCGGCGGCGGCCATGTAGGCCTCCTGCTCGCGGTTGACCGCTGCGAGCGCGCGCGCGTCGAATGCCGCGAGTCGGCAGCGGCCGAAGTAGTCGTCGATCTTTGCGCGCACGCTGGCGAATGCGGCGAACGCGACCTCGGTCTGGTCGCCGAACGGCATCACCTTCTGCGGATCTGCGTCAGCTTGCGCGCGCCACGCTTCGAACTGAGAGCAAGCGGCGAAGAACGCGTCGATCTGCGTCAGGCCGAACCCTGGCTTGCCGCTGCGGTCGGTGGCGGCACCACCGCATTGCACGACTTCTTCGGCAGCTTGGCGCGCGGCTGGGTCCGCAATCGTTTCCGGCGGCACGACGCCGTCGCCGTTGCGCAACGCGTTCGCCAGCACTTCCGCGGTTCTTGCTGCGTCGTTGACGGTGATGACTTCATCCTTCTTGTCGAGGCTCCGCAGGATGTGTTGCGCGGATGCAAGGAGCCCTTTGCCCTCCGCGGTGTCGGTCCGCAGGTTCGACAGCGCGACCCCATCCGTGCAAGCCGCGACTCCGTCCGCGCTCTTGAGCACCTCGCGCAGCCACTTTGCCGCGGCGAGGATCTCCGGCGGACGCACTTGCGCGTCGTTGTCGGTGTCGAGGAGTTGCAGCGTGCGTTCGTCGATCTCGAGCCCCTTGACCGGGCAACTCAGGGCGACCCAGAGCTTCTTGTCGAGTTCGTCGAGATGAAGGATGTCGGCACCAGATTCGATGCGGACCTGATCGACGCCGCCGGCTCGATAGAAGGACCAGGTGTGCTTTGGCATGGACGCTCCCGTTGGGGTCGCGCATCGTGGCGAAGGCACAGCATCGCGCAAGCGCATAAGCACGCGCTGCGTCGACGTGGCGGTCGGACGCCTCAGGCCTGCGTGGGCGTGGGCGGACGGAACTCGGTGCGCTGCGGTTGCAACAGCGAAGCGACCGTGGATGGGGCGCCAATGCGCCACGCGGCTTGCAGCGCGCGCGACCAGTCGATCGAGGTCGCCGAAAAACCGAGCGGCAGCATCGGGCCGGTCAACTGGGTGCAGGAGCGCGCCGTGCGCGCGCGGTGCTGCGCCTCTGCTGCGGCCCGCAGATAGAGGTCTTGGCGGTCGGATCCGTGCAGGACGTGCGCGAGATTCCATGCCGCAGGCACGAAGCCTTCGTCGGCTGCGCATGCGCGATGCAGCAACGTCACTGCGTCGCGAGCGGCAGCGATGCCTTTCCAACGCAGAGTCGCGACGGCGAGCGTGTTGATGGCGCGGGCGTCCTCGGGTGCGGCGCGCACTGCGTCCATCGCGGCAGCGAGCGTCGCGTCGCCGTGCGCCCACGTCGTCAGCATTGCCTCGGCGCGACCGAGCTTCGCCGCCGCGTCACCGGCGTTTGCGCGGCCGGGGCCGGGTCTCTTGAGCAGGTCGAGCAGCGCGGGCATGCGGTTGCCGAGCGTGTGCTGTTGGACGCGACGATGGCCGGCTTCGGCGATCCGCTTGCGCCGCGACTCGTCGCGGAGCAGTTCGAGCGCGAGCGGCTCGAAGTCGTCGTCGCCGTATAGAACGCACTCTTCGCCGTCGATCAGGAACTCTCGCACCTCGAGGTTCTCGCGCTCCATCATCAGCAGCGCGCCACAGGCTGGAACTTCAAACGCGCGGAGGTTCATCTCGCCTCGGATCGACCGGTTCCAGCCGATGCGCGCTCGGCCCAACAGGTCGCCGTAGGCGGAGCCCTTGACGCCCTGTCGCACAGCGACCGTGGCGCCGCGCGCCTCGAGGTTGCACAGACGCGCGATCCATGGCGTGCGTTCTTTCTGCACCGCTGGATTCAGGTTGCCAGCGAATGCGATGTCGATGTCGCGCGGCAGGTTTGGCGAGCGATCGTGGAAGGGGCGCTTCCACGTGTATTGGCAGAAGCGACGCACGTCCGCGTAGCCCATCGCCGAGAACAGAGAGACGCCAGCAGTGTCGCACAGCAGCACATCGAACAACGACTGCAGTCGCGTCGTCGTCGGCAGTGTGAGGTTGTAGTCGGAGACGATGCCGACCGTTGGCACGGGGCAATGTTGCAGATTGGCTGGCAGCGGTTCCTGGTCCGGCCACCAGATCAGCAGCAGGTCCGGAGCGAAGCCCGCGGGCAGCGCGGCGAACAACTGGTCGATCGACTGGCGCGACGGATCGAACGCGACATCGAAGGGGAAGCGCACGCCATCGACGACCATCCGGTCTGGCGGCCCAAAGGTGCAGAGTTCGACGCCGCGCAGGTTCTTGCGATCATCGAAGCACTCGAGCGGCAGGTTGCAGAGGATGCGCATGGCACGGTGTCCGGCTCAGGCTCCGCGGATCGCGAGCAGATTGTCTTTCGCGTCGGCGTTGTGCGGATCGAGGCGCAAGGCGCGTTCGAAGCAGGCGCGCGCAAAATCGTGATCGCCCAGGCTGTAGTGCGACACGCCGAGTCGATTGTGGAGCGCCACGTCGTCGGCGGCGAGGCACTGCGCTGCCGCGAGCATTCGCGCGGCTTGCGGCTCGTCGCCTTGCATCGCAGCGTCCGCCGCCGCGAGTTCGAGTTCGTGCTGCAATCGTGCAGTGACCGGGGCTTCTGTGCTGTGCACGCTCGGAACGCGTCGATCAGCCACGACGGACGTCGCCTTGCGGCCGGTTGCCGCGACGGCGCGCTGGAGCGCTGTTTCGAACGCGATGCCGTGCGCCGTTTGCGTGTAGCGCTGTGCTGCGACGATGCCCTGGCGCGACAGTTCTTCGGCGAGGTGCGGCACGCGGCCAGCGATGACGATGGCTTCTGCCATCGCGGCCGGATCCCGCGCGGGAACGAAAAGCGCGTAGTTGCCGTCGCCATGCGAACGGAAGCACGGGATGTCGGTGAGCACGCACGGGACGCCACAGGCCATCGCCTCGACCGCAGGCAGGAAGAAGCCTTCCTCGGCTCCGCTGGAGGTGCCCAGGAATACGTCCATCGAGCGATAGATGTCGCCCATCTGCGCGGGCTTCACGCGCGTGTGCCATTCGACCGGGAACGGCAAGCCCTGCTCGTCGGCGTGCGGTTGCGTGTTCGTCACGCGCACGAGTTCGATCTCTTGTCCTGCTGCTGCCGCGAGGCGACAGGCATCGAGCCCGGTGCGGATGTCCTTCCACGGCACTTCGTAGGGGCCGACGAGGCCGACGCGAAGTGGCGCGGCGCTTTGGCGAATGCGATTGGGGCCGGTGCGAAACGTGTCGTGGTCGATCACGTAGACCACTTCGTCCGGGCTACTGCCGAAGCGTTCTTGCAGCAACTGCGTCAGGTGCGGCGCGATCGTGACCTGCTGCACACCTGGCAGTCGATAGACCTGTTCGATGCGCTGCTTGTGCGCAGCGAACTCGGGGTTGTCACCTTCGTAACCCTGGCAGTAGTGAACGCACGCAGCGCCGCGGCGGCTCGCCGCCTCGGCCGCGGCCGGAACCGTGGTCCAAAACGTGCCAACATAAACATCGGCGTCTGGCATCGACGCAGCGTTGAGCGTCGGCTGCTGGACGAAGGCGCAGCGCAGTTGCATCCACGTCGGCGGCCCCGAGCGGCTGACCACGGTTACCTCGTGCCCCTTCGCCGAGAGCCAGTTGGCATCAGCGAGCGCGACCTTGACGCCGCCCCAAAGTTCGTCGGTCCGCTCAAATACGTAGACGATCCGCATGTTTGCCTGCTGGTCCTCGCCCCATGTCATCGGCGTTTTCGCCTCGATCCATGAGCCTTCGGCGCGTTGGCTTTCCCGGCGTGCCGTCGCCATGATCCCGCACTCCCCGTGAAGCTGCTGATCCGACTGATTCCGCCGTTCTTCGTGCGGTTGTTTGCCCGACCTTACGTCGCCGGCGATTCGCTCGACCTCGCGATGGCCGCGGTGAACGACCTCTGGCAGAAGCGTTCGCTGATGGCGACGCTCGATCTGCTGGCTGAAGACATTCGCGAGCAGGGTCAAGCCGACGAGAACCTGCGCACCTACCTGCGCATGGTCGACGCAGTAGCGGCGTGGAAGGGCGCGGGTCAGGAGGGCCGACCGACGCTGTCGTTGAAGCCTTCGTCCTACACGATCGCGCCGCTGCAGGACGGAGGCGATGCCAGAGGTTCCTTTGAGGCCATTGCCGCGATCGTGGACGCCGCTGGCAAGAAGGGGGTCCAGGTCACGATCGACATGGAGAGTCGCCACTGGACGGACTTCACGCTCGATGCGCTGCACAAGCTGTGGGCGCTTGGCCACCGCCACATCGGCTGCGTGCTGCAGACCCGCATGCACCGAACCGAGCAGGACCTCGCGGCCCTGCCCAAAGGAATGCGGGTCCGCCTCGTGATCGGGATTTACCAGGAGCCGGCGGAGTTTGCGTTGGTCGCCAAACCGGCGATGAAGCAGCGCATGCTGGACTACGCCGCGCGCCTGCTGAAAGCGGGGCATTACGTCGAGTTCGCGACCCACGACGAAGCGGCGGTCCGGCAGTTCGTCGAGCAGGTCGCGCCGGCCTGTGGAGCTGGGCCAGATCGGTTCGAGGTCCAGATGCTGTATGGAGTTCCGCGCGAGAAACTGCACGCCGATCTGCGCCGTCGCGGCATCCATTGTCGGCTCTACGTCCCCTTCGCCAACAGCTGGAGCTTGGCCGTCCAATACCTGCGGCGGCGACTCGACGAGTATCCGGCGATGATGTGGCTCGTGACCAAGAACCTGCTCCGCATCGGCTGACGGCGCGTATCGCCCTGCGACCGAAGTTCTGTCCAACCTCTGGCGGCAACACGGCGCGTTGCTATAGTCCTTCGCCCCATGGATCCACTCGCGACGATTGTCGAGCGTCTCTGCGCCTGGAAGGACGTGGCCCGGGAGAAGCGAGACGGCAAAGACTGCTTCCTCGTCCGCGGCCAGGTCTTCGCCTACCTCGGCAAGAAGGGTGTGGTGGTCAAGCTGGCCCCGCCCCAGGTTACCGAGGCCCTCAAGATCATCGGCGCCAAGCGGATGCCGGACGATGGCGACCCGCACTCGCGCGAGTTCGTCGAGATCCCCGTCACGACGCCGCGTGAAGTCGAACGCGCGATGATGTGGCTGCGCCGTGCGTGCCGTTTGGGCCGCACCGCCGCTGGTCCCGTCTGATCGGGTCGGGTCCGATCGGATCTGTTCCGTTCTGATCCAGTCTGACAAGGTTGCTGACTCAGGCCGATCAGGGTCGATCCCGGTCGCCACGGCGCCTTTTCAGGGCTTGCATGCAATGCGAGTGGGCGCGACGGCAAACTCGCGCGGGGCTAATGAGCTTCGCTGCGCGCCAACACTTGCAGCAACGCGTCGGCTCGCCTCACTATGGCGGTGCCGGCGAATCGACCTCAGCTCGATGGTTGCCGCGTCCACGGGACGTCGCTGACGCCTGCTCGGACGTTGGCGCGGCGGGCCCAAGAAAAAAACAGGTCGGACATCCGGTTCAGCAGGATGCCGATCGGCCGCGGCACATCGGGAACGACCCTGGCCAAGGTCCAATACCGGCGCTCCGCACGGCGGGTGATGGTCCGGGCGACGTGTAGCAACCCGGATGCACGACTGCCGCCCGGCAGGATGAAGTTGCGCAGGGGCGAAAGCTCGGACTCGCTGGCGTCGATCCACTTCTCCATCTGCGCGATCGCGCTGGTGACCGCGGGCACGCAAGCGCAACCGCCTTCGGTCGCAAGGTCCGCCCCGCACTCAAACAACAAGTTCTGCAGCAGTTGCAACCTGGCGTCGGTCTCGGCATCGAGGCCTTCCGTGCGCAGGAGACCAAGGCAACAGTTCAGTTCGTCGATGACGCCGTAAGCCTCGATGCGCAGGTCGTCCTTGGGGACGCGGCGATTGCCAAAGAGGCCAGTCTCGCCTTCATCGCCGGTCTTGGTGTAGAGGGGCATGGTGCTGGTGCGCGCCGAGGTCTGGACGCGACGCGCGAAAGCCGTCGTCCGGCGCGGGAGTATGGGGGGGTGCAGGCTTCGGGCAACGCCTTTTCGCGGCCCTTGGGCCTCTGGTTGCGCGAAGGGGCTTGGTCATCGTGTTCTGGCTCGGGATGATCGGCGCGCTCTCTCACTCCAAATCCCATGCACGCACGACGCATCTCCACTGTCGCCGCGTTGGCGGTCTCGTTCGCTCTGGCCGCTCCTGCCGTCGCGCAGGGGCCGATGCGACTCTCCTTGGTCGGCGGTTCTTTCCCGGGAACGCTGACGACCGAACTCGCACCCGGGCCGGTGCTGCAATTCTGCATCATCGCGATGGGAATCGATCCAGGTCCCTTGCCGCTGTATCTCGTCGATCCTGCCGATACGCGCGTGCTCGACGTCGGCTTGCAACAGCTCGATCTCTACTTCGGCATGTTCGGTCTCGACCAAAGATACGTCGGGCCGGCGTGGGTCGTGCCGAACGTGCCTGGGTTCCTCGACGTCCCGCTCTACTTCCAGGGACTGTCGTTCGGCGGCTTCGCAACGGTCTTTGACGAAGTCTCGCCACCCGAGGTCGTGCGCCTGGCTCCAGCGGGCGCCTTCCGCGACCGTCAGGTCTACATGACCGACGACCGCGCGTTCGGGACCATCCTCCCGCGCAACGATGGTCGCTGGATGGCGGTTGGCGGCGGCCGTGGCGCTCTGCTCGCGCAGGTCGCCGTTCGCACCACCGAGATCTACGACGACGTGACCGACTCGTTTGCGTTTGGTCCGCAGCTCAATCAATACCGTTCGATCCATACCGCGACGCAACTGCTCGACGGGCGTTGGCTGATCTGCGGCGGCGTGGACTTGTTCAACAACCCGCAGACGGCCTGCGAGGTCTACGAGCCGTTGCTCGATACGTTCGTCCCGGTCGCCCCGATGGTGACGCCGCGCGTCGGCCACTCTGCGACGTTGTTGCCGGACGGTCGCGTGCTCGTGGCTGGCGGCTTCGATGTGGTCACGAGCGGCATCGACACGATCGAACATGCCGTCAACTCGACCGAGATCTACGACCCGGTCGCCAACAGCTGGACGGCGGGGCCAAACCTGCGCACGCCGCGCGTCGGGCAGTTCGTGATTCCGCGACCCAACGGCACGTTCCTGATCTGCGGCGGCGTCAGCTACGACAATCTGATCATCGTCAAGGTGCCCGCCGTCCGCGCGACGACGGACATCTACAACCCGACGACCAATGCGATCACCGCCGGCCCTTCGATGTCGACTGGCCGCGCGCTGATCGACGCGGTGCCGATCGGGAGTGATCGTTGGCTCGTCGCCGGTGGCATCAACCAGATGACGCTCGTCAGCCAAGGCACGCCGACGAACACGGCCGAGATCTACAACGCAGCAACCAACGTCTGGTCGGGCGCAGGCGCGATGGCGACTGCGCGTGCGAACCAGCGTTCGATCCCGTTGGCTGGCAATCGAGTGCTGGTGGTCGGCGGGGCCAACGGCCAGATCCTGACGCCGACGCCGCTCGCGAGCGGCGAGATCTATGACGTCGCGGCCAACACCTGGTCCGTCGGCCCGTCACTGACGGTCGCGCGCGCCGGGGCTGCGTCCTACCTGACCCCACGCGGGCAAGTGCACGTCATCGGCGGCGGCACCACGACTGGCGCGATCGCGCGCGTCTGCGAGTGGTACTACTTCTAGAACGGGGCTGTTGCGCGACGGCGCACCGGTGCTAGCAGCTACCGACCGTGTCGGTGGCTTGGCAGTCCCGCACGATCCCCGTTGCAACCCGCCAATCTCATCGGCGGACCGAGCCGCAGGCTGCGAGCCTGCGGTTTCTGCGCGACAGGATAGACTTCTGCGCCCCGCCGTACCCAGCAAACACCCATGCGTGCATTCGCCGCCTTGTTCGCCTGCTGCGCCGCCGTTTGCGCGCAGACTGTGACGCTGCCGTTTCCAGCCCCACTGGCGGCCAACACGCAGATCCCGCTGTCCGCTGGCATCGGCCGCTACCAAGAGTGGTTCTCGGCGGCGCAAGCGGCGAACTTGGGAGCCGAGCCGCTGCGCATCCAGTCGCTCTCGGTGCTCGCTGGCGCTTCGACTTCGGCGGCTCCATCCACGACTCTCGACATCGAAGTCGCGATGGCGCACGGCAACGCGTCGGGGCTCTCGTCGGCCTTCGACAGCAACTACGCGACGCCGCGCGTGATCGTGCGCACGCGAACGACGCTGACGATGACCAGCGCGGGTGCTGGCGCTCCCGTGCTGAACGTGCCGTTCACGACCATCTTCACTTGGGACGGTGTCAGCCCGCTGCTCGTCGAGATCAAGGTCTTTGCTAATGGCCGTGGCAACCAACCCTTCGCCTTCGATCTGCGTGGCACCGACCAAGGGTTCGGCAGCCTCGCGCGTTGCTACGCCGGCGGCAACGCGTCGGCAGTGACTGGCAACCTGGTGCTCAACCAAGGTCTGTTTCTCAGCTTCAGCACGCGGCAAGGGGCCAAGATGCCCTTTGGCAACGGTTGCCGCGGAATCAACTTCATCACGCCGACTGCGGACACCTTGCAACTGGCGCAGCCAGGCGGCATCTGGACCCATCAACTGTCCAACTCGGCGGCGCAGACGATTGCGATCTTCGCGCTCGGCACGAGCCGGACGCAGTGGGTGACATCGACTGGATCCGCGGCGCTGCCCTTCGATCTCGGGCCGTTGCTCAATGCACCCGGTTGCTACCTGCTCGTGTCGCCGGAGATCATGTTCTCGTTGTTCACGGTCGGCGGACCTGGCACTGCTGGCGCCACGCTGTCGCTGCAGGTGCCGCCGTTGTCGGAGTTCGTCGGCGTGTCCTTCTACTCGCAGTGGTTCGTGCTCGATCAGTCCGCGGTGAACGGCGTGATGTCGGCGACCGCCGGGTTGTGGTCGATCGTCACTCCGATCGGCGGCTGACAGCCCGTTGAAGGCCGCAGGCTGCCACGCTCTCGGCGACGCAGCCGTTCTCAGCGGGCTGCCAAGCGTCGCCTGCGCGGCGGCGCAAGATCAGGGGCGGTCTTCTGGCAGCAGCAACTCGACCGGGTGCACGACACGTGCCTTCGATCCGGCGGCCTTGAGATGTGCTGCGATCTGCATCATGCAACCCGGATTGCCGGTGGCGACCAAGTCGGGATTCGCCGCGCACAACGACTCGGCCTTGCGCCTGCCGATGTCGGCGGCGAGGTCGGGTTGCAGCAGGTTGTAGATACCGGCGGAGCCGCAGCAGTCCTCTGGTCGCGCATGCTGGGTGAACTTCAGGCCAGGCACTTTGGCAAGCAGGTCACGAGGCTGCTGTCGGACCTTCTGGCCATGGCAGAGATGGCACGGGTCGTCGTAGGCGACCTTCACCTCGCAGCGCGCCGGCGTCGCGGACAGGCCGCGGTCCGCCAAGAACTCGGAGATGTCGCGGCACTTTTCGGCAAACGTGCGGCCCGCCTCGTCGCCGAGCAACTCGCCATACTCGCGCATCGCGCAGCCGCAGCCAGCCGAGTTGTTGACGACGACTTCGCATTCTGCGAAGGCGGTTGTGTTTGCGCGTGCGAGTCGCTGCGCGTCTTCGGGCAGGCCCGCGTGCACGAGCAGCGCGCCGCAACACTTCTGCGCCGAAGGCACGAACACTTCGAAGTCGTTGGCCAGCAAGAGGCGAAGGGTCGCGCGGTTCATGTGGCCGAAGATCGGCTCCATCACGCACCCCGTGAACAGGCCGACCTTGCCGCGGCTCTGGCCCCTTGGCTTGTGCCAGCCCGTCGGTAGCGGCGCGCGCGCTGACGCGCCTGGCACTCGCGGCGCAATGTCGTCGACGGCCTTGGGCAACAGGCCGATCGCTCGGGCGAGGCGACGCAGACCGAGCGATTCTGCGAGCCGCAGCAAGGCGAACGAGAAGCGCAGTCGAGCCTGGTGCGCGACGACGTGGCGGAGCAGCAGTTTGGCTACGCGAACGCGCAGGCCAGCAGCGGGCTGCTTGGCCTCGAGCGCCGCGCGCGTTGACTCGAGGATCGCGCCGTAGTGCACGCCGGAAGGACATGCGGTTTCGCACGCGCGGCAGTCGAGGCACCGGTCGAGATGGTGGCGAACGATCCCGCTGTCCTGCACGCGTCCTTCGGCTAGCGCGCGCACGAGGTAGATGCGGCCACGCGGCGAGTCTGCTTCGGAACCAGTCGTCTTGTAGGTGGGGCACGCTGGCAAGCAGAGCCCGCAGTGCACGCAGCCGAGCGTCTGCTCGTAGGTGTTGGCTGACAGCGGCGACGATTCTGCGCCGGCCTTGGAGTCGAACGCCGGTCGGGTCGAGGAAGTGGTCATGCGAGCAGCGCGCGCGGATCGAGCGCGGAGCGGAGTTCTCGCTGGAGCCGTTCGGCGCCGACGTCGAGATGGGTGCCAACGCCGATGCGTGCATTCGCGCCAAGCGCCACCACAGCATGGCCGCCGATGCGCGGCATCGCTGCGACGAGCGCGTCGGATCGCGAAGGCGTCAGCATCGTCTCGAAGTGGCCACCGCCATGCGCGAGCAACGGCGCCTCGGCTGGCAGTGCGGCAACGAGATCGAGCAGTCGCGACGGCCGCACGCAGCCGACGACCAACTCGTGGCCGACATCGGGCGCCGACAGGTGCGGCCTTTTCGCGGCTGTCGCTTCGCGCAGTCCGTGACGCACGAGCAGCGAGGCGACCTGGCGTGGATTTCCGCTCGCGACGCCGCAAACCATCGCGACACCATTCTCGCGCAGCAGCATCAACCGCTTGGGCGAAGATGCGTCGATGCGCAACGTGTGCAGCAGCTTCGTGGCGAGCACGACGTCCGATGGGGGAGATTCAAACGCGACCTTGGCCTTTGGCGCAGGCCGCAGCTTGAGGTGGAGCAAGGTCGCTGCGAACAACCGTCCGCGGCTGCCGACGAGCAGGCGGTGCACGTCGAAGCCCGCGACGCTCTTGACCACGCGCGCCCCGGAGCGGAACTCGAGGCCTTCCATGAGCGCGCCATCGATCCCGAGCAACGTCGAACGGGGCGACGCGGCGTGCGGGCTCGCAGCCGGCAGCGGATCGCTGGCGTAGAGGCCGCCAATCGTGCCGAGGTCATCGGCGTCGAGGCAGTCGAGCTCGAGCTGTGCACGCGTGAGCGCATCCGCCAGTTGGCGACACGTCACGCCGGGCTGCACCGAGCAAGTCAGGTCGTCCGGCTCCAGGCGTTCGATCGCGGACATGGCACGCAGCGACAGGATCGCCGCGCCTTTGGGCGCTGGCACGCACAGCCGATCGCGCGTGCCGAGGCCGCGGATGCGCACGCTGGTTTTCGCTGAGGCTAGGTCGCGCAACATCGAGGCGACTTCGCTCGCGGATGCGGGGCGGAGTTCGCTCATCGAGCCGCGTCCTCGCCTAGCACACGCGCGATCATCGCGGGCCACTTCTGCGACTCGGCGCACGCGCTGCGGTTGGGCAGCACCTTGCCGGGGTTGCACAGCCCTTCTTTGTCGAATGCGCGGCGCACCCGCGCCATCACGTCGAGGTCTTGCGGCCGATACATCAGCGGCATGTGGTTGATCTTCTCGGTGCCGATGCCGTGTTCGCCGCTGACGCTGCCGCCGAGTTTGACGCAGAGTTCGAGGATCTCGTGGCCTGCTTGCACCACGCGTGCCGTCTCCTCCGTGTTGCGTCCGTCGTAGCTGATGTTGGGATGGAGGTTGCCATCACCCGCGTGGAATACGTTGGTCAGCACGACGAAGTGTTTCTTGCCGATCGCGTAGATGCCCTCGAGCGCCTCGACCAATTTCGTGCGCGGCACCACGCCGTCGAGGACGTAGAGGTCGGTGCTCAAGCGGCCCATCGCGCCGAAGGCGCCCTTGCGGCCCTTCCACAGTCGCAATCGCTCGCGCGGATCGGTCGCCTCTTCGATGCGCAACGCGTCGTGGTGCGCAAACACCTGTCGCGTCTGCCCGGCTTCCTCGTCGAGTGTCTCTTCTTCGCCGTCGAACTCGACGAGCAACACAGCCGCCGCGTCTTCTGGGTAGCCCGCTTTGTAGACCGAGGCCTCGACTGCCCGGATCGTCGCTTGGTCGAGAATCTCCAGCGCCGCTGGCACGAGGCCCCTGCCGACGATGTCAGAAACTGCGCGACACGCGCTCGTCATGTCAGCGAAGGAAGCGAGCAGCGTGCGAACTGCCGGCTGGTCGGTGGACAGGCGGACGCGGATCTCGGTGCAGATGCCGAACGTGCCTTCGGAGCCGCAGAAGACGCCCAGCAGGTCCAGACCCTGCGGGGGCCGCGGTCCGGATTCGGTTCCGAGTTGCGCAAGTTGTCCGTCCGGCAGCACGACCGTCGCGCCGATCAAGTGGTCGACCGTCATTCCATACTTGAAGCAGTGCGGGCCGCCGCTGTTCTCGGCGACGTTGCCGCCGATGGTGCAGACCGACTGGCTGGATGGGTCCGGCGCGTAGTGCAGCGACAGGTGCTTGACGTGCGTGGTGAGGTCGAGGTTGACCACGCCGGGTTGGACGAGCGCGCTGCGATCCACAGCATCGACATCGAGCACGCGATTCATGCGAGCGAGTTCGACTACGACCGAAGGACCGACCGGCGTCGGCCCGCCCGACAGGCAGGTTCCGGCGCCTCGCGGCACGAACGGCACGCCGTTCTTGCTGAGGATGCGCAGCACGGCCTGCACTTCTGTCGTGGACTCTGGAAAGACGACCGCGAGCGGCGGCTCGCGATGGATCGTGAAGCCGTCGCACTCCCACGCGAGCAAGGCGTCGCGGGAGTGGATCGTGCGGTTGGGCCCGAGCAGCGCCTCGAGTTCGTCGACTACCGACTTCATGGGGGCGCGGAGCATAGTGCGCGAAAAGCTCGCCCTTCGCATCGTCCCGAACTTGGACAGCGGCAACTCTCGTGTGGCGCTGGCGCCATCGGCAGTTCCTGGCTGTCACGCCGCCGCGTTGCGTTCGCGGGCTCGCCGAGACGAGTCGAAGGGGAGAGCCGAGTTAGCTTCTCATGCGGTCCTCGCAGAGCGCGAGCCGCGGATCCGCCTGCATCCTCACCCGCAGGAGCAATTGGAGCTAACGATGTTCGCACGCACTCTCGCAGTCTCAGTCTTGATGTCGGCCGCTGCCGTCACAGCCCAAGGCCCGGCGACGGTCCTCATCGACGCCTTCGCGCATGGCTGTGGCCTGCAAGGTGCAGGGCTGCCAAACGGCCAGACGGCTTCGGCTTCGATTCGCTTCGACTACAACCCGTCGACGGCGATCCTCCAAGTCACGGTCGCCAACCTGGTCGCAGGTGGTGGGGCCGCGACGATCCCAGTAATCGACGAGATCTTCTTCAATGCGCCGGCCGACATGGTCTCGGGCGCGACGTTGATCTCCCAGTCGGCGGCCGGAACCGTGCAGCCTGACTTCCGCCTCGATTTCGACGAGGACTCCGAGTCGGCGCCCGTGCTCGTCACGTCGAGCTGCTTTGGCGAGTTCAACTTCTGTCTCGTGGCTCAGAGCAACGGGCATGGCGTCGCCAGCGCGACGGCAAGCCAGACCTGCGAGATCGGCTCCGGTCCGTTCCTGGTCGAGCCGACGTTCCGCATGCATCTGCAAGGCCAAGGCGTCGCCACTCTCGACTCAGCTTCATTCGCGGCCGCGGCCTCGCGGTCCCAGGCGCATCGCCGCGTCAACGTCGCGATGACGTTCACGGATGGCAACTGCAGCAACCGCGCGACGGTCGCCAATGGCCACGAGTGCAACCAATCGATCTTCCTGCGAGGTGCGCCTCGCATCGGCGACGCTGTCTCCCTCTGCGTCGCGGGCAACAACCAGTGCCGCGCCTTCATCGGTGTCAGCGCCACGCCTGGCCCTGAGTTGTTCAAGGACTACATCCTGCCGATCGGCACGCCGATCCTCTTCACCTACGACTTCGGCTACTTCGCGCAGAACTCGCACGAGTTCCAGTTGCCGCTGCAGATCCCGATGGACTGGGGCATCATCGGCCTCGACCTCTACTGGACGAGCCTGTCGCACCCGTTCCAGTCCTTCACGAACTTCCGGTTCGCGTCGGCCTACACGATGACGATCACCGGTCTCTGACGCGCCGGCGAACGACACTCTCCTTTGCATCCACGAGCCGCGGCGACGCGGCTCGTTTCGTTTGCTGGCAAGGGGCAGCGGTTCTGCTGGCGGCTGCTGCAGGCGTTTGGCGCCGTCGATCAGCGCGCAAGCGTGTCGCTGTCGGTCTTGGGGTCGTTCTGCCATGCGGGCTCGCCAGCAAGATCGCGCGCGACCTGCTCGACGCGCTCGAACACGCGCAGCAGGTTCTGACCGAGCACCTTGCGGACCGTCTCCTCGCTCTTTCCTGCGGCTAACAGTTCGTAGGTGATGCGCGGCAGCATGGTCACGTCGTCGATCCCCTGCGGAACGCACGGCACGCCGTCGAAGTCGCTGCCGAGCCCGACGTGATCGGGGCCAGCGATCTCGATGGCTCGCAGGATGTGCTGCATCAGCGCCGCCATCGTCGGTCGCTCCGGGGCCGGAAAGCGCTCATCGAGCTTCTTCAACGCCTGCGCGAGATCCTCGCTGCCTTCGGGAAAGCGCCTCCGCGCCTCGCGCTCCTGGATTCGCTTGGTCTGCGAAACTTGCGAGCTGCGCTTCCCATACTCGGCGTCGATGAAACCACAGTTGTAGTTGATCATCACGACGCCGCCGTTCTTGGCGATGGCGCGCAGCATGTCGTCGGTCACGTTGCGCGGATGCTCGCAGATCGCGCGCAGAGAACTGTGCGAGCAGATCACCGGAGCGCGCGTGGCTGCGAGTGCGTCGTAGAACGTGCGATCCGACACGTGGCTGACGTCGACCATCATCCCGAGGCGATTCATCTCCATGACGACCTTCTGGCCAAGCCTGTTGAGGCCGCCCCAGCGTGGCACGGAGTCGGCGCACGAGTCCGCGTACTCGTTGTGATTGGTGTGCGTCAGCGTCATGTAGCGCACGCCCAGCAGGTGGAACATGCGCAGCAGCGCGAGCTGCCCTTCGATCGCGTGGCCGCCTTCGATGCCCATGCACGCGGCGTGCTTGCCCTTTTCGAGGGTGGCGCGCACGGACGCGACCGAGTCGCAGACCGCCATCTGTGCTGGATACCGGTCCGCCGTGCGCACGAGGCCGTCGATCATCGCCAACGCGCGTCGCGCGCTGCCATTCGCAGAACCTGGATCCTGCGGCCGCGGCCAATCGTCGTCCCCAGCTGCTTTGTGGAACAGCGCCTGCTCATCACCGTAGAAACGGGACGCCACGTAGATCGAGTAGAATGCGACGTCGAGACCGCCCTGGCGGATGCGGGGCAAGTCCATGTGCCCGTCCTTGCTGAGCGGGCCCATGTCGAACCCTTCGTCGAGGATGCGACCGGTCGTGTCCGTGTGCGTGTCGACGACGACGCACTCATGGTGGAGCTTTTGCGCGCGCTGCCACAACGTCGGATCGAGGCCCTGCGGCATCGGCGCCGACTGCTCCTGGCCTGCGAGCAGTGCGGAGAACAACAACGACGCTGCGGACGCGCGCTTGAGCATTGGCGGATGGTCCCCTATGCCTGTCGCTTTGCAAAGCAGTCCGGAGCCTCGACGACGTTGCGACTTTTCGCCATCAGCGACCTGCACCTCGGCTTCGGCGTCGACAAGCCGATGCACATCTTCGGCGACCACTGGGCCGGGCACGCGGAGAAGATGCAAGCGGCGTGGGATTCGATCGTCGGTCCTGATGATTGGGTGCTCGTCGGTGGCGACACGTCCTGGGGACTGACCTGGAAAGAAGCGGCGCCCGACCTCGAATGGCTCGGCGCGCGCGTCGGCCGCAAGGTGCTGATCCGCGGCAACCACTGCACGTGGTGGCCCCGTGGGTCGGGCGTCCGCGACAAGTTGCAGAAGCTGGTCCACCCGTCGATCCACATGCTGCAAGCCAATGCGTTCCGTCTCGACGACGGCACCGTGGTCGTCGGCTCCCGGTTGTGGGACCCGCCCGACGCTCCATGGGCAGAGCCGGAGGCGGCGAAGATCTTCCAGCGCGAACTCGGCTTCTTGCAGCAGTCGATCGACGCCGGCAAGGCGCTTGGCGGCTGCGTCCCTGGCTCCCGCACCGTCGCGTTGATCCACTATCCGCCGAAGTACACGGATGGTCGCGAGACTCCAGCCGTGCAGATGATGCACGACGCCAGTGTTCGACTGTGCGTCTATGGTCACTTGCACGGACGCGATCTCAAGTATGGCTTCCAAGGCGACGCCAACGGCATCCGCTACGTGCTCGCATCCGTTGATGCGATCGACTTCCGGCCCATTCCCGTCGAGCTGGCGTGAACTCGATCCGTCCCGAAGTTGCGCTTGCCGTCGTGCTGGTCGTCATGATCGCGACGATCTGGATGTCGATGCGGCTCGATCGCATTCGCATCGAACGTCATTTCGCGCAACGCGGCGCGACGATGCTGTCGCGAAGATGGCTGCCGTTCGGGCGAGGCTGGATCGGTTCGCTGCACGAGACGATCTACGCGGTGCGCTATCGCGATCGCGATGGCTCGGAGCGCGTGGCGACCGTGCACACGAGTTTCCTCGGCGGCGTGCACGTCGAGGCCGAACGCCCGCAGCCCTGATTCGGCGCAAGGGACGCAGGCTGCCGCGCTGGCTCGCGCCCGATTCGACAGATTGCGGCCATAGAGCCACGACCAAGGCGTGACCGCGGGCAGGCCGAATGATGGTTCGCGAGAATGCTCCGTCGATCGAGTTCGTGCAGCATCGGGCTTTCGCCCACCGCCATGCTCCGGCATGTTGCGCGACATGCTTCGCCGCGTAGCGATCCTGCTCCTCTCGACCCTTTGGTCTGCCTGCGCCGCGCCGCCGACGTTGCCGCCAGGGGATGGGCCTGGCCTTGTCGCTTTCGATGCCGAAGTCCCGGTCGGCGCGGATCGCTTCGAACGGCCCGACTGGCAAGTCGGCGATTCGTTCACCTTGCTGCGTGGCGGCAAGCAGCGCACCACCCTCACGGTCACGGACAAGGGCCCCGACGGCTACCGGCTCGCCGACGCGGCCGGCAACACGCAGTTGCGCGGGCTCGACCTGTCGATGCTGGGTGAGATCGTCAGTGGCAGCAAGGAGCCGACGCACGCGCTGACGCCGGCCGACGTGCGGTTTCACTGGCCGCTCTGGGTCGGAAAGTCTTGGACCTGTCGCTACGCGGATCGCACCGCTGGCGGTCCATCGTTGCCGATCGAGACGGTCTACGTCGTCGAGGATCTCGATCGCGTGGCAACGCCCGCCGGCTCACACGACGCGCTCCGCATCGTCCGCCGTTCGCGTCGGTGCGATGCCGACGCCTTCGTCGATCGCTGCAACGTGATCTGGTATGCGCCCACAATCGGGCACGAACTGCGACAGGTGCTCGGCGACACCGTGGTCGAGTTGGTCGCCTTCGAACGCAAGGGCTGAACGCACGACGTCGCGCGTCAGCGGGCGTCGGCTTGCAGCGAGGCCTCGACGACGCGGCTCGCGGCGATCGTCGAGCCGTCGAGCCCCACGAGGATCACAAAGGTGCGACCGCCGCCGTCGACGCACTGGATGTGCCAGTGCCGTTCGGTCACGGCGTCCGAGACGATGTCGCAACGACGAAGGTCGCGCCCATACTTCATTGCTGCGCCCAGCACGACGGGCGGGACCTTGGTGACCGCGACCGTGTGCGAGCGCTCGACCACTTCGCCCGCCGCGGTGAAGAGCGCGCTGCGATACGTCGTCGCGCCGCCGTCCGTGTAGCGCTTCTCGACGCGGAAGTGCTCGCCGCGCGGACCCCACTCGCGCCCGAGGAAGACCAGCTCGCCGCCGGGAGCCACGGCCTCGATCGCGGCTTGCGCTGGCTGTGACAGCGCACCCGGTCCGATGCCAGCAGCAGCGCCGACGACTTGCTCGCCGCGCAGCCAGAGCCGTGCAGGCGTGTCTTCTGGCGCCGTGGCGGCGGCCTCGGCAAAGCCTGGCGGCAGACCGCCCGTTTGGCAGGCGGCCAGCGCAAGCGGCGCGAACGCAAGCCAGCGCAAGAGGGGTCGGTTCGGGCCTTTGCCCGGCCGGGCGCGGCGGTCCTGCTGGCTCATGCGCCAGATTGTGGATCGAGGTCGATCCCGTGGCAACGTCGCACTGGCAGCGCGGCGGGCCGGACCGGACACTGTTCGGCCCCATGATCGACCAGAGTTTCTCCAAGATCGTCGACGCGATCGCCCAGAAGACTCCGACACCAGGCGGCGGCGCCGCGGCGGCGATGGCGGCCACTCTGGGCACGGCGCTGTTTCTGATGGTGGTGCGCTTCTCGCGCGGCAAGAAGGCCAACCTCGATCGCGATGCCGACCTCTCGCGGGTCGAGAGCACCTTGCAAGAACACCTCCTGCGGCTTCTGCCGATGGCCGAACGCGACTGCGCGTCCTTCGACCTCGTCAGCAGGGCCTACGCGATGGCAAAGACGACGGAGCAGGAGCAGTCGATGCGCAACCGCGCGATCCAGGAAGCGATGATCGGCGCGATGATCGTGCCCGAGGAGACGCTGTGCATGGTCCGCGACGTCTGCGTCGCGATGGCCGGCGTCATCGATTGCGTTGGCAAGAACATCTGCAGCGACCTGGCCTCTGGCAGTTCGTTGCTGGTCGCCGCCGGCGAGGGTGCTCAACTCAACGTCCGCATCAACGCGGCTTACCTCGACGACCGCGACCTTGCCAACGGCGCCGCGATGCGCGCCAAGACGCTGACCGCGGAGATCCACCAGAACCACAAGGTGATCGGGGCGCGGGTGGAGGCATTGCTCGCATGAGTCGTCCGCCGCTGCTGCTCGTGGTGCTCGATGGTTTCGGCGAAGCCGCGCCTGGTCCGGGCAACGCCATCTCGCTCGCACAGCCACGCTTCTGGTGGGGACTGAAGGAGAAGTGGCCCTGGACCACCTTGCAGGCAAGCGGCGAAGACGTCGGCCTGCCGTGCGGCCTGATGGGCCACTCCGAAGTCGGGC
>SXPK01000038.1 GCA_005776365.1 Planctomycetia bacterium
GACGTCGAACGCATGGCGAAGGACGCCGAGCGCTTTGCCTCGGAAGACAAGAAGCGTCGCGAGGTGGTGGACCTAAGGAACCAGGCGGACTCGACCGCCTATCAGGCCGAGAAGCAGATGAAGGAGGCCGGTGACAAGATCGACGCGATCCTCAAGGGCGAGGTCGAGTCGAAGATCGCCGCGCTGCGCAAGGTCGCGGAAGGCGACTCCGCTGATCCGATCAAGGCGGCACTCTCGGACTTCGAGGCCACGATGCAGAAGCTCTACCAGCAGGCTGGCGCACCCGGAGTCGGGGCGCAGGCTGGCGCAGCAGGCGCTGGCGCAGCCAAGGGCGGTGACGATGACATCAAGGATGCGGACTTCGAAGTGAAGTGACGCTGCGAGCGCTCGCGAGCACTTTCGTATGGTTGCGCCCGCCACGAGCGGGCGCAGTCCTTTCTACCGAGGTCAGAGTGCGGCAGTCCGAGGTGCTTGCGCTCGTTGTCAGGCCGAGGACGCGGATGCTATCGTGCTTGGTTCCCGCGGGCGGCGGGCCCGCGTCGGACCTGTTGGTCCTTGTGCGAGGCAGTTGCGCGCCTGCTGTGTCGCAGCAACTGCATGATGATCTCAGTACGCGACCTGCGTAAGCAATTCGGCGCCACGGCGGCGGTCGACGGCTTGTCCTTCGAAGTGCAGCGCGGTGAAGTCGTCGGATTCCTCGGGCCCAACGGCGCGGGCAAGACGACCACGATCCGGGCGCTCACTTGCTTCCATCCGGCAAGCTCTGGTGAGGTGCGCGTCAACGGGTTTGACGTTCGCACGCAAGGCGTCGACGTCCGGCGCAGCATCGGCTACCTGCCCGAAAACGTGCCGCTCTATCCAGACCTGCGAGTCGAGGAGTATCTGCGCTACCGCGCGGCGCTGAAGGGCGTTCCACGCAAGCAGCGCAGGGCAAACGTCGAACGGGCGATGGAGCGATCCGGCGTGCTCGAGGTGCGCAACAAACTCGTTGGTCACGTTTCGCGCGGCTATCGCCAGCGCACCGGACTTGCTGACGCGCTGGTCGCCAATCCGCCCATCTTGATTCTCGACGAGCCGACGTCGGGGCTCGATCCCAACCAGCGGCGCCGCATCAAGGCGTTGGTGAAGGAACTCGCGCAGGAGCACACGATCTTGTTCAGCAGCCACATCCTGGCGGAGGTTCAGGACGTCAGCTCGCGCATCCTGGTCATTCACCGTGGGCGCCTTCGCGCGGACGGTGCTCCGAGCGAACTGGTCGCGGCGGGCTCCGAACGCGTGCTGCGTGTCGAGGCGGCTGCGACTGCGCAGCAGTTGCTGGCCGCGGTCTCAGGGCTGCCGTCGTTGCGATGTAAAGAGGCGGAGGACCTTGGCGATGGTTACGCGAGGCTCCGTGCCCGTGCCGAGCCGATGGGCGATCCTCGGGAGGCGGTGGCTCTGGCGTTGGCCGCACGGAGCGCCGCGGTGCGCGAACTGCGTCTGGATCTGCCGACGCTCGAGGAGTTCTTCTACCAGGTGACCGAGGGCTCGGACCGCGACGAGGAGAGCGTCGCATGAACGGCACCCTCGTCACGCTGAAGAAGGAGCTGATGTCCTACTTCTACAGCCCGGTCAGTTACCTGATCGCCGTGCTGTTCTACCTCTGGCGCGGCTTCGAGGTCAGTGCGCTCGCGCAGACCTTCTCGACCTACCAACTCGACCAGGACCTGTTTCCGTCCGCGTGCTATGGCCTCACGAGCACGTTCTTCATGGTGCTGCTGGTGCCGGGCGTGTTGACGATGCGGTGCTTCGCCGAGGAGCGCCGGAGCGGCTCGATCGAGATGCTGATGACCGCGCCATTGCGCGACTTCGAAGTCGTGCTGGGCAAGTGGCTCGCGGCGGTGGCCTTCTACTCCTTGCTCTGGCTGCCGAGTGTCGTGCTGCTGTGGGCGCTGACGATGCCCCAGTTTCTAGGCGCGGACCTCGCCTTTGGCCCGGTGTTCTCGGCCTACATCGGCATGTTCTTGCTCAGCGCGATGCTGCTCGCGTTCGGCTGTTTTGCGAGCAGCCTGACTGACAACCTGCTGCTGGCCGCGATCGTCGCGATCTTGTTCAACCTCGGGCTGCTGAAGCTGCCCGACATGCTGCGCAACGAGCTTGGCGAACTCGCAACGGGCTACTACGCGGACCAGTGGATTACGAAGCTCGACGTGATGGGCAACTTTGCGCAATGGTGGGCGCGCGGTCTCGTCGACACTAGCCAGGTCTGGTTCTACGCCGGCGGCACGATGTTCGTCCTGTTCTTGACCGCGCTCAGCTTCTCGGCGAGGAGGGTCGCATGAAGCTCCGCGCTGCAGGCCAGTGGGCCAATCTCGTCGTTGCCGGCGCGTTGATGTTCGCGGTATGGCTCCTGATGGTGTGGGTAGGCAGCCGGCCTGCGCTCAAGACACTGATCGACCTGACGCCGCAGCAACGCAGCACGATCGACCCAGTGTCGATCGACCTGCTGCGCGACTTGTCGGCGCAAGGCGTGAAGGTCGAGCTGCATACATTCTTCGAGCGCGGAGGCTCGCTGCCGCAGGATCCGATCCAACGCCAGCGCCGGTTGATCTTGCAACGGCTGCAGGAACTCACCGAGATGCTGCTGCGCCAATACGCCTTCCATGGCGGCGAGGGCCTGACGGTTGTTGCCCACGACCTCTATGGCGACGTGCATGGAACTCGCGAGGCGGTGCAACGATTGGGCGTGACGTCAACCGACGTGATCGCCGTGTCGGTGCAGCAGCCGGGCCGGCCGCCGCGACACCGAACCATGTCGCTCGAAGGCGACCTAGCCGTCGTCGAGATCCCCGAGATCCGCCAGACATCATCGCCGCTGCCCCAGACTGCGCTGCCGCTGCTGAAGAACTACAAAGGTGAAGAAGCCATATCTTCTGCGCTGAAGAGTCTGCTCGTTCAGGGCACGCCGGTGGTCTGGTTCTTGAACGGCAATTCGCTCGACCTGCAGCCGCCGACGTCGAACACGGGCGCGAGCTACTCGCAGATGTACCAGACGCTGCATGCGCTCGGAATCGACTCGCGCGAGCTCGACCTGTCCCGCACGCAATCCGTGCCAGGCGACGTGGCAGTGGTCGCGATCCTCGAGCCGCGCCGCGAGTTCGCGGACGCAGAAGTGCGCGCGCTTCACGACTACCTGCGACGCGGCGGGCGCGTGTTCGTCAACTACTCGTGGGCTGCCCAAGGCGACTGGAATCCTTCGGGCGGCGAGTTTGGCAAGCTGCTCGGCTTCGAGCTCGGGCCGCAACCCGTCTACCATTTGATCACGGACCCGCGCTACGGCTCGCAAGTGCGCGGTCTCGACGGTGACCCTCGGGTGAGCAAGCTCGACCTTGCTCTCAATCCAAATCATCCGATCACGATGCGGCTGGCGCGTTCGAGCCAGATGCTGCAAATGGACCAGGCGCGCCCGATCCTGCGTCGGTCCGACCAGCCAAAGGGCGTCCGCTACGAGACGTTGGTGAAGTCAGGTCCGCAGGCCTGGCTCGCGATGCCAGGGCGCGACGGTTTCCCGGACACGCGCGCGCCGGCGCTGGAGAGCGCGTTCGGCGAACAAGATCTCGGCGCCGTGGTCGAGGTCGATGGCGACGCGACCCCGGACGGATCCAAGCCGACGGGCCGGTGTGTCGTGATGACCGGCCTGTTCTGCAATAACTTGGGAATGGCGATCAACGCCAACCTCTGCGCCAATGTGTTCAACTGGCTCGTCGAGCGCAACGTGCTGCTCGACATCCAGGGCAGCCGCTATGTCGCGCGACACTTCGAACTCGCGCCGCAGCAGCAGGGTCGCATCTGGTGGCTGCTCGTGGTCGCCGTTCCAGCCTCGCTGCTGCTGCTCGGCATGTTCGTCGCATGGCGGCGGAGGGATCGCTGATGGGCTGGCGCACTCTGCTCGCACTGTTGCTCGTCGTTGCGACGCTCGGCGCGGTGCTCTGGATGACGGACGAGAAACCCGACGACCGCGGCGCTGTCTCGGTTTCGTTGCTCTCCAACCACCGCATCGCAACCGCGGTGCGCATGCAGTGGCAGTTCGTCGACGAAGAACCGATCGAGATTCGCCGAGCACCAGGCGGGCCATTCCGCATCGCGCACCCGTTGGAAGATCTGCTCGCCCAGGATCACGTCGTCAACGTCGCGAGCACCTTCGACAGTGCGATGATCGGCGAGACGCCTTTGCTCGACAACGCAGAGAATCGCGCGCGAACGGGCCTGGACAAGCCGCGGTTGAAGTTGGAGATCGACTTCGAGGATGGCACGAAGGAACGCATCGAGATTGGCGCCGAGGGCCCTCTCGGCAACGACTTGTTCGTGCGTCGCAACGGCCAGATTTACCGCGGCGGGCTCGGGCTCTTCACCGCGTTGAAGAAGGGCATCGACGACCTGCGCGAGCGGCAGGTGTTTTCGACTCCGCCGGCGTTGGTCTCGGAGATCGAAGTGGATCGCGAGACCAAGGACGGCGGCCGCGAGGTGATGCGACTTGCGCGCGGCGGCGACGGCTGGCGGCTCGTCGCGCCAATCGAGGCGCGCGCCGCGACGAGTTCGGCCAATTCCTTCGTCGGCAACATCCTGGCGATGCGAATCGACCTGTTCGTCACCGGCCCGATCCGCCCGCCCGATCGGCCCGCAGACCTTGTTCTCACGCTGCGCGGCGGCGCAGAGGACGAGGTCGTGCAGCTTTGGCGCGACACGCAGGAAAACCTCTACGGGCGACTCGAAGCGCGCAAAGTCAGCTTCAAGACGCTCAACCAACAGGCGCAGCGCATTTTCACGGAGACGGCCGACGAGTTGCGCTCGCGGCTGCTCATCCCGCTGCGCGATATCTACCACGAGGCGCTGACGATGATGGTGGACGGCGGTGATACGCGGCCGCGCATCGTCGTGACCAGAGACAGTGTGGATGCGGCGTGGAAACTGCAGGAGCCGATCGTCGGCAGCGCCGAGCCGCAGGCCGCCAACGAGCTGTTGACCGCGATCAACAACCTTCGCGCGATGTCGTTCGTGCCGCGAGGTGCCGACGTCTCGAAGTGCGGCCTCGATGGCAGTGCGATTGTCGTCGCGGTGCAGGGCGTGCGCGACGCCGCGCCGCACCGCGTTCGCATCGGTCGCGACGACGTGATCGAGAACCTGCCAGTCAGCTATGCGGCGTTGCCAGACGCGCCAGACGACATCGTCGCGGTGCCCAAAGGCGCGGTCGACGTCATTCGCAGGCCGTGGACGGACTACGTGGCTCGCGCGATCTTCGCGATAGGGGAGCCGGTCACGCGGGCCGATCTCGCGCGCCGCAGCGGAGGTGCGCGGACGCTGGTCGTCGACGACACGGGGCGCTGGACGGATGCGGCGCGGACCGCCGTGGATGATGAACGTGTTGCGGACATCATCGATCGGATGCGCGACCTCCAGTCCAGGCGCGCGAAGCTGCTCAAAGATGCCGGGCGTGGCGAGCCGGATTGGTCGATCGTGCTTGGCCGCAACTACGATCCGCCGGACTCCATCGGCTTCGGCGCGCTCGACGTGTGGGACCAAGAAGGCCAACCGCTGGTCGTCCGCAGCCGCACTGGTACCGAGGGTGTCGTGCACGAGCTATCGCCGACCGACAGCGACAACCTTCGCCGACTCTGGAAGTAGCTCCGCGACGACCTCGCAGTCGTCTTACGCAGATGTCCAAGAAGCCGAGTCGGTTCTGGTTGTTCAAGTCCGAGCCCGATGTCTACGGCTGGACGCAGTTCGTCGCCGACGGTCGGGCGCAGTGGACGGGAGTGCGCAACTACCAGGCGCGAAACCTGCTTCGCGACGACGTTCGAGTCGGCGATGGCGTGTTGTTCTATCACAGCAATGCGGAGCCGTTGGCTGTTGTGGGAGTGGCGCGGGTGACCAAGGCCGCCTTTCCGGACCCGACTCAGTTCGACCCCGACAGCCCTTACTTTGACGCGAAGTCGACGCCTGTGGAGCCGCGTTGGTTTGGGGTCGAACTCGTGCCGGGTGCTGCGATGCGGGTCTTGGTGACGCGCGAGATGATGAAACTCGATCCGGGGCTCAACGGCATGATGGTCCTGCAACGCGGCGCGCGATTGTCGGTGCAGCCGGTTCTGCCGGAGCACTTCGCCCGGGTCTGCACCATGGGCGGACTCGCTGCACGCTGATCGGTTTCGATCGACTGCGCAGGGTGGGCTGCACAGTCGGGCGGCGGCCGTTATCATCCGCGGATGCTCGTCAGCCCGCGCGCCGCAACAAAAGAGAAGATCAAGACGGAGACGCGCACGCAGACCGCTCCGGCTCGGCCGTGGAACGTGGTCGTGCACGACGACCCGATCACGCTGATGACTTATGTCACCCGAGTGTTCATGCAGGTGTTCGGTTACCAAGAGAGCAAGGCGCGAAAGCTGATGCTCGAGGTCCACAAAGAAGGCCGGAGCGTCGTCTGGACCGGAGGTCGCGAGCAGGCTGAGGTGTATGCGCAAAAGCTCCAGGCGCATCATCTGCTGACGGTCTTGGAGCAGGCGGACGCATGAGCATGTGGGCGGCGCGCGCAGATGAAGGCTACGTCATCGGCGGGCTTACCAAGCGCGCGCTGGAGACCTTGCGCGGCGTGCCCATGCTGGTCGAAAGCACCGACACGCGCGTGCGCGAGCGACTGCTGCCGGAGACCTACGACGGCGCCGAAGACGAATCGCAGTGGCGGCAGCACGCGACGCCGGAACTCGAGCGGCTCTTCATGTCGCGCCTGCAGATCGTTCGCAAGGACCTCGCCGCGCTGCGTCAGCTCCCCGACACCGACACCTGGATCCTGCTGCTGCCCGACAACCACGTCAACGCGTGGCTCGCCAGCCTCAACGCGGCGCGACTCTCGCTCTACGTTCTCAACGACCTCGAGCCAAAGCACTGCGAGCGCGGCGGCGAGGCTGATTGCTTGCCAAAGCAACTCGAGGCGCTGTGGCGCATCCACTTCCTCGCCGAGATCCAGTGCATCCTGATGGGTGAACTGGAGGAACTCGAGGCGGCTGACGACGAAGAGGACGACCCAAAGACGGGGACCGGGGACCCCTTCTACGACGGGCCGATTCCACCGCTCAGTTGAGCCTTGGCGATTGCTTGCGGCGGTGACGCCTCAGCGGTCGCCGTCGCCTTCGTGATCGTCGGATGCATCCTCGACTTCAGGACGGGCGCCGATTCCGGGCACCGGTCCCAGTGCGTCGCGCGGGCCGCGCAGGTCATGCACCGCAAATGGCAACGTCGCGGAGTCCTTGCCGCAGGTGATGCGCACGGCGAACTGACCGACGCGCTGGCCAGGATTGCGGCGCGAACCCGACACGCCTTGCAGGAAGCCGCGCACGCCGCCTGGGCCGCGCGCGATGGCCCAGGCGACTTCGTGGTAGCCAGCCTTCGCGTCCACTTCGGTGCGGAAGAGCGATGAGTCCGCGGCGTCGATCACTTCGACGACGACCTTCTCGGTGCGGTCGTTTGCGCAGTAGAAGCGAAAGGTCGCGGTCGCGAACGGGCTCTCGACCGACCACTTGCGCGCACCTTCGAAACCGCGCGAGAAGGTCCGACGCATCACGACTCCGTCGCTCGGCGGCAACGCGACGAACTCCTTCTGCATCGCGGGCTGGGTCAGCGCGCCGAGGCCCTTGCCATCCAAGACCCACATGCCGCGCCCGTGCGTTGCCGCGATCACGTGGCCGTGCACTGGGTGGATCACGAGGTCATGGACCGCGCTCCGAGGCAGGCCCTTGCCAAGTGGCGCCCAGTGGCCGCCGTCGTCGAGGGACGCATACATGCCCATCTCGGTGCCGACCAGCAACAGGCTCGGGTTCTCGGGGTGCTGCCGCACGACGTTGATCGGCTCTTGCGGCAAGTCATTGGCGATCGGCAAGAAGCTTTCGCCGCAGTCATCGCTCCGGAACAGCAAGGGCTCGCGCCGATCCTCGCGGAATCCCGTCAAGGCGACGAACACCGTGTCGGCCGCGTGCGGCGAGGCTTCGATGCGCGAGACCCAGAGGCCGCGCGTGGCGGCAGGAAACCTTGCGGTCAGGTCGATCCAACTCTGACCGCCATCTCGCGATCTGTGCACATTGCCATCGTCGGTGCCGACCCAGAGCAGGCCCGCCTTGCGCGGCGACTCGGCGATCATCGTGATCGTGCAATGGGGGACGTCGCCCAGCTTCTTGTCCGCGTCGTTCGTCGTCAGGTCCGGGCTGATCGTCGTCCATGTCGCGCCGCGATCGCGCGAGCAGTGCACGAACTGGCTGCCGACATACACGGTTCGCGGCGCGTGCGGCGACAGCACGAGCGGCGACATCCAGTTGAAGCGCAGCGGTTGCTGGCCCTTCTCGGCCTTTGGGCGGATGCCGGCACGCTCGCCAGTGCGCAGATTCTGTCGTGACATGCCGCCGAACTGGCTCTCCGAGTAGACGACGTCGGCGTCGGTCGGATCGATAGCTACACAGAAACCATCGCCGCCGTCGATGCGGAACGCAGTCTCCGCTTGGATGCCGCCGGGGGTCTGAGCAGGGAAACCCCAGGTGCCGTTGTCCTGCAGGCCGCCGTAGACCCGATACGGAAAACTGGGATCGACCGCCACGGTGTAGAACTGGGCGATCGGCAGTCGGGCGACGTGATCCCAATGTGCGCCGGCATCAAAGGTCTCGGCGAGGCCGCCGTCGTTGCCGAGTAGCGCGTGCTGCCCGTCCTTCGGGTCGATCCACAGCGCGTGGTGATCCACGTGGAGGTTGCCGTGGTAGGCATTGCGTCGTCCCGCTCGCTCGTTGGCAGGCGTCCAGGTCTTGCCTGCGTCCGTCGAACGGAAGACCGGCACGCCGAGCACGTAGACGACGTTCGCATCACTCGGGTCGACGCGGATCTGGCCGTAGTAGTAGAGGGGCTCGCCGCCGACGCGACCCTTGTGCGGCTTCGTCCAACTTTCTCCAGCATCGTCACTGCGCCAGACCTCGCCACCCATCGTCTTGCGCCGTGGCGCGCGCTTCGATTCTTGCGGGTCTTGCGTCGGCTCGGCCTGTGCGTCAGCACGAGCAGCCTGCCATTCGGCGAAGGCCAGCGGATCGGCCTGCGTCTCGGCGTCAGGCCAGGCGTCCTTGGCCGAGGCATCGCTGCCTCCCTCGGGCTTTGCTTCCGGTTCTGGCGGTGCGACGTCGGGGTTCAAATTCTCGATGGTCGCGTAGAGGACCTTCGGGTCCTTCGCGGCGACGACGACACCGATGCGGCCAAGTTCGCCCTCGGGGAGACCGCCGCGGAGTTGCGTGAAGGTCAGGCCGCCGTCTTTGGACTTGTGCAGGCGCGAGCCGGGGCCACCTTCATCGAAGTCAAAGGCGCGACGACGCCGTTCGTAACTCGCCGCAAACACGATGTCGGGGTTTGTCGGGTCGAGTGCGACATCGACGACGCCGACGTTCTCGGACACGAATAGCGTGCGTTGCCAGGTCTTGCCGCCGTCTTGGGTGCGGTAGAGGCCGCGCTCGTCGTTGCTCGAGTAGAGCGCGCCGAGTGCCGCGACGAGGACGATGTCCGGATTCGTCGGGTGCACGACGATGCGGCCGATGTGCTCGGTGCCGGTGAGGCCCACGTGCGCCCACGTCTTGCCGCCATCACCCGACCGGTGCACGCCGTCGCCCCAATAGCTGCTGCGTTGGTTGTTGGACTCGCCCGTGCCGACGTAGAGCACGTCGGGGTTCGACGGCGCGACCGCGATGTCGCCGATCGAGATCGAGTAGGCGTCCTGGAACTGCGGCGTGAACGTGAGCCCGCGGTTGTCGGTGCGGAACAAACCGCCGCTTGCGGATGCCACCCAATAGATCGAAGGGTTGGTCGGATGGACCTCGATGTCGACGATGCGGCCGCCGAAAGCCACGGGTCCGAGTTCGCGCCATGCCATCTGCTGCAGCACGTTGACTCGAAGGTGCTCGAGGTCGGTGGTCTGCGCGCACAGTGGCGCGGTGGCGGCAAGCAAGAATGCCAAGCGAAGCGAGTTCATCGACGGTCCTCCTGTGCATGGCCAGGCGTTGGCCGCGATGCGTCTTCTTCGACGGCCGTGGCGTCGGGGTCGGCTAACAACCGGAAGGCTCGAATCTGCGTGTCCTTCCCCACGGTCATGCGGGCAGAGTAGGGGCCAGGCTTCGCAAGCTTGCCATCGGCGCGAGCGTCCCAGTGCAGCGACTGCAGGCCAACTTGCGCATCGGCTTCGATCCGTGCGACTTGCTTGCCAGTCACATCGTGGATCGTCACGAGTGGCTTCTCGGCCGGCGAATCACTGCAGTAGATGTGGAGCGGCGCGCCGTAGGCGGGGTTCTTGGCGAAGTAGCCGCGGTTGCCGCTGCTCCCGCGCGAGCGCATGCGCCAGAGCACCGCGTCTTCTGGCGGAAACAGGTGCACGGCAGCTTTGCTCGCGGCCGCGTCGAACGCGCGCAACGGAGCTATGTCGATCACGAACACGCCGCGGCCGTGCGTTGCAGCGACGAGGTCCGCATCGCGGTCGTGAACGAAGAGGTCACGCACCGCGCACGTTGGCAAAGACTTGCCGAGCGGGAACCAATGGTCGCCGCGGTCGAGCGAGACGTGGCATCCATACTCGGTGCCGAGGACCAGCAGGTTCTCGTTGCGTGGGTCTTCTGCGATCGCGTAGCAAGGCTCGAAGGCGGGCAGCCCGTTTGCGAGCGAGGTCCACGTTGCGCCCTTGTCCTCAGAGACGAACACGTAGGTGCGCATGTCATCGCTGCGGTGGCCGTCGAGCGTCACGTAGACGCGGCCATCTCGATGCCAGGAAGAATGCAGGTCGCTGACGTATCGTGTTCCTCGCGCCGCGGGCAGATGCTGCTGCAACTGCGTCCACTCGCCACCGACTTCGCCGCGCCATAGCGCGCCATCGTCGGTGCCGACGAATAGCAGATCGCGCACGCGCGGCGATTCGCACAACGCCGTCGCCGTGCCGTCATCCGTGAGCCCGAGCGCTGGGGATACGACCGCAGCGCTGATGCCATTGCTGTTCTTGATCGGACCCCATTGCTCGTTCGCAGTGCGGCTGTCGAGGTGCGCGTAGCGCTCGCTGCGATAGACGAAGTTGCCGGCGCTCCACAGCGTGAGTCGATTGTGCGGCGACAAGGCGAATGGCGCGTCCCAGTTGAACTTCGCCGTCCCTTGCCGCGGCGTCTGCCGCGAGATGCGGGCCTGCTCGCCGTTGCGCAGGTCGACCATGCCGAGCCCGCCGTTCTGGCTGGTCGCATACACGATCCAGGGCTCCACCGGGTCCGCTTGCGCGCCGAAGCCGTCTCCGCCGTAGATCGTGACCCAATCGGAGAAGCCGATGCCTTCGCGCCAGCGCGTGCGCGATGGGCCGACCCAGGTGCCGTTGTCCTGCAGGCCGCCGATCACGTTGTAGGGGACGCTGTTGTCCGCGGTGATGTCGTAATACTGCGCCGCGCAGAAGCCTTGGTGCACTTGCCATGTCGCGCCGCGGTCGAAGCTCTCGTTCACGCCGCCGTCGCAAGCGGCGAGCAGGTGCGCGCCATCCTGCGGGTCGATCCAGATCGCATGGAAGTCGACGTGAATGTCCTTGTTGATGCCTTCGAACTTCGCGCCGCCGTCCTTGCTCTGCCACAACGTCGTGCCGACCGCGTAGAGGAACGCGCTGTCGTTGGGGTCGACTCGGATCACCGAGTAGTAGAAGGGACGCTCCGTGAGGCTGTTGCGCCTCGTCCATGTCGCGCCGCCGTCGCCGGACGAGAACACGCCGCCAGTCTCGTAGCCGGTTTCGCCTTGGTACTTCTGCTTGTTCGCGGCCTGTCCGAACAGTCGCCCCGAGTAGGGGCCGTTGCCGCCGCCGAGCAAGCTGTCCATCGAGCGAGTGCCATAGGTGATTTCGACGGTCAGCGTGGCCTCGCCGCGCACGACTGCGTAGGTCGCTTTCTGGCCGCCGCGCGAGTCGCGTACGATCTCGATCAAGTCGGCATAGGTCTTCACGTCCTCGTCGTCGACCTTGGTGACGCGGTCGCCGACGCGTAGATCCGCCTTCGCCGCGGGACCATCGTCGGTCACCTGGGTGAGGATTGCGCCGGGCGCCTCGACGGTGCCGTTCTCCCCTTCGCTGCCGATGCCGAGGATCGCAGTCTGCCGCGGTTGGCGGTTCTGTCGCTGGCGCTGCTCTTGCTGTTGCAACTCGTCTTCAGGAATCTCGTCGCCCTGCGTGCGGTCCTTGCGATCGCCTTTGGCCCAGCCGCTGCGTTCGGTTTCGACGATCAGCATCACGGCGCCGTCGGGCGCGACGTCGATGCCGCTCCTGCCCCAGAGACAACTCGGCAACCCGCTCGCGGCACCGCCTTGCATGCGCGTCCAGGTCGAGCCGCCGTCCGTTGATTTCCACAAACCAGAACCGGGGCCGAATCGCACGGCGGGGTCGTTGCTGTCGAAGCGATCGCGGCTGCGTTCGTAGGTGCAGGCGTAGACCGTGTCGGGGTTCTTCGGGTCCAGGCGCACGTCCATCGCGCCAGTGCGCGCGTCGACGTAGAGCGTCTTCTCCCAGGTCGAGCCGCCGTCCTTGGTGCGATAGACACCGCGTTCCTCGTTCTCGCCCCAGAGCCTGCCGAGCGCGGCGACGAACACGATGTCTGGGTTCGACGGGTGCACTTCGACATGGCCGATCTGGAACGTCTCGCGCAGACCCATATGCGTGAAGGTGTCGCCGCCGTCGGTCGACTTGTAGACGCCGTCGCCCCATTGCACCGAGTTGCGCGCGTTCTCTTCGCCGGTGCCGACCCAGACGATCTTGCTGTCGCTTGGCGCGATCGCGACATCGCCGATCGACACCGAGCCGAAGGTGGAGGAGACGTTGGTCCATGTCGTGCCGGCGTTCTGCGTGCGGAACACGCCGCCGCCGCCGGTTCCCACGAACCAGGTCCGCTGGTTCTGCAACGGGACCGCCAGGTCAGTCATGCGACCCATCGGGTTTGCGGGGCCGAGGTTGCGCCAGGCGAGATCGCGCACCATTCCGGCGTCGGTTTCAAACTTCGCTCGCGGCAGCGACGGTCGCGCCGCCGGGCCTCGACGGGGCGCCTCGGGTTCTTGCTCTTGCGGGGTTGGTTGGGCTGGTGCGGATTCGTCCGCTTGCTGCGGTGGTGGCGGCGGGTCCTGCGCGAATGCGAACGACACGGCGCAGACTGGGAGCACGAGGCGTAGCGCGGCGACTGGCATGGGCATTCTGTGGCGAGAGAAGACGCGCGAGCATACGCAGGCGCGGTCCCATGCGTTGGCGGGAGGCCGCGGCGTGGTGGACGAAGTTCCGTTTGTTACCGTTTGGGCATGAAGTCCCGGTTGCCGAGTTGCCTGCTGACGGTGGCGCTCTGTGTGGTGTCGCAGTGGGCTTCGCGTCGTGGATCGTCGGGTTCGAAGGCGACTCGAGGTTGACCTTGCGCAGCGTCGACGAATACGCCTTTGCACAGGCGCGCTACAGGGTCTTCCCCAAGGGCCTCGTGTTGGAGCAACTGCCGTGAAGCCAAATCGATCTCGCAAGATGTTCGAGTGCCCCAACTGCGGCGCCGAAGTCGACGCGACCGCGCGGGCGTGCCGCGAGTGCGGCAGCGACGCGAACACCGGTTGGAAGGACGCGGAAGAGATCGACTACCAATCGGTGGAGATCCCCGACGGCTATGGCGGCGAGCATGACGCCAATGCTCCGCGGGCGGCGTGGCGGCGGTGGGGGGCGGGGATCGTGTTGGTTCTCTGCGCGCTTCTTCTGCTGCTCGCGACGCTCCTGCGTTGGGTTTGATCGCCCGGCTTGCGAGTCAGGCGGCACAGGCCCGCGGTCACTCGTGGCGCAGTGCCTCGACTGGGTCCATGTTCGCCGCGCGCCATGCCGGATAGATGCCGAACACGAGCCCGACCAGCGCCGAGATGCCGAACGACATCATCACGTGGACTGGTCGGATGATCGTCTTCTGGTCGAAGAAGTGCGTGATGCCCATCGGCACGACCATCCCCAGCGCTACGCCGACAAGTCCACCGAGCGCTGATAGCACGGCCGCTTCCACCAGGAACTGGAAGACGATGTTCTTCTTCTTGGCGCCGAGCGCGCGGCGGATGCCGATTTCGCGCGTTCGCTCCGTCACGGTTGCGAGCATCACGTTCATGATGCCGATGCCGCCGACGAGCAAGGAAATGCTCGCGATCACTGCGAGCACGAGGTTGAACATGCGCTTCTGCCGTTCCTGGTCGCGCAGCAACTCGAGCGGCACCGTGATCTCCAGGTCGGCCTGTTGCTTGTGCGCGGGCTGCAGCATCTCGCGCAGGACGGCCGCGGCAGGTTCGACTTGCGTCTCGGATGCAACCCGAACCTTGATCTCGTGCAACTCGACGCGCTCGTTCTTGAACGAGCCGCCAGACGAAGTGCGGATCTCGTCGCCAAACCTCCGTCGAGAGCTCGTGATCGGAGTGAACACGCACTCGTCGTAGGTGGTGCCCGCTGGGCCAGCGGCGCGGCCTTGGCCAGCGAGCACTCCGACCACCCGGAAGCGATCTTCTGATCCCGCGAGGATCGTCTGATCGATTGGATTCTCGAGCGGGAACAAGGTCTGCGCCAAGCTGGCGCCGAGCACGCAGGCATTGCTCTGATGCAACACGTCGGTGTCGGTGAGCCACCGGCCCTCGGCGACCGACATGTTGGCGACATCGAGAAATTCAGGCTCGGTGCCGACGACGATGGAGCTCTTGAAGTTGGCGCCATGCGTCACGTTGCGCGGAACTTCGCGGACTTGCACGACGGTCGCCTCGGGCAGGGTGTTCTTGACGCGGCGGGCCTCGGAGTAGAGCAGCCCAAAGGCCATCGCTTGGAACGAACTCTGCTGCGTCGACTGCTGCGTGTCTGGCGGGCGCGTGCTGCGCAGCAAGATGTTGGTCACGCCGAGCGCGCGGAAGCGCTGCAACGACTCGTCGCTGGCGCCCTCGCCGACGGCGAGCATCGCGATCACCGAGGCGACTCCGAACAGGATGCCGGCAGTGGTCAGCGAACTGCGCAGTTTGTGCAGCAGTAGGCTCTTGAGGCCCAGTCGGATCGTCCGCGCGCTGTCGCCGATCATGCGTTGGCTCCGCGAGCCTTGCCGCGCTCCGTCTCGGTGAGGCTTTCGACGACTCCGTCCTTGAGCCACAGCACGCGATCGGCGCGTTCTGCGACCTTCAGGTTGTGAGTGACGATGACGATCGTGACGCCTTCTTCGCGCAGTTCGTCGAGCAGGTCGAGGATCTCGCGCTCGGTGTTGCTGTCGAGGTTGCCTGTGGCTTCGTCGGCCAGCAGGAACAGCGGGTCATTCATCAACGCGCGCGCGATCGCAACGCGCTGTTGCTGACCGCC
>SXPK01000039.1 GCA_005776365.1 Planctomycetia bacterium
CGTCACCGGCGTCGACCTTGTGCATCTGCAAGTGCGCGTCGCGGCTGGTGAGCGGCTCGCCGACTTGTTGAAGGGCCGCGATCTTTCGCCGCGTGGCCACTCGATGGAGGTCCGCATCTGCGCCGAGAACCCCGAAGGCGGCTTCTTGCCCGCTGCTGGGTTGCTGCGACTCGTGCGCGAGCCCGAAGGCCCCGGCCTGCGCGTCGATTCCGGCGTTTACTCGGGCTGGGACGTGCCGGTCTTCTACGACTCGCTGCTCGCCAAGCTGATCGTGCACGCGCCCGACCGCGAGTCGGCGTGCGCGCGTTTGAGCCAGGCGCTCGCCGACTGCGCGTATCTCGGCATCCCTACCAACGTCGACTTCCTGCGTCGCCTCGTCGACGACAAGGACTTCCGCGCCGGTCGCCTGCGCACCGACTTCTTGAACCAAAGGCCAGAGATCGCGAAGCCCAAGGACGTAGCGGTGGACGACCTCGCGTTCGCTGCCGCTGCGCTTGTGCAGGCGCTTGCGAAAAGCGGCGCGGCGGCGCCCGCCTCGGCTTCGGCGCAAGAGGCCTCGACCGCACGCACGTCGACTTCGGTGTGGCGCGAACTCTCGGGCCTGCGTCTTTGGGGAGAACGGCAATGAGCTTCAAGAAGACCTATCTGCGCGACGGCGTTCGCCTCGAGGTCGAGGCACAGCGCGTCGCGGGCGACCACTGGCGTGTGCGCGTTGGCGACGCAGTGCATGAGTTTCGCGCAGCGGCGCTCGGTGACGGCGGCGTGCGCATCGTTCCGCTTGGCGCGACCGCGAAGGCCGCGACCACGGCTTATGGCGCGAAGGCCGGCAAGGCCTTCATGGTGCGGGTCGCTGGCAAGACCGTCACGCTGCAGGAGCCAGAGACGGGCCGCGCTCGCGGCGGCGCCAGCGGCGGTGATGGCGTCGTGCGCGCGCCGATGACGGGCACAGTGCTCGCGGTGTCGTGCAAGCCTGGCGACCTTGTCGCAGCGGATCAGACGCTCGTCGTGGTCACCGCGATGAAGATGGAACACAAGCTGATCGCGGGCATCGCGGGCGTCGTGAAGCGCATCGATGTCGCAGTCGGCGCGACCGTCGAGCAAGGCGCGGCGCTCGTCGAAGTCGAATCGCAACAGCAGGAGCCGAAATGAACGATCCGCGCTATCCCCTCGGTCAACTCGTCCGCAAGACCGAGCTAACGCCGGACTCGCGCTCGGCGGCGATAGCCACGATCGCGGCGCTTCCGTTTCAGCTCGCGGACGCCGTGCGTGGCCTCGACCAACAGCAGCTCGGCACGTCGTATCGCGACGGTGGCTGGACGCTGCGGCAAGTCGTGCACCACCTCGCCGACAGCCACGTCAACGCCTACGTGCGCACCAAGCTGTTGCTGACCGAGGACGAGCCTGCGGTGAAGGTCTGGCACGAAGAGTCGTGGGCAGAACTCGACGACGCACGACGCGGCGCGATCGGCGGCTCCTTGTTGCTCGTCACGTCGATCCACGAGCGCTGGACGCATTGTCTTCGCGCGTGCAAGGTCGAGGACTTTGCGCGCACGCTGATGCATCCCGACAACGGTGCGATGACGCTCGACGACCTGCTGTCGATCTACGAGTGGCACGGCCGGCACCACGTCGCGCACATCACGACCTTGCGCGCGCAGCGCGGCTGGTGATCGCGCGCGCCGACGCCGCGTTTTTCGAACTGACTCGCCTGCGGGTTCGTCCTTGCGAGTCGGTCGTTGGGCTCTCTGCATCCTTTGGCGCGGAGCCACTCGCGACTTGCCGCCGAGTCCACGCGTGCATGCGTCGTGGACTCGATCGCGCTTCGGTTTCCCGCGATTGGCACGCCATCTCCGCAGCTTCGTGACGCGCCGTGTCACTTGCGTTGCTTCGGCGCGTCCTCGCCTTCGTGCTTCTCGGAACCTTGGTCGTCCGCGATCTCCGGCGGTTGACTGACCTTCAGCGTCACTTCGCGCGGTGCAGCATCCTGCTCGGTGACTTCGATTTCTTCGCGCGCGAGCGGCGAGACGTTGCCGCGGTCTTTGTCAACTCGGATCAAGGACTGGTTGTTGCGCGCGAGCAGAGTCAGCGTGCCTTCAGGAACGTAGCAACGCAGCTCCGTGGCTCCGGCAGGAATGTCGAAACCGATGCCCTGGTCGTGGTTGTCGTTGGCGCCGAACACCATCTGCACGCGACCGGCCTGCTTGGGGTCCGGCTTGGGCGTGTGGCGCAGCTCGATGCGGTCGACGAGAGCGATCGGCTTGCCTTCAGCCTCGGGCGCAAGGTTGACGCGCACTTCGGTAAGTGCCGCCTGGATGTCGAGCGACGCATCGGAGCCTGCGAGTACGCGAACGCGATCGGATCCCGAAGCGAGCAACAGCCCAGTGCATGCATCTACGAGACGCAGTCGGTGGAAGCCAGGCACCACGCGCACTTCAAACGTTCCGTCCGTGGCGACAAAAGCGCGCGGTCCTTGGATCTGCATGCGAGAACCAAAAATCTGCTCGTTGGGGTCTTCGCCGACTTGTTCGGCAACGACCATCAACGCAGCGTTGGCTGGCGTCGCCCGCGCAAGCATCACGCGGCCGCGGATCGTGCCCGGCAAGTCGGCGCTGCCGTCGAAGTCGCGTTGGATGTCGTGACGCACGCGAAGCGGTTCCAGCGGGATCATGATCGAGCCACCGCAGCGTGGCGGCGATGGTAGATCGACGACGAGCAGGTAGTTGCCGAGCGCCATGCCCGTGAACTCAAATGTGCCGTCGAGCCCGAGTGGCCTTGCGTTCTCTGGCTTCTGCGCAGAATGGGTGTAGCTCTGGTAGCTGCTGGCGCCGAAGCGCGGTGTCTGCAACGGGTGCAAGAATGCCTTGCTGCCGAGCGGGATCGTCATGCCGGTGACGCGGCCTGCGATGCGCGCGCCTTCGACCATCCTGAGTTCGAGGTCCGTCTTGGTTTCCTCGGCTTTCAATTCGACGGTCACGGCCGGCGCTGCGGGGCGACTCTTGTGTTGGAAGCGAACCAACCAAGTTCCTTCACCGAGTTCGCCAATGCGGAACGAGCCGTTCGCATCCGTGACTTGTGCGTCGTCCGGCGCGCCGCGATTCGATGTGACGATGCCCTGCGCGGAATCGGGCTGCGGCACGGCCCACACTTGCGCGCCTGCGATCGGCGCTGCAGTTCGTTCGTCAACGATGCGACCCGACACGCTCGACTCCTTGACCATGCGAACCACTACCGCCGGGCGCTTGGCGCCTTCGTCTAGTGCCACCCATTCGATGTCACGTTGTGTTGCGGGAGCAAAGCCCTTGGCGACGACGCGCACGACGCCAATAGACGACTCGATGTCGTGGGGGCCCAGGACTTCGGCTGCGTTGTCTGCTGAAGGCTTGCAGCTCTCGAGCATGAGCGAGGCCTCATACTCGAGCATGTTGGGATTGTTCAGCGTGAACTGCCGCCAGAGGCCGACTGCGCGCATGCCCGCGACAGGGTTGCCTGCCGCGTCGACTGCTTCCACGCGCATCGTCGCCCTTGCCGGATTGGCGTCCTTTTGCTCGTCCGGTGCGGCGAGGTGCAACTCCACTTGCGCCTGTGCGCCACGAATCACTGTCGACGATGCAGCCTTCGTCAGCGAACGCTTGCCGTCCGGCGCGTCATCGCTGCGCGAAGCAGAGACTCGGAATCGCGAGTCGTAGTCGAGCGACAACGTGAACTCGCCGCCCGCCGTCGTCCGCGTCTTGCTCGCTGTGCCACGACGCTCGTAGTTGGCGCTGACGAGCGCGCCTTCGACGCCGCGGCCTTCTTCGTCGAGCACGCGGCCGCGAATCTCGCCGCTCTTGTGCAGCGTCACCTCGAGCGGCGTGCCTTCGCCCGCTGGCGCCAGCGTTGTGCGGAAGTGGCCAGCGACGAAGAAGTCCAACGCCACCGCGGACGAGAGGGTTGCTGGCAGCGAGAAGATGCCGCTCGCATCCGTCATCGCGATGCAGCGACAGTTGGTCGCAGGGCCTGGCAGTGCGCGGTGGTTTTGGAGCAGGTCGCGTGCCGTGACGCGCACGCCAGCGAGGCCATTGCCGTCGGTGTCGCGCACGCGGCCGATCAACCGCGCGCCTTCGGGTATCACGAGATCGCCAAGGTCCGTGTCCTCGCGAGGCAAGATGCGGACGTCCTTGCCCATGTCCTTGTGGCGGAAGTTCACGGCGATGCCGATCGCGGCCATTCCCTTCTGCGCGATCATCAGCATCGGCGGCTCGGCGTCGTTCTTGTCGCCGCGGACCGGGCACAGCACTTCGAACCTGCCGTCTTCTCCGCTGCGCAGGTGTGGTTCCTTGAGCAGTTGCGCCGTCGTCATCTCGCTTTCGCGCCCGAAGGCTATCGCGGCGCCGGCGAGGGGCTGACCCTGCCATGTCACGACGCGACCCGTGAGCTTGGTGCTTTGTGGGGTGGCTTCCTGCGCGTGCGCAATCGTGGCGATGGACAGCAGGAGGGGCGACAGCAGTCGGTGCGTTCGAGTCATTCTTGCTCCGGGAACGAGCCGTCGATTGTCGAGCGTGCTCGGCGCGCCGCAAGGCGCGGCTGTTGCGCATCATGCAGTTGTCGGCAAGATCCCGGGGTGACTTCTCCCACTGCTGCAACTGGCCTCGATGGCCTCGTGCGTTTCTTGCCCGAAGGCAAGGGCGCGATGGCGCAGCGCATCGTGGCGCAAGGCCGCACGCCCGCGCTGCAGGACTTTCACAGGGTGGGCCGCACGCTGTCGCCAGAAGAGGCCGCAACGCTCGCCGATTGGCTGCAGGACGGCATGTGCACAACCGTCGTCGAGGAAGTGCGCAGTAAGGACGGCACGTTCCGGCTAGGCATCGGCCTCGCGGATGGCCGTCGCATCGAGACCGTCGCGATGCCGACGGGCACGGTCTGCGTGTCGACGCAGGTCGGCTGCGCGGTGGGATGCAAGTTTTGCGCGAGCGGGTTGTTTGGCGTCGAACGCAACCTCGACGCGAACGAGATCCTTGAACAAGTCGTGCATGCTCGGCGTCGCCTGCCGACGGATCGCGTCGTCTACATGGGCATGGGCGAGCCGAGCCACAACCTCGAGGCCGTGCTCGACGCAGTCGCTCGCATCCGCGACATCGGTCAGATCAGCGGCAAGAAGCAGGTCGTCTCGACCGTCGGTTCGGTCAAGGCGATCGCGCGCATGCAAGCGGCGTCCGTGCGCCCGTGCCTCGCGGTCTCGCTGCACGTCGCCGACGATGCGCGTCGCCGCGAACTTCTGCCGCGCGCGCACAAGGATCCGCTCGCCGAGATCGTTGCCGCCGCCGATGCCTACGGCCGCGACATGGGCATGCCGGTTCAGTTCGAGTGGACGCTGCTCGAAGGCGTCAATGACAGCGACCTCGACGTCGAGCAAGTCGCCGAGTTGCTCAAGGGCACGCGCGCGCTGCTCAACCTCATCGTCTGGAACGCCGTCCCCGGCATGCCGTATCGCGCGCCGTCGCGCGAACGCATCGTCGAGATCGTTCGCGCCGTGAAGGCGCGCGGCGTGCTCGCGACGATCCGCGACTCGTCGGGCCCGGACGCGGGCGCGGCCTGCGGGCAGTTGCGGTTGAAGGACAAGGGCGGGATCGCGGGCTAGCGCGCTCGCCTCACTCACCCATCGCGCTCGCGATCACCGCGACATCGGCGATGTCGCGCGCGTTGCAGCCTCGCGATAGATCCAAGAAGGGCTTGTGCAGGCCTTGCAGGATGGGGCCCAGCGCCATGAAGCCGCCGAGGCGTTCGGTGATCTTGTAGGCGATGTTGCCGGCGTCGAGGTCGGGGAAGGCGAACACGTTGGCCTTGCCGCCGAGCGGACTGTCGGGGCATTTGCGCGCGGCGACTTCGGGGACGTAGGCCGCGTCGAACTGCAGCTCACCGTCGCACGGGATCTCAGGATGGCGCGCGCGGAAGATCTGCATCGCGCTCTTCATCTTGTCGACGTGCGCGTGCTGCGCGGAACCGCGCGTCGAGAACGACAAGAAGGCGACGCGCGCCTGTTCGCCGGTGAACTTCTGGTGATTCTTCGCGGTTGCGAACGCGATCGTCGCGAGTTGGCTGCTGTCGGGATCTGGCACGACGCCGCAGTCCGCGTAGCTGATCGCCTGGTCGCCGCGCAACATCAAGAACATCGAGCTGACCAGCGGCACGCCAACTGCCGTTCCGAGGCAGTGGATGCCGGCGCGGATCACGTTCGCAGTCGCGTGGCACGCGCCACTGACGGCGCCGTCGGCGTGGCCGAGCGCCACGAGTGACGCGGCGAAGTAGAGCGGATCGCGCGCGAGGCTCGCGGCCTGTTTCGCGTCGACTCCCTTATCGCGCCGGCGCGAGAAGATGTGCTGCGCGACTTCGTCGTAGCGCGGATGCGCCGCGGGATCCTCGACCCAGACGACCTGCGCGAGACCGTCTTGCTCCAGCAGCGCGCGCGCTTCGAGCGTGCGCGGGTCGTGGACTTCGGGCAGCACGATGCGGGCCCGACGCGCGCGTGCCTGTTGGCGCAGGCGTTGGAGGATCAGCGATTCGGCCATGGCTGCGACGGACTGTGAGCTTCGTCAAGCGCGCACGCAAGCGCGCCAAGCGGAACGCTTCGGCGGCGGCAGGCGCAGGATGTGGCGCATGAGAGCGTCGTTGCTCGCCTCGAAAACGGAACAGCATGGGTTCCATCTTCAACGCGGGTCAAGCGCCTCACCGCTCGACTTCCATCTCCAGCAGCGCGAGCCCGTGGGTCTTGCCCTGCGCGTCGGTCTTGAGGCTCTCGCTGCCGCCGCCGCCGAGCGAGTCACGCAGCAAGAAGTTGAGCGCCAGCATGTTCTCGGCTTCGTATCGCGTGACCGTGCCCTTGCAGATGCCGTGGAAGTGGCGCTTCACTGCGTCGACCGTGAGGACCTTCTTGATGAGTTCGTAGTCGGCCCTCGTCTTCACGAAGATGCCGACGTTGCTGCCGTCGCCCTTGTCGCCGCTGCGGGCAAAGGCAAACGAGGAGAGCTTCACCTTCGCCATCACGTCACCTCCACGCGAACGCGCGTCTTGACTTGGTCCTTCTGCAGCAGTGCCGGCCAGTAGCCGACGATGTCGGTCGCCTTCGGGCGGCCGCCGGCAAAGCCGGTGACGCCGGGCGGACCACTCGTCACGAGCGGCACGATCTCCATGCCGAAGCGATCGACTTTGTCCTCGTCGTTGCACTTCACGCCCATGCGCAAGACGACCTCCGGCGGATCCGTCGGCTTGGCGATGCCCTCGTGGCAGACGCCGGCGCCGACGATCTCGACGATCTTCTCGTGTTCTTCGAAGGTGCAGCCGTCGAGCGCGAGCCGGCCCCAGACGATCTCGGCGCACAGCCGTGCCTTGGCGACCGCGTCGGGGCCGCTGACGGTGAGTTGGCCCGTCGTCTTGAAGCCGTTCAGGTAGCTGATCGAAACCTTGTAGGTAGGAGTCGCGGGCCCGCCCTTGATGGCGGAGAGCCGCACGCGGTCCTTGCCGATCTCCTCGATCCTCGCGCTCGTGAAGTCCGCGGTGCAGTCCGGACCGAGGTAGCGATTGGGATCGCCCATCTCGTAGAGCAGTTGCGAGATGACCGTCTCGCGGTTGATGAGGCCGCCGGTCCCTTCGTGCTTCGTCACGACGAAGGATCCATCGGGGCTTGCCTCGATGATCGGATAACCGATGCGGACAAAGTCCTTCACGTCGCGCCAGCCAGTGAAGTTTCCGCCCGTGCACTGCGCGCCACACTCGGCGATGTGGCCGGCCATGGTGCCAGCTGCGAGCTTGTCGAAGTCCTGTGGGCCCCAGCCGAACTCATGGATCATCGGGCCGGCAACGAGCGCTGGGTCGGTGAGGCGGCCGCCGATGACGATTTGTGCCCCTTGGCGCAGGCACTCGGCGACGGCGAACGCGCCGATGTAGACGTTTGCAGAGAGGATTCGGTCTTGCACGCCGGACAACGCGCGACCGTCGTCCATGTTCGCCAGCATGTGGCCCGACTGCAGCAGTTCGGGAATGCGCACGAGGATGTCGTCGCCCTCGATGATGCCGACCTTGAGGCCCTTGATGCCCTGCTTCTTCGCGAGGTCGAGCACTGCATCGAGGCACGCGCTCGGGTTCACGCCACCAGCGTTGGCGATGACCTTGATGCCCTTTCGATGCACTTCGGGCAGCACGCGCGACAGCATCGCGATGAAGTCCGTGGCGTAGCCGGCCTTCGGATTCCGCCCCTTGAGCTTCTGCATGATGCTCATGGTGACCTCGGCGAGGTAATCGAGCGCCAGATAGTCGAGGGGGCCTTCGCGGACGAGACGGACAGGGCCCAGGATCGAATCACCCCAGAAGCCCTGGCCATAGCCGATGAGAACCTTGTCGCGCATGGGTGGAGGGCGAGCAGGATAGCGGGCCGGTCCCCGGATTCCCCCCTGGCCATCTGCGCCGCCTGCACCTCCAGGGGTGGCGATCTGGCGAATGTCTGGCGCGGGTGCGCAACTTCAGCATGATCCTGTCACGCCGGCAGTCGCCGTGCATTCCGAACCTCGCCATGACCAAGATCCTCCGCAATCTCTCTCTCGTCGGCCTCGCCGCCGTGCTTTCCACCGCTTGTGCCGCCGGCCCGCATCAACTCCAGCGCACCGTCGACGACTGGAGCAACCAGAACTACGTCAACAGCCCGGTGATGAACGGCATTCTGCACGTCATCCCGGTGATTCCCGTCGTCGCCGGCTGCGCGGCGATTGGCGACTTCTTCATCACCGACGCCGCGGCGTTCTGGCTGGACGATGCCTGGGATGGACAGGGCACAGCGTTCCGGCATCTCGCCGTCACGCCAAAGGACGGCGCGATGGAGAGCCTCTTGATCGAAGGCTCTGGTTGGTTGGCGATCCAAGACGCCAAGTGAACGAGTGGCGGCTCGCGGCCCAGCTGCATAGCGGGCCGTTCATCCCTCAGCTTTCTAGGCAGACGACCTGATCAGTCGCGTCGTGCGGAGGCGCCCATGCGCTCGCGATCCGCGCCACTGATCACCGTCGCGCCTGGGATTCCGGTGAGGTCAGGCCCGGCGAAGTCCTTCTGCGCGGCAGGAGCCGGAGCGACCCGAGGCTTGTTCGCCTGCTGAAGGGCAGGACGTTGCGAAGGAGCCTGCTTTGCTGGTGGTCGTGGCGAAGGCGACGGTGTGCCAAGCCGCGGGGCGCGGCCTTCGATGTGCGCCGCGGGTGTCACGGGCCTAGGCGCTGGCTGCGCTGCGGAGACCGGGCGCACTGCGCGTGGTGTCTGCGGCGCCGGTTGGCGCGCGACGGAGCCAACTGGGCGCACGCCGCGCATCGACTTGCGTTGTGGCGCGCCCGACGCCGCGATCTTCGGGCTGCGCGGGCCTTCGCCTGCTGCGATCAACTTGCTGAGCAGCTCACGGTGCGAATCGTAGAAGGTCCCGAGGATTCGCGCGGTGCCGAGCGTCGGCAACACCGCGAGCGGCCCGACGATCGCGAGCTGCATCCACGGCGCGTGCCCGAGCGTCGCCCAGAACGCGATCACCGCAGGCGCGAAGGCGAGCCAGAAGAGTCCGGCGATCTTCGTATACTCACGCGTGCAGCTGATGCCGCGCATGATCGCAACTGGCGACAGCGCGCCAAAGTCGCCGCGATGTTGACGCAGCAGCAGCGCCATCGGCACGAGGAACATGCCGAGCACGAGCGCCGGCAGCATCGACATCGCCGGCACACCGAGCAGCAGCGCAACGACAACCGGAGCAACGTAGACACCGAAAACGGCGGCCTGGTCGGCGAAGTAGCGCTTGCCTAGCGCCAGCAACTCGCCGGCGCCAGGGACTGCGGGCGGCTCGCTTTCGCCTTCGGAGCTCTGCAAGTGGATCTTCCGCGCCATCGCTCCGACCAAGCCGAGCACGCAGAAGGCCAGCGGCGCCGCGAGGGCCGCGAACAGCCACGGCGAGCCGCCAGTCAACATTCCGCCGGCGCTCACGACGATCGGAAAAGCCAGCATCGTCGACAGCGCGATCGCGGGCATCGCGCCTTGAGCGAGATAGTGGACCGCATCGAGCGCGCGCTCGCTGACCGACGGGATGTCATCAGCAGCTCGCGCCGCGCCGCCGGGAGCAGCAAAGGCTCCCGACTGATTTGCGTGCGAGCCGCCGAGTAGTCCGCGTCGGCGCAACCGCGATGCGACATGGTCGCGCCGAGGCCCTGGTTCCATCCCTTCATGGACGCGAATGGCCTCTTCGAGATGCCCAAGTTGCAGGCAGATTTCAGCCAACTCTCGGAACACGTCCTGGGACGCCATGCCGCGCTCGACGGCGCGATGGAGCGACGCGTAACGAAGCTCGGGCGCCGATTCTTCCTGCGGTGTCGCGATGTTCTCCAGTTGCACGGTGCTCTCCTCGTCTTCCATGTCGAGATTGCCAACAGGGTTTCGACCGTCGGAGACTTCCGCTTGACCGACACGTCCAGGCTCGGGACCGGCTCGGCGTCAACGAGCGATCAAGCCAAGGACCCTGTCGCGCCGATGGACGGTGCGAGGATCTGCTCATGGCATCGGCGTTGCGCGCAATCGTCTGCACCCTTGGTTCGCTGCTGCATTGCGCAGCACAAAACGACACCGTGCCGGCGACGTTGAACGGTCTCGAAGGGGGATCTGCGACGAGCATCCCCTTCGGGACGAGCCAGCCAGTTCGTGTGCAATACATCTACGACCGCGAGGAGTTGCCATGGACTGGACCGCGCGTCATCACCCGACTGTCGATGCGCGCTGACAACACCGATCCCGGCATCACGACCTTCGCGCAGAAGGGCTACATCTTCTTGAGCCTGCTGCTGAGCACCACCTACGTTGGCGCGGGCGACAGCAGCGCGGACTACCTCGCGAACTACGGCACGGATGCGATGGTGGTGCTCGACAACGTGCCGATGATGCTGCCGGCTCAGCCCGCCACGACGGGCGCGCGCGTGGCCACCATCGACTTCGTGCTGCCGCAGCCGTGGATCTTCGGCATGACACCTGTGCGGCACAACGTGCCGCCACCGAGCAATCTCCTCATCGAGTTGCGCATCCACTCGCAGCCCACCGGCACCTATCGCATCGACAACATCGGTTCGTGCACGAGTCCGCCGACGCAGTTCGGGTCGTTGGGGCCGTCGTGCGCTTCCAATGGCATCCAGCTCGACTTGCAGCCAGGCACTTCGTTGCTGGCCGGCTCGACTTTCACCTGGACCATTCGCGACGTGGTGCCAAACGGCCCGACAATGCTGTTCTTGGCGACGCAGCAGCCGCAGTTCCTCTTCGGTGCGACCACCTTGCCGATGCCGGTGCCGCTGTTCGACGCAGTCGATCCGATGCTGCCAAACGCGGCGTTGACGCAGCTCGCGCCCGATCTGCGCTATGGCGCGCCGGACTGCTGGCTCAACGTGCAGCCAGACTTCTCGATGTTCGCAATCGCAGATGCGACGGGAGTCGCCGCCTTGAGCGTGGCGTTGCCCGCGGATCGCGGACTCGTTGGCGCCTCGGTCTACGCCCAGGCAGTTGGCTATTCGCAGACTGCGAACCCGATGCAGCTCGTGACGAGCTACGGCAAGCAGTCGACCTTCTGCGGACCGCTCGGCGTCGCGCGCATCTACAACTTCGGCAGCGTCACCGCGACGAGCGGGCAGCGATCGCTCGGCCAGGGCGCCGTCTTCGAGTTCCATTGACCGAGCGGGGGCCGACGGCTCGCCGCGCTTGCCGCCGCGGCTCGGTTGGTCGAGACTCTCCGCCCCCCATGAAGGTCCTTCTCTGCCGCCCACGTGGATTTTGCGCCGGCGTCGAACGCGCAATCGAGACCGTCGAGCGCGCCTTGACCAAGTTCGGTCGGCCGGTCTACGTCC
>SXPK01000040.1 GCA_005776365.1 Planctomycetia bacterium
CCAACCACCTCGATCTCGAGTCGCTGCTGTGGTTTCAGGGCTACCTCGGCAGCTATCCAGGCGCGATCCTCGTGATCTCGCACGATCGTGAGTTCTTGAACGAGCTGGTTTCCGGCATCGTCGAGATCCGCAGCCAGAAGCTGCACCATTACACCGGCAACTTCGACAGCTTCCTCGCGCAGCGCGAAGCCAACGAAGCGCAGCAACTGTCGGCGTTCAAGAGCCAGCAGAAAGAGATCGCGCATCTCCAGGCGTTCGCCGACCGCTTCAAGGCCAAGGCAAGCAAAGCCTCGCAGGCGCAAAGCAAGCTGAAGGCCATCGAGCGCATGGTGAAGCTGGAAGCGCCCGAGGGCGACGAGAAGAGAGTCGGCTTCCGCTTCCCGCAACCGCTTCGCAGCGGTCAGCGCGTGGTGTCACTCGATGAAGTGCACTTCGCCTATGGCGCCCAGCCGGTCTATCGCGGCGTCTCAATCGAAGTCGAACGCGGCGAGCGCATCGTGCTCGTTGGCCCCAATGGCGCTGGCAAGTCGACGCTGCTCAAGTTGCTCGCCGACAAGCTCGTGCCACAGCAGGGAACCCGCAAGCTCGGGCACAACGTGACGGCTGGCTACTACTCGCAGTATCGCGTCGAGATGCTGCAGCCGCAGCGCACCGTGCTCGAAGAAGCGATGGACACGCCGGCGAAGGTCACGGAACAGTTTGTGCGGACGCTGCTGGGCTCCTTCCTCTTCTCCGGCAACTCGGCCTTCAAGAAGGTCGAGGTGTTGAGCGGTGGCGAGAAGAGCCGGCTCGCGCTCGTGAAGCTGCTGCTCGACCCGCCAAACCTCCTGCTGATGGACGAGCCGACGACGCACCTCGACATGTCGAGCATCGACGCGCTGGTCCTGGCGTTGACGCAGTTCGAAGGCACCCTCGTCTTCATCAGCCACGACGTGCACTTCATCAAGGCGCTCGCCAACAAGGTGATTCACGTCGCGGCAGGCAAGCTCACGCCCTACCAAGGCAACTACGAGTTCTATCTGCACAAGACGAAGTCGCTGTCCGCGCGCGCGGCGCTCACGTCCGCTGCGCCTGGTGCCGTCGAGAAGCCAGGAAAGGCGCCGCCGCAGAAGGCGCCGACGCCACCGCAGGCGTCCCCCGGAACCGAGCGCGACCGACTTCGCGCGCTGCAGACTCAGCACAAGAAAGCGCAGCAGTCGCTGCAAAAGCTGGAGCAGCAGATCGAGCGCCTCGAGACCAGGCAGCAGGAACTCACGCAAACGCTCGAGGCTCCGGCGACCTATGGCGACAGCCGTCGCGCGAAGGACCTGCAGTCGGAGTTTGCGGCCACAGCTGCGCAACTCGTGCAGTTGACCAGAGAGTGGGAGCGCGAAGGCGCCGAGATGGAGCGCTTGGCCGCCGCGTTGCGCTAACTCGCAGTCCGCGCCAGCGGGATCTTCGCGTATGGTGCGCTTTCGACCGACGCACCTGCCATGCACCCGATCCTCGCTGCATCCCTTCTCTGCGTCACCGGCATCGGCGCCGCGTTGATGTCCCGCCCCCTGGAACTGCCACGAGCATTCGTCGATGGCCACGGCCCTGGCTGGCGCGCATGGACGCTCGCGGACTTCGAGAACGTGAATGGCGAGCCTGACACTTGGTCCGAAAGCGAAGGCGTGATCCGCTGCACCGGCAAACCGCTCGGCGGCGCGCGCAGCAAGGCCGTGTTGCGCAACTTCGAGTTGGTCACGGAGTGGCGGCACCAGACGCACGGCGGCAACGCCGGCATCTTTGTCTGGTGCCCAGAGTCCGCATTCACCGATCTGCCAAAGGGAACGCTGCCGCGCCACGGCATCGAAGTGCAAGTGCTGGACCTCGGCTACGAGGAGAACTGGAAGAAGCAGCACGCCGCTCGCTCAGACTGGTTCACGAGTCACGGCGACGTGTTCCCCGTTGGTTCGTCGACGATGCGCGCGTTCACGCCACAGATCGAATACGTCGAGGCCGGCGACACGTGGACCACCGGCAACCCGCAGAGTGCGCGCAGCTTTCCGACGAAGCGCGTGACGAAGGCGCACGGCGAGTGGAACCACTACTACATTCGCGCCGTGAATGGCGAAGTGCGGTTGTGGGTCAATGGCGAAGAACTGAACGGCGGCACGGAGTGCAAGCCAGCCGAGGGCTACCTCGCGCTCGAATCCGAAGGCGCGCTGGTCGAGTATCGCAATCTGCGGATCCGCGAGCTGCCGTGAGTCGGATGCTGACTGCTGACCTCACTTCGCGGCGATAGCAGCGGTCGCACGAAGGACCTGCGCTCGAGGCCGGCCGCAGCCGCTGGCGCTTTGTGCAACCACTTCTAGGATGCCAACCGCTCCGTGAACGTCACCGAAGTCCACATTGTGCTGCATCGTCCGCGCCGCGCGCTCAACCTTGGCGGCGTGGCGCGGGCGATGAAGAACTTCGGGCTGTCGCGGCTCACTCTCGTCGCCTCCGAGATCGGATCGTGGGCCGATGCATGGCGCATGGCGCACAAGGCCGAAGACGTTCTGCACGAGTGCAAGCAAGTCGCGACGCTCGACGATGCCCTGGGGGATGCGACGTGGATCGTGGGGACGACGAATCGCGAGCGAGCAGGGCAACGAATCCTCACGCCGCGCGAACTCGCAAACGAGGCTCTGCGCAAAGGCGCGCCGACGATCCTGTTCGGCGACGAGAACAGCGGGCTCGGCAACCTGGAGCTCCTGCGTTGCCACGACGTCGCGACGATCCCGACAGCACCGGAGCAGTCATCGCTCAACCTCGCGCAAGCGGTGCTGCTGTTTGCCCACGAACTCTTCGCCACGCAGCACGAAGCCAGCGGAGCACGCGCGGCCGAGGCTCTCCGATTGGAGTCCGAGACCGACTGGGCCGACGACAACCTCCTGCGCCTGTTCGAGCAGAAGTTGGCGCACGCCCTGCAGACCTCGTCGTGGAGCAACGCCAAACGCGAGGCGACTGCGTTCTCCGAGTTGCTGCAACCGATTCGCCGCTCGCGCCCGACCCGCACCGAGGCGCTCGCGTGGCTGACCGCGCTCAACAAGATCGTGCAGCGCGATTCGGCTGACTGACTACGGCTCGAGCCTGGGCTGGGGATAAGGCGCCACGCTGAAACTCAGGCTCTTGCAGCCTCCGGCTTGGAGCCTGCGGCGCGGACCTTTGCTTGCTGACAGCCAAGCGACTGGGCACGGCGTCACCTTGTGCCATTCCCCGTCCTCGCGCCCCGATGCCTATCCGGCTGCTCCTCGCCGCCGACGTCCGCATCACTTGCAGGTCAACGCCACGACCTCGCCGCGGCCGAGCGGCAGTTCGAACGCGCCAGGCCCGGCGTGATCGGGATGCAAGAAGTGCGGGCTGTGCCCCGGTCCCACATCCACCCAGGCGATCGCGACCGGGACCGCGCTGCGAACGCGCACGATTCCGGCGCTGCCCGCGACGCGACGCAACTCCGCCCGATGCAACGCGCCGTTCTTCCATTCGATGTCGACCTCGACTCCGCCGCGCGCGCGCAGCGCGACGACGCGGCCATCTCGCCAGGCCTTGGGCAATGCCGGCAGCAGGTGGATGGTGAACGCTTCGCCTTCGCGCTCGCGATGGCTCTGCAGCAGCATCTCCGCGATCGCGGCCGTGCCGCCGAAGTTGCCGTCGATCTGGAACGGAGGATGCGCGCAAAACAGATTGGGATAGGTGCCGCCGTGATGCATGTCGAAGCCGACCTGTCCGATCGGCCGCACCAGATTGGTCAACAGTCGCAACGCGCGATCCCCGTCGTGGAGTCGCGCCCACAGCATCGCTTTGTAGGCGAGCGACCAGCCGGTGCCGTCGTCGCCGCGCAACTCCAGGGTCCGTCGCGCCGCGGCCGCGAGTTCCGGCGTTCCTTCGACGGTGATCTGCTCCCCTGGATACAGCCCCCACAAGTGCGAGATGTGGCGATGGTGCGGCTCGACTTCTTCGTGATCCTCCATCCACTCCTGCAACTGCCCGCGCGCGCCGATGCGATGCGGCAGCAGTCGCGCGCGCGCCGCAGTGATCTGGGTGCGCAACTCCGCGTCCTCGCCAAGCAAGGTCGACGACTCGATCACCGCGGCGAACAGATCGCGGATGATTTGTTGATCGACGGTCGGACCCATGCAGACATGCGCGGCGCCACCTGACTTGGTGCGGAACGCATTCTCCGGCGAGTTCGAGACGCCGGTCACCAGGCCACCGCCGTCTGGCGCCTCGACGAGCGTCGCGAGGTAGAACCGCGCCGAGTCGCGCAGCGTCGGATAGACGCGACGAAGAAACTCGAGGTCCTGCGTGTAGGCATGGTGGTCGTGCAGATGGCGGCACAACCAGCCACTGCCCGAGTTGGTGGCGCCCCAGCTCGCGTGCTCACCAGGGGAAGTGAAGCCCCACACGTTGGTGATCACGTGCGCGACCCAGCCATCGGCGTCGTAGTAGGCCCTTGCCGTGCGGCGACCCGGTTCGACGAGCGATTCCACCAACGCAATCAGTGGCTCGTGGCACTCGACGAGATTGGTCGAGAGCGCGGGCCAGTAGTTCATCTGCACGTTGACGTCGAGGTGGTAGTCCCCGTTCCACGGCGTCTGCAACTCGGCGGCCCAGAGCCCCTGGAGGTTGGCAGGAAGCGAGCCCTGTCGCGACGACGAAGCCAACAGGTAGCGGCCGTAGGCGAAGTAGAGCGCGAACAGATCCGGGTCCTGCTCGCCGCGCGCCATCGCCGCGAGCCGGAGAGAGGTCGGCAGCGCGCGCCGCTCGTGCTCACCAAGATCGAGCCGCACCCTGCCGCCGCGCGGCGGCTCGAGAGGACTCATGATCATCCGCGCTCGCGTCGCTTCGGCAATGCGCGCAGTCAACGGCGAGTCGAGGTCCGTTCCGATCGCGACGCGCAGCACGAAGGACTTCGCGCCGCGGATCGCGAGCACACCGTCCTTCGACTGGATGCGCGCGCTTTCGTCGTCGCTCGACGCGACGCACTCCGCGACAAAGGCCACGCCGTCGCCACCGCGCCCGTCCGATAACTTGCCGGTCATCGTGATCGCCGCCTTGTCCGCTTTGCTCTGGACCGCCGCGCGTTCCCCGCGCGCCATGGCCACGTCGACGTCGAGCGTGCCAACGTCGATCGACCACTCGACGCGGATCGTCGCGCCGTCGATCCTGACGTGGCGCACGTGCCTACTGCCTGACTCGTCCGCAAACCGGACCGTCGCGATGCCGCCCTCGAAGGGGTCGTCAGCAATCGCCAACGATCTCGAATACTCGCGCACGGTCAGAGACCACGGCGCCACATCCTTGCCTCGCCAGGTCAGCAACAGGTCTCCAACCGTCTGGTAGCAGCCGAACGGCACATCCTTGCCGCTGCCGTGGCCGCTGCCCTTGCCAGCGCACGTGAAGGTCGCATTGACGAGCTGTTCCGCCGCCTGGTGTTCGCCGCGCGCGAGCAACTCGCGGATCTTTGGCAGATGCGCCGAGGCAGTCCGCCGATCCGCACTGTCGTCGACACTGCCGCTCCACATCGAGATCTCGTTGAGCACGACGCGATCCTTGGCAACGCCGCCAAACCACGTAGCGCCAAGTCGCCCGTCGCCGACTGGGTAAGCCTGCACGAACTGCGATGCAGGACGGTCGCTCCACAAGGCGAGGCCTATTGGCGGCTGCGCGGTCCCCTCAAATGCAATGGCAAGTGGGAGGCGCGGCATGGGTCGCGCCGCAGCGGCGACGAAGGTTGGCCACAGGATGTTGCAGTGATCCGCGCCGTTGCCATCGCCGGCGTCGCCGACAACGAGCCGCAACTCCGAGCGGCCAGACAGCTCGCAGCAGAACCATTCCGGCGCGTCGCCCCCCTTCTGGACCTTGGCCCGGCCAAGCTCGACGCCGTCCACGAACGCGATCAACTCGATCGAGCCATTGCGACCGCGCTCCGATGCGACACCGACCCAGCAACAGAACCAGCGTTGTCCCTTCGGCACGGCAAACACGAGTTCGGCCGGAGCATGCGTGCCGATGCCTCGGTCGGCCTCGATGTCGCCGACGGCGAGCGACAATCCGTCGACGCTGCGATCGTCCTTCGCCGTTCCCCACCCGCAGCTCGCGCGCGCCGCGTCTGACAGCCGCACGACGCGGTCTTGGTCCTGGGCGACGAGCGCAGCAGCGAACAGGAACGGCGCGATCAACGGGCGCAGCATCGAGACAGCATGCCGCGCCCGTCGCGCCGCGTCACTGCAGCGTGAACACGAGAGTCTGATTCCGCTCCGCGTTGGTCACCACCCCGCTTGGGTTGGCCGCCGAGATCGGACCCCACAGATGCATCGCCAAGATCGGGTCCGGGGCGCCGAGCAACTGCTCGCTGCGCAACTCCGAGAAGGTCAAACCGGCAGCGTTGGCCTGTTGATCGAACATCATCACCTGCGAATGCACGGTCACGCCGAGCAAGTTCGGGTCGCGAACGAGCGGCGCCGTGACGGTGACCGCGGGGATCAGGCCCGGTGCGATCAGCGCGATGTGCACCGTGTCCATGGACGCGCGCATCACGCATCCTGGCATGCCGAGGAACGAGAAGTCCTGCGGCAACGCCATGCCGCCGTAGAACCGATCGCTGGCGCCAAAGCAAAGCGCGGCGAGATTGCGCGGCCGCAGCCCATTCGACTCGTAGCGGAAGGTGAAGGTGTCCGACGCGGCCTGGGTCGCAACCTGCCAAGCCCCCGGCCCATGGCACGAGGTGCCGATCGTTCGCCCGGTCGAAGCCCAGAAGGCTGTGGGCAGCAGGTGCGCATCGAGAGTCGCGAAGAAGTTGTCCGTCGGATTCACGTTGGCCGGCACGAAGTCGAGTTGGATCAGCAACGAGGCGCCGGATGAGTAGACGAATGGCACATCGAACGGCAGCGTGATCACGGCGCCGAGGCCTGCCGGAATCGTCATCCGACGATTCGTGACCACCGGCGAGAGGCCGAGACCGACGTTTGCAGCGAACGAAGAAGTGTCGACTAGGGCGGGCGACGGCACAGCAAGGCACGCGAGCGAGATGGAGACGTCGATCGGGTTGCCAGCCGAATCAGCCGCCTCGTCGCCTTTGAGCACGAGGCTGTTCCAGATGCGCGATCCAGGCCCCACGACCTGCCGATCGAGCACGATTTGATGCCGACGCGCGCCGGCGAAGTTGGAGGCCTGCGACGCATTGCCTGGACCGACGAGTCCGGGCGGAATCGAGATAGCCTGCGCGGCCGCAGCCGCAGAGATCGCCATGACAAACACGGCGCCGATGAGGTGAGTCCGAGTCACGAGAGATAGCTCCTTGCGCACGTGAGTCCGTAGAAGTGGATTCACGACAAGGCGGCGTGCGAGGTCGAGCTGCGAAGATCGAGGGCAAACAGCGAGTTCGCAGCAGAATCCATGAATCCCGCTTCGATCCCGCCGCTCAGCCATCGGGCTTCGGGCCCGGCCGCACCTGCCGAAGTGTCGTGCAAGCACTTCTGCGTGCGCGAGCTTGAACATGGAGGCGATGCCGCAAGTCGTCAACCGACAACGTCATCCTCCACAGTTCGTAGAGCGCCAACCCTCAATGCGAAGGACCGAACGCTCGCCAAGAAATCTGCGCGAGTCTCAGTTCCCTGCGTCGAGCCCGACCCCAGGCGATCCAGCCCCGGGCAAGGGGCTGGCGCGACGCGCGTCGCGAGCGACGCTACTTCCGGTCAGAAACGGATCGAGTAACCGCCGCCCGAGAAAGCCTCGTCGACGTGATCGCCAAGGCGCCAACCGACGCGCAAGTCAAACTGCGAGTTGGGCGTCGCGTAGACGTAGAGCCCGTAGTTGTGGAAGTGGTCGACGTGATCGTCCTCGGAGCCGTGGCGCATGAACGCGAACCACTCGGCGAACATGCCGATCCGCTTGCTGATCTGCATGTAGGAAGAAAAGCTCTGGCTGAACTCCACCCAGTCGTCGTGATTGACTTCGACCTGGACCGGCACCACGGGGGCGCCGCCGAGGCCACGAACAAACGAGTAGGACGGCTGATTGAAGAAGTCGACGCCGGTGTTGATGCGGAAGAACCACCAACGGCGCGCCTGCCAGTTGATGATGTAAGAGGCGCCCGGCTCCGCACGGTCCGCGCTCACGTCAGAGGAACCGACGGGCACGTTGACGCGGGTCACGATGGTCTGCATCGGGAACAGGTCGTCTTGCTCGGCGACCACATACTTGAAGCCAAGCTCCAGGTCCGCTGCGCCGTCTTCAACGGCACTGATGCCGCTCGGGCGATCCTCGATGTCGTTGCGGAGGTAGCCGCGCCACTTCACGCGGTATTCAAACCGGTGACCATGGCCCACGCGCAGCAGCACATTGGGCAGCGTCTCCGTGACGCGGCGGATCTCGTCGTCAGTACGCCGCCACCGCAGGTAGCCACTCTCGATCTGCACGACGCCGTCGCCAACCACCGTCGCGACGTCGGTGAAGTCCGGGCGGTCCGTGTTGATCAACTTGAGCGGGTCCCATTCTGGCTCGATGTGCTCGCCGACCATGTTCTCGCGGTCGGTCCACCAGAAGCTCGCCGGATCCGCGACGTCGGTGCTCGACAGGTGGATGTAGGAGCCCTTGCCCTGCGCCTGCGGCTCCTGCCACGAGCGAGCGCCGGACAAGTCCTTGCCGTCCGTCCCACGGCTCGAACCGCCCAAGAACTCGCCGCCGAGCCTCGCGGAGCTAGCGGCGGTCGCCTGCGCCTTCATGCCGGCTTGCTGCGCGCGCATCCGGCCATCGAGGGGGAGACCCACCGCGAGCGGCGGCAGCGCAAGATCCACGCTCGCAACCTGCTGCGGGGACTTTTCTTGCGGGGCAAAAGGAAGTAGCGAACCAAAGGTCGACAGCGCAGCGCCGACACCAAGAGAGAGGGTGAGCAGGATCATGGGAACGCGGCGCTGTTGGAGCGAGGGCGCCGATCAGGGATGCGAACTGAGGGGCCGCGTTGTTTCTCAAGTCCGAACCGGCTGCACCACGCGGCAAGGGACAATCTGCTGCAACCCCGCCCAGAAGGCATCAATGAACTTTGATGCCCGCCATCACGCGAGGATGCCGCGCTCCACCTTGCCGAAAACGTCCGTGAGTCGGTAGCGCCGGCCTTGATGCAAGAAAGTCTGTCGCTCGTGGTCGACGCCGAGCAGGTGCAGGATCGTGGCATGCACGTCGTGAACGTGAACGCCGCCGCTGTTCACGTTGTAGCCAAACTCGTCGGTCTCGCCGTGCACATGGCCCTGCCGCACCCCGCCGCCGGCCATCCACATCGAGAAGCAGCGCGGATGATGGTCGCGCCCGTAGTCATCGTTGGTCATGCGACCCTGGCAGTAGGAGGTCCGCCCAAACTCGCCACCAAAGACGACGAGGGTGTCGTCGAGCAGGCCACGTTCCGCCAAGTCCATCACGAGCCCCGCACTCGCTTGATCGGTCTGTGCGCATTGCCTGGCGATGCCGCCGCGCATGCCGCTGTGCTGGTCCCAACCCTGATGGAACAACTGCACGAAGCGCAAGCCGCGCTCGACGAGACGGCGGGCGAGCAGGCAGTTGGCGGCATAGGTGCCTGGATCTCGAGCGCCTTCGCCATAGCGCGCAAAGGTCGCATCACTCTCGCCGCGCAGGTCCGTCGCCTCGGGCACGCTCGTCTGCATGCGGAAGGCGAGTTCGGCTTGCTGCACGCGCGCGACGATCTCTGGATCGCCATAGCGTCGCACGCTGTCGTCCCCCATCCGGGCAAGCGCATCGAGCATCGTTCGCCGATCCGCGCGCGCGACGCCCACTGGATCGCCGAGGAACAGCACCGCGTCCTTGCCAGCACGGAAGGGCACGCCTTGATGCTCGCTCGGCAAGAAGCCAGCGCTCCACAAACGCGAGTAGAGCGGCTGATCACGCGAGCTGTCCTTTGACACCAGCACCACGAAGGCCGGCAAGTCACGGTTCTCGGCGCCGAGGCCGTAGCTCAGCCAACTGCCGAGCGAGGGACGACCCGCGATCTGGCTGCCGCTGCACAAGAACGTGATCGCGGGATCATGGTTGATCGCCTCGGTGTGCACCGCACGCAGCACACAGATGCGATCGGCGATCTTGGCGGTGTGCGGAAGCAGCGAGCTGATCGCGATGCCGCTGTCACCATGACGGGCAAAGGACGCAAACGAGCCGGCGACCTTGAGCACGGCCTGATTGCCGCTCATGCCTGTGAGCCGCTGACCGCCGCGGACGCTGTCTGGCAGCGGCTGTCCGTGCAGTTCGCGCAGCTTCGGCTTGTCATCCAACGTCTCGAACTGCGAAGGCCCACCAGCCTGGAACAGCCAGATGACGCGCTTGCACCGCGGCTGGTGGTGCAGGCCGCGGGCGGGATCTTGCGCGATTGCCTTCGCCGGATCCTGTGCTCGCAGTTCGCCGCGATCGAGCGCGAGCGCGGCGAGCGCGAGGCCGCTGGTGGAAAGCCACGCGCGGCGCGACATGGCATCGCGCAGTTCGTGCAACGGCAGGCCTGCGTCGGGTCCGTTCATCGCACCGTCACCGCAGCATCGCTGCACAAGATGGTCTGGCATGCGAGTTCGAGCGCGGCGCCTTCGGCCGCCACCGGATCGCCGCCTCGACGCGCGGCGACGGCGGCAACCAGGTCCTGAAGCGCGCGCAACTCCCCGTCGGTCGGAGACCGCGTGCAGACGAGCCGGAATGCGCGAACGAGTCGTTCGCTGCGGGTTGCGCGTTCACGCTCGACCCGTCGCGCGAGCGCCAGCGCGCATTCCACGAAGGCGGGGTCGTTTGCCAACGCCAGAAACTGCATCGGCGTGTTGGTCGACAATCGGCGGCAAACGCTTGCCTCTCGCGACGGCGCATCGAAGGCGGCGAGCGATGGCGCCGGCACCGTGCGCTTGCGAAAGGTGTAGAGGCTGCGCCGATAGGCATCGTCGCCTCTCGAAGTCGCGTAGCTGCCAGACTGACCCGCTTCGGCCCAAAGCCCTTCAGGCTGCAAGGGCTTGACGCTAGGTCCGCGAAAACGCGGTGCGAGCAAACCGGACGCGGCTAGGGCCTGATCGCGCAAGGCCTCCGCCGACGAACGGAAGGACGGCCCGCGAGCGAACTGCTCGTTGTGAGGATCCGCCGCGCGCGCGCCTTGTGAGACCGCCGACGACTGCGCAAAGGTCGCACTCGTCGCGACGCGAAACAACAGACGCCGCATGCTGAAGGCCGAACTAGGCGTGCCGTCGCCGTGCACGAAATCGCGCGCTAGCAGGTCGAGCAGAACCGGGTTCGACGGCAGCGCTCCTTGCAGCCCGAAGTTCTCCTGCGTCTCGACGAGACCACGACCAAATAGTTGCGCCCAGAGCCGATTGACCGCGACGCGCGCGACGAGCGGATTTCGAGAATCGACAAGCCAGCGCGCAAGGCCGAGGCGGTTCTTTGGCAGGGACGGATCGAAGGGCAACGCACACGCGACAGCGCCTGGCTCGCACGGGGCTGCCAAGTCGGGCTGGTCGTAGGCGCCGCGACGCAGCACATGAGTCGGGCTCGCGAACTTCGAGTCCGCCATGCACGAGAGCGTCGGGATCGAGTCGAGGTGCGCCGCGAGCTTGCGTTGCTCGTCGCGCCATGCCGCGCGCGAACTGCGGACCTCGTCGTCCATCGCATCGACGAAGTGCGCCTCGATGGCGCCTAGCTGCACGGGTTCGATAGCAGCAACGCCGTCCGCGTGCGCCACTTCGCGAGCCTGCATCGCCGTCAAGGCGCGCCGCCACACCCGCAGTTCGTCGATCGACCCCGAACGGAACCCGCTGTCCCGCGAGCGGGATCCGATCTCCAGCGCGGGCGTCGCAAGCGGGCCGTCGAGAGCGTCACGGATCACTTCGAGATCACTCGCGACGCCATCGACAAAGACCCTCAGCCCATGCGCAACGGAGGATCCGTCGTAGGTCACGACCAAGTGGGTCCACTTGCCGACGGCCAATGGCTCCCTCATGCGCACGCTGGCAGCCGACCCAGGCCACATGCGAATCGCGCTCCATCGCAACCTTCCATCCTCGAGCAGCAACTCGATCCCAGTGGCGTCTGCCTCCTGGGTGTAGAAGCCGCTCGCGTGCACGATCGCGGCGCGCGCATTGCGCTCGCCGGGTCGGATCCACATCGCGAGAGTGATCTCGTCGTGGCGCCCAAACTCACCCACGCCGTCGAGTAGCACGCCGCCGTCGCCGTCGAACTGCATCGCGTTGCCCAGCTTGCCTTCGCCGATGGCGACCTCACCGAGTTGCTCGGGCCGCCTCCGGTCGATCGTCGCTGGCTTGCCATGCGTCGTCGCATTCGAGGTCGAGCCGTTCTCGAGCGAGTCGAAGGGATAATGCGCGTCGGGCAGCGGCGGCATGAAGCCCCTGACTGAGGCACTCATCGACGCGTGCCGCGACAACGCCGCTTGCCGCGCAGCTTCGTGTTCGCGTTGCCGTGACACGACCGCCGCCTCGAGTTCGCGAGTACGCGCGAGCTGCTCCTTGCCTTGCAACCTGACGAACGGCGGCTGCGCGTCGACGTGCAGCGAGTAACTCTTGAGCCCGTTCTCGTCGATGCCGCCGAACATCGCCGCGAGGCCATAGAACTCGCGCTGCGTGATGGGATCGTATTTGTGGTCGTGACAACGCGCGCACTCGAGCGTGAGCCCGAGGAATGCGGCGCCAAAGGTCGCGACGCGATCGGCGATGCCCTCTTGCCGAAACTCCTCCGCGATCGAACCGCCCTCCTCGGTCATGCGATGCAACCGATGGAACGCAGTGGCGACGCGGTCGTCGATCGTCGCGTCCGGCAGCAGATCGCCAGCGACGATGCGCGTCACGAACTGGTCGAACGGCATGTCGGCACGCAGTGCGGAGAGCAACCAGTCGCGCCACGGCCACGCTCGCAGTTCGCCGTCAGTCTGGTAGCCATGCGTGTCTGCGTAGCGAGCCAGATCGAGCCACGCGGTTGCCATATGTTCCGCGGCGGCGTCGCTATCGAGCATCACGGCAACGCGACGCTCGTAGTCCTGTTGTGAGGGACTGGCGGCAAACGCGTCCGCGTCCTCGGGCGTCGGCGGCAACCCGGTGATCGCGAGCGATGCACGGCGCAGCAACTCCGCAGGCTCGGCGCGCGGCGCCGGCGATAGTCCGCGTCGTTCCAACGCGGCGAGCACCAGCGCATCGAGCGGATCGACGACCCATGACGAGGCGCGAACCTCCTGTGCCGGCGACGGTGAAGGCGCCACGAAGGCCCAGTGCGGCGCGTAGTGGCCGCCGCCCGCCACCCAGCCGCGCAAGGTCGCCTTCTCGCCGGCAGAGAGCGGACGCTTGTGTTCTGGCGGCGGCATCACCTCGTCGTCGTCATGCGCGAACACCCGACGGACGAGTTCGCTCGCCTCGATGTCGAATGGAACGATCGCGCGCGAACCCGACTCGGTCGCCGCCGTCGCGCCTTCTGCGAGATCAAGGCGCAGCCCTGCCTTGCGCGCACGCTCGTCGGGCCCGTGGCAGGCAAAGCAGCGGTCCGCCAGGATGGGCCGCACATCGCGCGCAAAGTCGATCGATGGCTCGGTGGCGCGAGGCTTCGTGCTCACGCGCAATGCTGAGGCGCACGCGACAGCGATCGTGACGCAGAGCAGCAGCGCGGCGGGAGTGTTCACGCGCAAAACACGATAGCACGCGGCCCGGCCACGACATGGACGCCATTCTGTCGTGCTCAGTCGACGCGCGCTGGGCCACTGGCCACCTCACGCGCAGAAGGAGTCAGCATGGGAAACGGGGCATCGCCGTGCGCGACTGCCGCTTTCGCATTGCCCTCGATTTGACCACCGACGACTCGGAGCAAGTCCGTCTGAGCCGACAGCCTCGACGCCAACAGCGGCCTAGGCCATGCCCTTGAAGTGGGCCTCACGACAAGCGGCAAGCGAGGCCGAGCAACGAAGAGCGAGTGGAAGAAGCGACTTCGTAGCGGGTCGACGGATTCCGCTTCGATCCCGCGCCGCGGCCATCGGGCTTCGCAGCCGAAAGCAGCTGCCGAGGTGGTGTGAAACCGCCGCTACGCCCGCACGTGCAGATCGTCGCCCGCAAACGTCAGCGACAGGGGCTCGATGACGACCTGCTTCTTGCCCTTCTCGACGACGCCGGCGATCCACGCCTTGATGCCTTGCTGCGCAGCGACCTCGACCGTGCGGGCGGCATCGTGGGCATCTACGAACAACGCAAAGCCGGCGCCCATGTTGAGGTTGCCATAGGCCTCGCGCGCGTCGCTCTGCGTCTGCTTGACGAGGAACTGCAGCACCTCGGGCACCTCGGGCAAGGTGTGGATGCGATAGGTCCAGTCCGCGGAGTGACGCATCACCTTGCGCCAACCGTGGCCCGTGATGTTGGCGCAGTAGTGCGGCACGACGCCGTGCCGTGCGAGCGCCTCGGTGAGCGGTGAATACAGCGTCGTCGGCACGAGCAAGGCCTCGCCAAACATTGCGCCGCTCGGCAGTCGCGCGCCGAAGCCCTCTGGCAGCCGCTCTGCGAGCTTGCGCGCCAGCGAGACGCCGTTTGCGTGGATGCCGCTCGAAGCGAGAAGCACGATCGCATCGCCATGCGCAAGTCTGTCGCCGAGCGTCAGCCGGGACTTCGGACGCACGAGGCCGATGCAAGATGCCGCGAGGTCGATACGGCCGCCTTCGACGACGCCCGACAACGCCGGCGTCTCGCCGCCACCCCACGACACACTGCACAGATCGCACGCGCGCTTCCATCCGGCGACGAGATCCGTCGCGCGCTGCGCATCGTGAAACCACTCGCTGCCACCCGCGGCCCAGTAGGCGTGCACTGACACCGGCGTCGCGCCCACCGTGATGATGTCGTTGATCGCCATCGCCAGCGTGTCCTGCGCGATCTGGTCGTAGTAGGTCTTGCCGGTGAGCTGCCGCGTCGCGTCCGCGACCAGCGCCTTGGTGCCAAGGCACTCGGTGATCGACGCGAGATAGAAGTCGCCGCAGTCGACGACGTAGGCCGACTCGCCACGCGAGGCCGCGAGTTCCGTCAGGCCGTGCACAGCAAGATTGCGCGCCGTGGACGCGGCGGCCTGCTGCGCCTGGATCTTCAGCGGGTCAATCTTGCTGTAATCGACGCCTGCCTGCTTGTAGTCGAGTCGCGACATGAAGCGGACAGGATGGAGGGTTCGCGCCGCGAATGCGAGCCAGTCGCACCCAGTGAAGGAGATCTACCCTCAGAACCCGGACAACGGGAGGCGCTCACGCCGCAGCCAGTTGTCGTCGAGATAGCGGGCCGTCCCGTCGATCGCGTGCAACGTGTAGGCGTGGCGTGACCGTTCGCTGCGGTTCTGGCCGGACAGGTGCGGCAGCGCGCCATCGAGCAGGATCAGAGTGCCCCGTTTCGCTTCGAGCGGAACGAGACCATCGGTCGGATAGGGCGTCGGGTCCAGCACGTCGATCACGGCCTTCGAGCGGCTGGCGTCGAGACGAGAACGCGCCTTGACGGGAAGGCGATGACCACCGGGCAGCGCCCACATGCAGCCGTTCTCGGTCGTCGCGTCGTCGATCGCAAACCAGAACCCGACCACGCTGCGCGGTTCTGTCCACAGATAGGTGTGGTCGACGTGGCACTGCACCTCGCCGCCGATCCGCGGATGCTTGAAGATGTACATCGACTGCAGCAGCAACGGCTGGCGCATGCCGATCTCAGCCGCGACCGCCGCGAGCTTCGCGTTGCGGCTGAATGCGCGAAACGTCGCGTCCAGGTCGTGCATCGCGTGGCCGAGTTTGTTGAGGCACTCGTGCGGCGCAAGGCGCAAGGCGCCGTCGGGGCCAAATGCGTCATGCTCGTAGAAGCCGCGGATCGCCTCGCCGCTGGACAAGAACCACGCGTCGCCCTGATGCGCCGGCGCGCCGTCGGCGCGGAACACGGTCGCGCGCGAAGCGTCCGCAGTGACCTGCCGCGCCAACTCGACGGCGCGTGCGCGCAAGGCAAGGCAGTCGGCCTCGTCCACGAATCCCGGCAACACGAGATAACCAGCCTCGGCGAACGAACGACACTGGGCCGCGTCGAGAATCGAGATGCTCATGCTCTCCCGCCCTTCTTCGCACGCTTTGGCTTGTGCCGCATCCAGAGCCGGACTCCCGGATGGAACGCGAGCACCGCGGCACACAGGGAATAGACCGGAAGCAGGGCCAGCAGAGTCAGTGACCTAGGGTCCTCGAATCCGCCCTTGTGGAGCAAGACCGCGCCCATCGCGACAGCAGCAACGCACAACGCAATCGCGAGCCAGCGTGCCAGACGTGAACTCTGCGCAACGCTGCTCGCGAGCCAGACGCCGAAGCCGAAGCGAGCCCATGCCGGTCGCTCGGCAAAGCAACACGTCACGACAAAGTCGGCGCAGGTGACGACACCGAGCGAGATCCCGACGAAAAGCAATGCACGGCGGCCGCGTGCCATCGACTCGCCGGCGCCTTGCACCATTTCGTCCCAGTCGGCGCCACGCAGTTTGGGTCGGCCTTCGTAGGCAACGCGAAAGGACTCAGAGTCGAACAACTCCGACAACGCGCCAAGAGTCGGCTGCTTCAGCTTCCACTCCAACTCCTCGCGATACATCGGCACGACCTGCAGCAAGGCGATCTCCAGGCCATCCTTCGTGCGTAACGTGCGCGCGGCGGGATCGAGTGGCTCGAGCAGGCCCAAGGCGCAGAACTCCGAGCCAGGGGAGACCGGCTCGGGCGGATCCGTCGCGAGAGTATGTCCGGCGGCAAAGCTCGACCCCAGCAGATGCGGCATCCGCGCGATCATCTTGAGCCTGCGGATCGGCCAGTAGCTCGCTTCGTCCGCGAAGGACTCCTCCGACAGCGGGTGGTTCGCCATCAGCCGCATCATCACTTCGCATCGCGTCGGCGAACCGTCCTTCGACTGCATCGGCAGGTCGCTCATCCCCGACGTGACGATCGTCACGTAAGGGTGGCCGATCGCCACGTCGGCGATCAGCACGTCGACGTGCACGCGATCCGACACGATCTCGTGCATCACGCGACGCACGGGGCCAAAGCAGCGTTCGACGTGCGCCGTGATGTCTTCGAGGTGGGATTCACCGGCAGGCGGCGCGTTGCTCGGCGTTCCCTCGCCCTGGCCGGCCGTGGACTCAGGAACGGGCTCACCTGCTCGTGCTTGCTCGTTGGGTTCCATCAGGGCGACGTTGCGGCGCGGCATGATGCAGCGATGCGCGCCTTGCCGCCATTCCCGGATCGTGGTCTCCATTCTCATCGGCGCGTTCCTGCATGCGCAGCCTGCGGCGCACACCCTCATGGCCCGGTCATGCAGCTCAATCGTGGACGTAGACCCACGCGCCGATGCGCTGCAGCCGACCGCCCCACGCGCGCTCGGGATACTGCTGGTCACTCAGGTAGCGGAACGAGTCCCGGTTGAACCGACCCGACGCGCAAGAGAGCACCAGCATCCAGCGGCGGCCGAGCGTGGCCTCGGAATCCGTCTCGATCGTGAGCGAGTGGAAGCGAGTTGGAATCGCGTCGAGGAAGCCGGGGACCAAGGCCGCCAGGGATTCTGGTGGCGAGCCGCGTTCGCGTTCGTGGCGCTCGATTGCGCGCACCAGCGGGACCGCGCATTCGGCTGCGCTTGCGAATGCCTGCATCCGCAACAAGTCGCCGCCAGCAACCGCGAGCACGCACGCGAGCATCGACCAGCAGCCCAAGATCACCACGCGCATGCCATCGACGTGCGTCTTGAAGAACAGCACGAGCACGAAGCCGACGGGAAATGCCGCCATGCTCAGTAACGCGTAAAGCGCGATCAGCAACCCCGCTTCGCCCACTGCATAGCCGCCGAGCCCGAGCACGCACCTCCCGGTCCAGGCTGCGTATGCCACAGGCGGCAGCGTGAGGATGCACAGCAAGGGACGAAACCAGGCGTCACGCTGCAAGAACTCGGCGCGACGACCGCCATCTCCTCGGACCGAAGCGACGGTCACGACCCCGGCACATCAAGTCGCTTCGACTGCTTCAGCAAGTCGCGCGCGAGTTGTGCGCGCGTCGGTCCCGCATCGCTGCCAGCGGCCTGCGGGCGCGGCGACGCCGGCATCTCGCTGAGTTTGCGCAGGCGGGCCCAGATGCCAGCGCCCTGCTCCAGCGCGCCAATGTCGGAGACCTTCGGACTCTGCCGCAGCACGTCGCGCACGAGTTGCGCGAGCACGCCTGTGCCGCGGCCGTGCACGATCTCGATGCGCATCGTGCCGGTCGCCTGCGCCGTGTCGATCAGCGCGAGGATCGCGATCTTGGCGCGATTGCTGTCGTAGCCGTGCAGGTCGATGCGAGCGTTGGCGGAGGTCATGCTGTCGTCGCGACGATAGTCGGGATCGACGTCTGCTCAAGGCTCTGCGACGTCACCGAGGCGCCAACAGCGGGCGCAACGCACCAAGGACCTTGTCGGCCTGCCGCATCATCCCGAGGTCATTGGGGTGCGAGCCATCCGTGGTGCCTTCGTCGTCGTCGCCGAGCAATCCATGGCCCGCGAGCAAGTGAACTCCTGTGACCCCGTCCCGTTGCAGCCGAGCGAAGGCGTCGCGCAACGCCCGCCGGCGGCGCTCGTGCTGCTCGCGGCGTTCCGCCGAAAACCACGCGCTCGCAAACGTGCGGTCCTCGATGAGCAGGATCGGCGCGTCCTTGCGAGCGGCGCGAAGTTGTTGCACGAGCAGTTCGGTTCGTTCTGCGACGAGTTCTGCGGTCATGTTGGGCAGACAATCGACGACGAAGGCTGCGGCGTCGACCTCGCACAGATACTGCGCGACTTCCTGTTCCATGCGACCGTTGCCGGAGAATCCGAAGTTGAACACTTCGCGATCGAGCGCCCGCGACACGATTGCAGGCCACGCCATGCCCGGGCGCGAAGCGCAGGCGCCGTGCATGATCGAAGTGCCGTAGCAGACGATGGGTTTGCTGTCCTTGCCGGGCCCTGGCAACGACACGACGTCGCTGCCTTCGAGCACACCGAGTTGCATCGAGTCGACACCGTTGTAGAGCGGCAGCCACAACTGGTAGGGCAAGGGTTGTCCCACCACCGGCGCTGCGTCGATCAACTTGGCCTCGACGTCCTGCGACGTCGGCCGAGTCACCATCAACCAACGCCAGACCGCGCCATCGAGTCCGTAGAGATCGACGCCGCTCACGCCCGTCGCCGGCATGTGCGGCAGCGCCAGCGACTTCGACGAGAGGCGGTAGCGGACATGGATGGCGGGACTCGCGGTCATGAAGCGCACGCACATTCCCGCGCTGTCACGTGAAAGGTCCCACACTTCCTTGCGCACGATCCCTTCGGCACGAAGCGGCAAACGGTCGAACGGCGCCTTGCGGTCTGCGAAGGCCCGGCCGGCGACCGGGAAGTCGGCGACGTCGACCCACTTCAAGTCGGCGGCGTTGCCGACGGTACCAAAGCGGGGAAGCGCTGCTGCCGCAGAGGCAATCGAGCAGGCGCAAAGGAAGGAACGCCGGGTGGAACGCATGGAAGGCGCACGATAGCGGGCCAAACATCCCCGTCGCAGCGTCGCTTGTCACCAGGGCCCGTGCAAGCCGGGTCAAACTCTGGGAGCATCGCAGCCCATGCAGCTGCATCGCACTTCCTCGACGTCTTACGCGCTCCTGCTCGCTCTTCTGTTCGTCGCGACCGCGGTGCCGCTCTGCGCGCAGGCGAAGGCAAAGGACCTCGTCGCACCAGAAGCTGCCGCAACCAAGGACATCGCGCAGGGCGAAGTCGTCATCCGCAGCTACCACATGGAAGAAGCGAAGCGCGACATCGACTTCGCGCTCTATGTGCCAACCGGCAACGATGCAAAGACGCCGGCTCCGCTCGTCGTCCTGCTGCACGGACTCGGCAGCAATCCGAAGCAGGTGATCGGCTACGACGGCATCGTCGAGCAGGCCGAGCAGCGCGGCTACGTCGTCGTGGCGCCTTATGGCTACAACGAGCGCGGCTGGTACGGAAGCCGCGGCAAAGGGAAGGAAGGCGCCTTCTTCGGCAACGCCAAGGACCCCGACAACCTCGGCGACTTGAGCGAGAGGGACGTCTTCCACGTTCTTGCCATCGTCGAGAAGGAGCTGCGCATCGACGCAAAGCGACGGTTCTTGATGGGCCACTCGATGGGCGGCGCCGGCGCGGTGTATCTGGGAGCGACTCGCAAGGGCATGTGGGCCGGACTCGCCCCACTCGCGCCGGCGCTTGGCGGCCCGATGGACCTGTTGCAGCAACTCGGCAAGACGCCGGTCTACGTCGTCATGGGCGACAAGGACCGCCTGGTGCCGGTCGCCACGGTGCGCAAATGGGTGGAAGAGATGAAGCGACTCGAAGTGCCACTCACCTACGAAGAGATCGCCGGCGGCGACCACGTCCGCGTCATCACGCAGAACGAGGAGATGGTCGGGCGCGTATTCGACTTCTTCGATGACGCTGGCGAGAAGGCGACGGCGGACGAACCGAAGAAAGAAGCCGGCGGACGAACCAAAGCGAAGCCTGCCGATGGCGAATCGAGCAGCGGCAAGGATTGACGCGCGGCGTCACAGCTTGCGACCGCCGCCGAGAGCTGCCACTTGCTCTTCGGCAATGCGCCGTTGCGTGGACTCCAACACGAACCCATGCATCGCGCGCGCGACATGAAGGCAAGGCAGGATCAGGATCCCGACCATCGCTGCCAGTCCGGCGGACAGCATGACGGCGCCACCAAGGGCCCGGACCAAGTCGGACTGGAATGGGGACGTAGATGCCTCCAGCGCGCGAAGCCGGAGCGATGTCATCTGCTCGCTGCGCAACCACAAGAACGCGGTCACGACGTAGCCCGCCAGCAGGATTGCCTGCCCGATCAACATCCGCCGCAGATGGAGGAACTTCTGTTCCAGCCGGTCGGCCGCCGCCATGTGTCGCAGGCCCATCAGGCAGTTGGCAAACGCAACCACGACGCAAGCGAGCGCTGTGCTTTCGATCATGACGCGACCATCATCGATCCAAGACCAGCGCTGGGCAACGATCGCGGTCACGGCGTCCTGACTGCCAGCGTTTGCGCCGCACCCGTGCACAAGCAAGGGATGAACAGACTCAGTTGCCGAACGTGACGCGCAGCCCGTTTGACGCGAGGAATCCGAGCGGGTTGACGCCAAGAGCCGCGTCCCACACCTGCATGTACATCACTGCGCCGAGCAGCACGTTGTCCTGCGGCACGATCGGCGTCGCCGAGGAAGCCGTTCCGAACAACTGCATCGAGATCGTGCCAAGCGCGATGTCATGCAACTGAAAGCAGCCCGGCATGCCGAAGGGATCGAGCGCGCGCGGCAGGAAGATGCCCTGGTAGACAGCATCTGAAGCGCCGACGACACAGGCGGCCAACACCGTTCCGCCGTCGAGCTGCGTGGTGAGCAACGGGAGCGGCAAGCCGATGCGCGGCGGCGCCGTCGCCGTCAGCACGGGACCGCAGCCCTGTCCATACGGGACCGCGCTACCCGGAAACGTCGTCGTGTCGACTGTGACCTTCAGGTTGTCCATGGCCCACGACTCGTCGGACAACGGCTGGATTCCTGGACCTTCGATCACGAACTCGATCGTCAGCGTCGATGCCGTGTGGCCGATGTTTGCGAACTGAGGGTCGCCACCAAACCAGTAGGCGCTGTCGGTGTAGAAAGATCCTGGGCCGCCGAAGCCAAGGTCCAAGAAGCGCGCGAGTTCGACGCCAACGGGAGGCACATAGGTCTGGATCTGCGACGCCATCGCATTTGCAAACGACTCGCGAAACACCGTTCCTCCGTCGATCCCGATACGGAAGAAATCGCCGGATGGGAATGAACCCTGGCCGTCCAGCGAGTCGATTGCAGCGAACAAGAAATCGAGCCGGATCGAGTTGTGCGCAGGCAGACCGGCCAGTTGCAACGTGACGACATTGCCGGTCTCGCTGCGCAAGAACGATCCACCGAAGGGGGCGCTTGCGGGACCTAGTCCGGCGAAACCCTCCACCGCAGCAATCGCCGCAGTGCCGGGCGTGATCTCGATTGGCACCACGCTGTCGAAGTTGGACGTGAAGACCGTCGTCTGCGCGACGGCGGAGGACAGCAGCAAGGACAACGCTAGCAATTGGCTTCGCATCGGAATCATCTCCGGGATCGTGGGCGCAATGAAAGGAACCGGCACCCAGGGACCTGCTTCCGCAGTTGCCTTCACCTGCAGGCGACCATCGAAGGCCGATGGCACGAATCGAGTTCCCGGCAGAATCCGTAGATTCCACTTCGATCCCGCGACGCGTCCATCGGACAGCTTGGCCGACCACAGCCATTGGCACTGTGAACCGACTCCTAGAGTGTCTTCAGATCAAAGATGCGGCACGGTGCGCAGTCGAGGTGAAAACCAGCCCGGTCCTGCGCAAGCAACGGACCAGGCCAAGGCAGCGTGGTTCAGGACCGCCGCCGGCGCAGTGAATCGCCCCTGACCCAACGATCGTCCTCGCCCCGCATCGCAGGCTTCTGCGAGGAACCCCGCTTGCGGGGATCTGCGGCCTCGCGGGCACGCGGATTCGCTGCGTCACGGCCCCAGAACGCTCGCACATCGGCGTGCGTGAGTTCGCCCGCTGGCTGCACTACGCGAGTGGACTGTTCCACTGCAACGAACTCAGTTCGCTCGACACGGACCGTCTCGACCTGCAGATCGGTGTCGGCAAGGCCGTCTGGAGCCAGCACGTCATCCGTGCGATCGCCCATCCCGACGCTCACCCAGAGACCCGCGATCAGCACGATCCCCAGTGTCCACGCGCGTCCTTGTTCAGGAGTAAGGCTCACGCCGGGCCTCCGTTTCGCGTTGGGCGCGAGCACGGCCTTCTGAGGCGGGCATGACAACTGGCCATAACTCGGTTTGCGGATCGCATAGGAGGTTCTTTGGCTGACGACGGACCAGCCACCCGCGCTTGCCCTTCGCGATACCTGCCGAAGAGCGCACGAGGACAACGTCCCAGAATGATACCCCGAGCGGTGGTCCGCGCGGCCGCAGGGTCACAACGCCGAGCGCTGTCGAGAGTCGCGAGCGTCACATCAACCAACAGCGCCCATGCGATGGGCGCTTCCGATGCAGCGCTGGGAGAGCACAGGCAGCGAACCCGCGCACAAGTCCACCAACGCATGGGTGGGACCGAGCGATGCCCAGGGACTTGCGAGCCACTGGCGAGTCGGAGAAGGCTGCAGCCGGGCCCGGTCAGTCCACGTCAGGCACGAGCTTTGATGCGCGCCCACGGTCGGCGCGCAGAGTCTGCCTCACTCGACCTTTGCCTGCAGCGCTGCGAGCAAGGTCTTGGCCCGCGCAGAGACGGGCGACTCGGGCGCGTTCTTCAGCATCGACACCAGCGTCTTCTGCGCCGTCTCGTCCTTGCGCTCGCGAAGTTGGCTCTCGACTTTTTCGAGCTTCTTGTCGAGTGCGAGCAGTTCCTTGGCTTGCGGCGTCGCAAACGCATCGACCTCCAACTTCGCGGCTTCGACCCACTCGGCTCGATCGCCGACCGCGCGCGCGAGCTGTCGCGCCCGCTCTTGCGCGTCGATGTAGCGACCTTGGCGCTTCAGTTCGGCGATCGCACCAGTCGCGCCGGCGCGACGGTCCTCGATCTCCTTCGTCAGCAGCTTTCGCTCTGCCTCGTCGTTGATGGCAACAGCGATCGCCATCGCGCCAGCGTAGTCGCCCTTGCCAAACAGCAGCGCGCGGACCTTGCGCGCGTCCGGCGTCGCACCCCAACCCGTCTTGAGCTTCTCGAGTTCTTGCTCGACGAGCGTCTCGATCTGCTTCTTGCCAGCATTTGGGTTGCCAGCCCAGAGGATCGTGCCATCGACTCCGATCAGCGCGCCGTGCGGAATGCCGCGCGACGGCGGAATCGGCAGGCCCGTGCCCGTGCAGACAAACCAGCCGTTGTCAGGAAACGTCTTCCACAAGAATGCGTCGAGCTTGGAATCGTCGTTGCCCTGCGACTCGACGAGGATCGTGACGAGTCCCAGGCTGCTCAGCTCGCGGTCAGTTCGAATGGCGCTCGGCACGGAGCCGCCGATGCACGGGCCTCAATGGATGCCCCATTGGTCGAGCACGATAGGCTGGCCATAGAACTCGGCGAGTCGCTGCCGCCCATCGCCGTTGCGCAGCGTCGGGAAGGTGACGTCCGCGACTTTGTCGCCGATGGCCGGACCCTGGGCAGGGACGGCAGCGACGAGGGCAAGAAGGGCGACGAAAGTTGCGGTGCGCAAGCGACGAACTCCTGGAAGGGCAGCGCAAGGTAGCAGAGGTCGAGCTTGGCTGCAGGGCATCGGCGGGAGTCGGGTCGAATTCCGGATTCATCCGTCACAAGTCGGCGAGCTGCGCATTCGGTGGCTCGCGCAATGACGCAACCCGTGATGGATCGGCCCAAGACCGCCCTCGTCAACCGCCTTGCATGGCTCCTTTGGGCCTCCTGGCTCGCGTCGGCATGCGTGGCCCCAGCGGCAAGGCCCACTTCGCCAGTGCCAATCTGGGTCGTGGACGACGGCAACCACAACGGCATCGTGATGCCCGCCGAGGACGCCCCCTTCAAGCCCGCTGGAACCGCCGCGGGGTCCTTCGTGGAGTATGGATTCAGCGACCGACGCTGGATGCGCGAAGGCACCTTGAGCGCAGGTCGGATTTGGGAGCTGATCGTCGGGCAGAACGAAGGCGTGATTGTCCTGCGCGTTCACGAGTGCATCGACGACGCCACACGAGAACGCATGCCCCGAAAGATCCTGGCTCGACGCGAAGACTTCGCGCGTCTGTCGGACGAACTCTGGGGATGGGTTCGGCGCGACGGACGGGTCGAGGAGCACCAAGGCGCCCCTCCCACCTTCGTCATCGAAAGCACACATGCATACAGCCTGCTGAACAACTGCAGAGTCTTCACGGCGCGACTCCTGCAGCAGCTTGGCGATTCTGAACAGCCGTAAGTCCAAACTCGTCACAAACCATGACCACACGACTCTCCTTGGTTGCAGGCCTCGTCTTTCTTGGCGCCTGCACTTCAACGTCCACCGACGCGATCCTCGGCGGCCCCAAGTTCATGGGACTTCCTGATGCCAACTACAGCATCGTCGGACCCGTGAGCGGAGAAGCGACTGCCACCACCATCAGTCCTGGCATCCGCTCGTTCTTTTCCCTTGGGCTCTTCAAGGTGCCGACCAGCGAAGACCTCGCAAAGGAAGCAGCCGTCGGCAGCGCGATCTTTGAGCGCGACGATGTCGACTTGCTCATTGCGCCAAAGTCGAAGGTCACGACCCTCGATATCCTCGGCATCTACAGCTGCTCGACGGCCCACGTGAAGGGCCAAGGGGTCAAGTTGGCCCAGCCTCGGAACTGACACGCAGAGGCAAGCAGGACCGCTCGCCTGCCAATCACTCCGCCCGGACAGCGACGCGCAGCTCTTGCGTCGCGCCGGGCGGCGTCTTGCCGAGCATCGCCATTGAGGCACAGCCCATCGCGCCGGCTGGCGGCCTGCTCGGCGACGGCGGCATGCCGCTGCCTCTAGCAGCAAGCCGCCGACGGGGACTTTCGCCATTGCTCCTCGGCACACGGCAGACAGTGGGACCCTTGGCTGAAGGCGCACCGCACCTGAAACCAAGGGCCCAGGTTCCAGCCGCGCACCCGAAACCGCCGATAGCAAGGGGCGATCCACCGAGGTTTTCGATGCCCGACATCCTGCCGCCGCCGCCTGTTTCTCAACGCCCTTCATTGCGCATGCGTGCCGACCTCGAGCAACGGGCTCGCGCTGCATGCCAGTCGACCTACCTTGGCGACCACACGTCGCTGTGCCGCGTGCTCGGCAAATACTTGTGCTACGTGGACACGCGCGATCGACACCTCGCACCGCACCTGATGATGAACGGCTTCTGGGAGCCGTGGATCACCATGGCGATCGCGCAGCGCCTGCAACCCGGAATGGTCTGCGTCGACGTCGGCGCCAACCTCGGCTACTTCACGATGCTGATGGCCGACCTCGTTGGCCCCACCGGCGGCGTGATCGCCTTCGAACCCAACCCGCGCCTGCGCGAACTGTGCTCGTCTTCGATCAGTTCGAGCGGCTTCCGCGACCGCACGTGCATCAGCGGACTCGCCGCGAGCGACGTCGATGGCGCCATCGTGCCGCTGACCTTCGACTTCAGCTCCCCGATGAACGGCACGATCGTCGCCTCGGCGAAGCCCGGCGCCACGCAGGTGCGCACGGTGCGCCTCGACAGCGCGTGCGCCAACTTGCCCCGCGTCGACTTCATCAAGATCGACGTCGAAGGAGCAGAAGAACTGGTCTGGCGCGGAATGCAGGGCCTGCTCGACAAGAACCCGCACGCCATCGTCGTGATGGAATGGAACGCCAAACGCCAAGGCGCGGAACGCCTGCTCGGCCAGATCGAAGCCCGCTTCCCACGCCTTGCGCACATTGGATTCGACGGCGAGGTCGAGGCCATCACGCGCGAACGCTTGCTGATCGAACGCGGGGCCGAGGACTACATGCTGTTCCTCAAAGGCTGAGACCCGCTTCGGCGGCGGCGACACGGGCCCTGGTGCTTGTTGCGCAATCGCCGCGGCGCGTCATCGTTGTCAGCATGCGCGACCAAGACCTGCGCGATGCGATGATGGGCCTGCACGATGGGTTGTCGCGGATCTTCTTCGCGCACCAGACGGCGCTGCTCGACCGCGACTACGCGCGCGCTGAGATCGAACTGGCTCGCTACCGCGAACGACTGTTCGCGCACGCACAAGACGAAGAACGACTCGTGCTCCCGCGTTACCGCGAGCTTGGCGGCGACTCGAGCGACGCGCCGACCCGCTTATTCCTTGGGGAGCACGACAAGATGCGCGGGTTCGTCGACGAGTTCCTGACGCGCGTCGCAGCTCTGCTCGAGCGGCCGGACGACCGGATGCTGCTCGAGTTGCTCGATCGCGAGGCGATGCACAAGAACCTCGTGCTCCACCACGACCTGCGAGAACGCAACGCGCTGTATCCGTTCTTGGCCGAGCAACTGGATCGCAGCGAGCAAGCCGCGATGCTCGAGGCCCGCGCATTTCGCGGCGACTGAGTCGTGCAGTCGCCGCGGTCGCGCCGCGAACGCGTGCCTCAGCCCTTCTTGGCCGCCAGCTGTTGCTCGAGCTGCTGCACACGGGCGCGCAGCGTTTCGACCTCTTGTTGCAGGTCCACTTGTTGCTTGGTCTGACTCTCGTCCGCCACGTCGACCGAGCGAATGAGCGAGATGGCCTGGGCCACTTCGCTCTGGATCCCACAGATCACCAGCATGGAGTGGTTGCCCGCAGAACCGAAGGTCAGCGAAGTGGGACTGGCTCCGGCGCTCGCGAAGAACGGACGCAGTGAGTTATTGGCGACGGTCCCGTTGATGTGGGCAAGGTGCATGCTGACCCGGATCGGCAGCCTGGCGCCCGGTTTCGCCATCACCTCTTCCAGCGTGCGCACCGGCGCCTCCGCGAAGACCGCGGAGCGACGTGGACCTTGCAGGCTGATGACTTCGCGCGCGTCCCCCGCAGCCTCGCGGCTGACGACGACGAAGCCGCGCAACCACAGCAACTCCGCGACGAAGGCTTCGGCGTTCTTGTCGGCGATCTCGACTGCGTTCTGCAACAAGATCGCCGGGGCGCCTTCTAGCTCGCCTGGATGCACGATCCAGTTGCGACCCGTCAGCTGCGCGGCGATGTCGACGAGGCTGCGCACCGAGTGCTCCCCTGCTTCGAGACGGCGCTTGCCGTTGGCAGGCGCTTGGCTAACAGGCGCGGCGACGGGCTGTTGTGGATCGTGCTGCGAAGTGCCGGCCGAGACCGAGTTGCAAGCAACGAAGAGGAGGAACGGACCAGAGAGAAGTGCGTTTCGGTTCATGTTCATGCTGGCAGGCTCCAACTGCTGACTCGGACCGTCGCTTGCCGGAAGTTCTTCCGCCTCTACTTCAGATTGTCCCGTCACCCCGCGCGACCGGTGACCACATAGTAGGCGCGAACGCCGACTACCGCGCCGCGACCCCGCACCGTCAACTTCGCCGCGGGGATGCCGATGCGCGACAGCAAGGTGCGCAAGTAATCGGCATCGGAGAATCGCTGCCGATACGTCTCCTTCTCGATGCGAAGGTCGGCGAACGCAGCGAACGCATTTGTGACTTCCTGCTCGGAATACAGCAGCGCCTTTCGCGTCGACAGCGGCAGCAAGGAAGCGAGGTCGTCCTCGGCCTGGATGCGCAAGGCGATGCCGCCGCCGGCGACGAGATGGCTGCGACACAACGCAGCGAGGCGCTCGAGGTCTCTGGTGTAATCGCGGCGGATGGAGCAGTTGGAGACCACGAGGTCGAAGGGCCCGCCTAGCGCGCGCCAGGTCGCGTCGACAACGCAATCGCCACGCACAAAACGCACCAAGGGATGCGCGACGATCGCCTGCTGGATGAGTTCCTCGGCCGCATCGACGCCGACGACGCGCGCCATATGCGGCTGCAACGCAACCGCGATCCGCCCGCCGCCGCAGCCGAGGTCGAGCGCCGCCAGCCCGCGATCGAGCCACGGCGCGACCGCGACCGCAAGTCGCTCTGGCAATCCTTGCTTCTGCAGCCAGTAGCTGGCCTCGCGGTCGAAGGGCGTCGCGTCCATGCGGGTCCGACGCAGGCTAAGCAGGAACGCCCGCGCACAGAAGGGGCTGCGTCCACCGCGCAGGTCAGCACTCCCTTTGCCATGCAAGTGGTCTTGCATGCACCGCATGGCTGCTTGTGCCCGAGGGCGAATCGAATCAACGATCGAACAGGTCTCGAGCCGCGAGGTTGCGCATGAGCGCGCCAGCGCCAAAGGTCCACGGCGCACAACCCGAAGTCGGCTGCACGACATTCACCAAGGCGCCGAGCTTCGGCGACGCAACCTCGACCACGTCGCCGGCGCGGTGCGTAAAGCCCTTGCCACGACCGTCGCGGTCCTTGGTCGGCGCGAACATCGTTCCGAGATAGAGGCAGAATCCATCCGGATACTGGTGCAGCGATCCGGCAGCCGCGAGCGCGAGAGCCGCCGGGTCGCGACTGATCCGCTCCATCGAGCTGATGCCGTTCAACTCGAACCCCTCCTCGCCGCAGACTCGCAACGAGACTTCTGCGCCACGCACGTCGTCGATGGTGA
>SXPK01000041.1 GCA_005776365.1 Planctomycetia bacterium
GCTCGAGGTTGGCGCGTGCCGCGTAGATGGAGGCGGTGTAGCCAGCTGGGCCGGAGCCGAGGATCAAGGTCTTGAGCACTGCGGTCATGGGCGCGGATGCGAGGGGAAGGGAGCAGACGATAGAAGTGAAATCACAAAGTGCCAGCAACTGCGTTCGGTCTCGGAGTCCGATGGCCGCGCCGCGATGTCACCGCGGAACTCGCGAATGTTGCAGCGAACTCGCTGCTTCTTTCCGCCGTCGTCACCCGGCTTCGGTGCCGGCCAAATGGTGAAAACCAGCACTGCTGCGTCGCTGTCGTCGCGCGAAGGCTGCTCGCGCGCATCCGCTGCGGTGGTTCGAGAACTGCGCGCAGGGCCTGCGCGCAGGGCCTGCGCTCAGTCCGCACCCGGATTGGCGCGTGCGGAGTCGGAACCCTGTTCAGTTCGGTTGGTAGATCTCGACGCCGGCGGGGCCGCCGCCAGAGACCATCACCGTGCCGTCGGGCAGGTTGAAAGCAGCCGGAAACGCGCGCGCATTGGCCATCGTGCCGGTCGCGGTGATCGTGTTGTTGGTGAAGAAGCGATCCGCGCTGCTGACTGGGTTGAAAGCAAACACGTTGTTCGCGACGTCAAACGCGATCTGTACGCCGCCTGCGATCAGCGCGCCGCCATTGGGGAGCGCGGCGACTGCCGCGCCGGCGCGGCCTTCCGACATGCCGTTTACGGTTGCGAACGTGCCGAAGCCGAACAGGCTGGGCGTGTAGAGCTGACAATCGGTGCGCGTGCCGACGATGATGTCCTGGATCTGGCCTGTGGTCAGGAACGTCGAGAAGTCGAGCGTCGCGCCGCCCACCAGCAGCACCTTGTTGTTGGGTTGCTGCACGGCAGTGTGCAAGAAGCGCGCGCCACTGAAGGCCGCGGGGATGCCGAAGCTGTTCGTGGTCGGGTTGAACCGATACGCCGTCGCCGAGACAGTCGGCAGGTTCACGAATGGAAGCAGCGTGATCCCGCCCGCGATCAGCACCTGACCGTTCGTCGTCGAAGTCGACGTGTGGAATGCGCGCGCTTCGAGCATGTTCGGACCCGCGAGAAACGTGTTCGTCACCGGGTCGAACAGTTCGGTCGAGACTTGCAGGCCGGTGAACAGGCCCAATGGGTTGGTCAGTGTGAATGCATTCGAGCCGCCGGTGATGAGGACGCGGCCGTTGCCCATCAGCGATGCGCCATGGCCCGCGCGAGCCTGCGCCATGGCCAGCGTGGTCGTCGCCTGTGTCACCGGGTCGTAGATGGCGGCGGCCGTCGTCGGTTGGCCGGTCGTCAGGTCGAGGCCACCCGTGAACAGGATGCGGCCGTCCGCGAGAGCCGTGGTCTGTGAGAAGAGGCCGGCGCCGAACGACGCGCCTCCGACCTGCCATGTCTCCATTCGCGATGCGTAGCGAAGCGCCGCCGGGCCGGAGCCGCCGACGAACAGCATCTCGCCAGCAGGCTCGTAGAACACCGCGCCGCCGATGATCGGCACTGGCGGCTGGTTGAGCGGCGACGCGAACGAGCCGGCTACTTGCAGCGTCTGCCGCACGAGGTTCGACGTGAAGAACACCGGGCCTGACTGGCCCACGCTCTGCAACGCGAATGGGATCCCCGCAAGACCCGGATCATTGGGCAGCGGCAGCGTCACCGATGCAGCGCCGCTCGCGTTCAGCAGGCCGGTCATGCCTGGGACCGTCAGGCTGAAATCGACGAAGTCAGGAGCAAGATCGAGCGTGATGCCGAGCGTCGGGATCGGCGTCGACTGTTCGCGCAAGGAGATCAGCAGGATGTAGGCAGCGTTGGCAGTGCCGCTCGACATCGACCAGGTGACTGAGCCGGGCAACGCCCCGCCTTGCTGGCCGAGGTCGAATCCCTGTGCCGTCAGCGTGCTCGCGCCGATCGCTAGGAAGAAGGTCGAACGTGCTATGGCATTGCGCATGGGAGTCCTTGCGGGCGGGAGCGAGTTGCCGTGAGTCCTCACGGATCGCAACAGCCTAGGCGCCTGCGTGGATCGCGGCTACGAAGTTGGCCGAGGCATCAGGCCGGGCAATCGTGCCATTCTCCAGCCGCCATTGCTGTCAGCGGGGCGGAGCGGACGGCGGCGTTGCAAACTCGCGACGACGGAGCTCGTCGTGGTCAGCGGGCGTCAACTCGCGTGGCGTGAAGGTGCGTGGGCCATTTTGGCCGGCTGTTTCGGTTGCGTGCAATTGCGCCGTTGCGATCAGGTCGACGACGAAGCGTCCGCGTTCTCGCGTCACCAGGTAGTCAGCAGGCGCACCGTCGCGGTTCGGGTCGGTGGCTCGAATCAACCAGCGGCCGCGCAAGTCGATGACGTCCACGATCTCGAGTTGCTGCTGCGCACGAATGGTGTCGAAAGGCAGGTCCACGACCGCCGGCGCGGACTCTTCGGTGACGGCTGCGCGCAGAGCAGTCGTGTCAGCGGCGAACAGCGCGCACTGGAACGCTTCGAACGCGGCGAGTGCATGGCCGGAGGTGGCGGGTTTGCCGCAGGACGGCAGCAAGGCCACGAAACCGATGGCAATGGAAGTTGCGCGCCGCATGGCGGGTAGATCGACGCATGGCCCGATTCCCTTGAGCCGCAGCCGCTCTTCGCCGGCTGCTGCGGTGGCGGGTAGCGTTCTGAAATGCCGCTGACGAGCCGCCGCCACGTCGTCGCTGCCGCCATCGTGGCGGGTGTGCTTCTCGCACTTTCGCCAGAAGCCATCGCACAGCAACCTCATGCGAAGGGGCCGATGCGGCGACCTATCTTCGGTCGCGTCGAAGGCGCGAAAGGGCCGATCGCCGACGCGACCGTGGTTTGGGTTGGCCACCACACCGGCGCAATGTCGGACAAAGACGCCGACGTCGTCATCACGCAGACGAAGGACGGTGGCCGGTATCGCGCCGACGTGATCGCGGGCATGCCTTACTTCGGCTTCGTCACGGGCGCTTGGAAAGAGGGCCACCGCGAAGGCTCGAGCGTCCGCGGCTGGTTCGGAGCAGGCGCCACGGTCGATTTCACTTGCCGCGAACGCATCGCTTCGCGAACGGTCGATGTGCGCGGGCTAGAAGCATGGCAGCAAGGGGATGCGTTGCGCGTGCTTGCGCGGCCGCAGTGCTCGGAGTCAGGGCCGCAGATCAGCATGCCGTTTGCCATCGAGATGGTGAGGGATGCCGATGGGTTCTTCTCATGGCCATCGATGCCGCTCGGTCGCGTCGAAGCCGTCGGTCAAGACAGCATGATGGTGTGGTCCAGCGCGCAGTCGGTCCGCGACGCCGTGGATTTCGCCGTCCCGCCGCCAAGTGACTTCGCATGCATGGTCACGGATGAGATGGGCGCGCCGATCCTCGGCGCGATGGTCCATCTCCGTGTCGACGGTCGCTACGACTCCGGCATCGACGGCATCGAGACGACGCGCGTGGTGCCGATGCGCCTGGTCGCGCGAACCGACGAGAACGGTCGCGCAAGCATGCGGTTGCCCTTCTCGGGCAAGCTGTTCGCGCTTCCGGCGGCGCCGGCGCGGATGTTCGTAGCCACAGCGCTCGGCTACGCCGACCAGTTCTGCGGCGTGCGCGGCAATGACGTGTTCCAGAATGGCGAGAAGAGCGAGCCGCCGGCGGACGGCGTGCTGCGGTTTGCGATGCGCGAGGCGAAGGCGGTTGTAGGCGTCGTTGACAGCGGCCTCCGCGGCGCGCACGACAACGCGCGTTTGCAGTTGCGACATGTCGGCATGCTGCGTGTCGGTGATGGCGCCTACTTGCACGACCCGCGGGTCGCCGCGTCACTGCTGCTCGATGGCGGGGCCTTTGCGATCGAGGGCCTGCCAGCGGAGATGCATGAGCATCAGTGGCTCGTGCAACCGTCCTGGCACGAGCCGCCGATTCTCCTGCGTCGTCGCGAAGGCGCCGCAAGAACCGACGAGTTGCTGCAGGACCTGGCCGCACTGGGGGACGCATCGCTCGTGGTCTTCGATTCAGAGGCGGGGCCAGCGGTGGGGCAATGCGTGTATGCGGTCCGCAACCATTCGGCGCACGACCCTCGGGCGCGCGGTCCGTGGGACGCGGTCCGATTGGTGACCGATGCCGGCGGTCGGCTGCGCGTCAGGCTGGGCAGTGGTTCGTGGATTCTCGTTGCGGTTTCGGAGCGGGCCTATGGTCGCGTCGCGTGCGAATTGGAGCCGGGAACGACTTCGGAGGCGGAGATGCGGATGCAGTCGTTCCCGATGATGCGTGTCCTCGTGCAGGATCGTGCAGGCGCGCCAATCGCCGGCGCGAGCGCTGTCATTCGCCAAGGCAGCTCGAAGGGATGGCAGTCCTCTTCGGGCGATGAACTGCTGTCGCAGTGGACGATGCGCGTCGTGCCGTCGTTGGGCGGCAGTCAGCGCAGCGCCGCCGACGGTCTGCTCGAGGTGCGCCTGCCTGTGTTTCGCGATGCGCTCGAGGCCGAGGATGCTCAAGACCAGGAGCGGAGTCAGCCAAAGATCAGTCTCACGATTTTCGCTCCCAACAAGCGCAGCGAAATCGTGGCAGCCACTTACTCCACAGAGCCGGTCAAGGTCGTGCTGCGCTGACAGCGCAGTGCGGTCAGCCGAGGATCTCGCGTGCAGCGAGCGTGGGATCGCTGGCCTGCGTCAACTGTCGGTACACGCTGCCGAGATCCGCGTCGGCGCCCGATCCGACCTGTTCGCGCAACTGGTCGACGGTGCCGCAGCCGAGCAACCTGCCATTGCCGAGGACGGCAACCCGATGCGCGACGGTCTGCACGACGTCGAGGATGTGGCTGCAGTAGAGGACTGCGCCGCCTCGTTGCGCGAACGTGCGCATCACTTCTTTCACCGTGAACGTCGTTTCGACATCCAGCCCCGACAGCGGTTCGTCGAGCACGAGCAGTTTGGGTGACGTGAGCAGGGCAGAGGCGAGCGAGACCTTTTGCTGCATGCCCTTGCTGAACTGTGCCATCGGGTCGTCGATTCGCGCGTCAATGCCGAAGCCGCGCAACATTCGCCCGGCGCGCTCTTCGATGTCGGAGTCGGCCATGCCGAACAGTCGGCCTTTGAGCAGGAGTTGTTCGCGCGGCGTCAGCGCGTCATGGAGCCGCGGCAACTCGGGCACATAGCCTGTCACTCGGCGCGCTCTCTCGGGCTCGCGTTGCGCGTCGCAGCCGTCGACTTCGATCGTGCCTGAATCCGGCCGCTGCAGGCCGGTGACGCAGCGCACCGTGGTCGACTTGCCCGCGCC
>SXPK01000042.1 GCA_005776365.1 Planctomycetia bacterium
ATGCCGTGGAGCGTGCCGGCGGTGCCGGCGGCGATCGGCCTCACGCTGACGACGCAGGGTGCGGTTCTCGATCCGGGTGCGAACGCGCTCGGGCTGCGCACGACGCGCGGTGTGAACATCACGCTCGGCGGCTGGCAGTAGCGTTCGACGAGCTGCCGCGATCGGCAGCGAACCGGACACGAACGGGTGCTGCGACGCGAGGGTTTCTCGTCGCGGCACCGGGTCTGGTGTCGCGTAGCATCGCTGCCGCATGGTGCCACGCGTTCTGAGTCGTCCGTTCGTCGTTGCCTTCGTGTTCCTGATGGCGCTCGCCGCGTGCACCGGCACCGGTAGCCGCGCCCCAACCCAAGCGTCGGGGCCGATCACGATCGCAACCTGGCCGTTCGGCGCCATCGCCACCGAACTCGCGCATCGCACGCTCGCGAGTGGCGGCAGCCGCCTGGATGCGATCGAGACCGGCATCCGCGAAGTCGAGCGCCAGAGTTGCGATGGCTCGGTCGGTCTCGGTGGCCGCCCGAACGCCGCCGGCTATCCGCAGCTTGACGCGTGCATTCTCGACGGTCCGGGCCAACGCGCCGGCAGTGTCGCTGGTCTCGAAGGCATCGTGCATCCGATCAGTGCTGCGCGCGCGGTGATGGAGCACAGCCGCCACGTCATGCTGGTCGGCGAAGGTGCGCGTTGGTTTGCGTTGGAGCACGGCGTCGCGTCCGTCGATGTCGGCGATCTGCCGGCGAAGAAGCAGGCCTGGCAACAACGCCAACGCGAGCCAAATCCCGACCGCAGCGGGCACGACACCGTCACGCTGCTCGCCCTCGATGGCGAAGGTCACCTGGCGGGCGGTTGCTCGACTAGCGGGGCCGGCGGCAAGTTACCGGGGCGCGTCGGGGACTCGCCGATCCTCGGTGCTGGTCTGTATGTCGACGACGAGGTGGGCGCTGCGGGTGCCACGGGCATCGGCGAGAACGTGATGCGGTGGTGTGCGACGTTCCTGATCGTCGAACGGATGCGCGCGGGGCTGTCGCCGCAGGAAGCGTGCGAGGAGGTCGTGCACCGCATCGCGCGCAACGATCCCAAGGGCTACGCCCTCGACATCTGCTTTATCGCGCTCGATAAGCACGGTCGCTTCGGCGCCGCGGCGTCGAACCAGAAGTTCCCGTTCGCGGTCACCACGAATGCCGGAACGCAGTTGCTGTCGGTCGAAGCGGTGAGGCCGCGCTGATCGCGGCTGCGCGCCCGAAAGACTGCGCCAAAGTGCGGCGAGGTGGCATTCGATGCGTCACGCTCACGGCCCACGGCGTTTCGGTTGGTAGGCATGCAGTAGAGCAAGGACTTCCTTGCCGGCCTCGTCGGTGCGGTCTGCGGCTCGATCGAGCGCGGTGATGCCCATCCAGCCGCGGATGGTGGGGTCGGCGCCGGCATCCATCAGAAGCCGTGCCAAGTCCGGCTCACACGTGTCAGCAACGAGGCCAAGGGGCGTTTCCCCGATGCGCTCTTCGCAGTGACGGTTCACGTCGGCCCCCGCAGCGAGCAGCATGCGCGCAATTTCGAGATGCCCAATGCGCGCCGCCTTGCGCAGCGGCGTTTCGGCGAGGTCGTTGTCGAACTCGTCGATTGGCCAGCCATCGGCGAATCGCTTGGCGAACCTCGTGTTCCCGCCCAGCATTCGCCGCTGCGTGGAGTCGCCAGTCGACGTGCTTCGACAGAGAGCCCCGCGTCGCATCGAGAACCTCCCGCCAATTCGCGTCCTCCCCATCCAAGCAGAGCACGGCGAACTCGGTGATGCCGATGCCCATTCCGGGCACCGCGCTGCCGAAGAAGCAGTCGATCAGCTCGTTGGGTGAGTGGCGCGTCACCGCGGCAAGGATGCCATCGTCCCAGAGGTCAGCCCCTGGCCCGCCAACCACCATGATGCTCTCTGCTTCAGCCAGCGAATGCGAAGTCGATGTTCTTGTTGCACCGGCGGCGCGGGTGTTTGGCCGGCTGCAGGCGGTTGCTCGGGATGTCCATTGCGATACTCAGCCACGACGACGAGGATGAGCAAGGCGGGGAAGCCGGCTGGGGCCAGTCTCTTGGAGCTGTGAACCATCCAGCCCTCGAACACCATGATCAGAAGCGACGTGATTGTTTGGACCGCGGCGATTCGCGGAAGGAAACCACGCTCGTGGATCCCCAGCCACGCAACAGGATGCCGTCTACACGAACCTCGATGAGCGTGAACGCTACGACGACATGCCAACCGCAGCAGTTGGCATACAGCGGGACAATTATGGTTGAGCCGATCACAACTCACGGCATGCCCAACGTCTGTGGCCATCAGGCGCCGGCCGCTTGGGGCCGTCCGGCTGCATGGCCTTGTTGGGTGTCTCTGAACCGGGATCCTACAACTACCTCATAAATGGGCGGCGGATCACCGCCATCCCTGAAGAGCTGTATGCAGACTGATAGGAACTGCCCTGTCTCACGCACTTGCATAGCATGTAGACCATCCCCTGGCAGGGCACGTCCTGCGAACGCCTCACTGCATCCACCAACGTACGTTAGTGCACCCAGCCCGTCGCCCAGAACCAGTCGTGGAAGATAGTACTCAACGCAGGCGTCGGTCCCGCACTCCAGCACCGCGTAGCAGTGAGCCACTTTCGCGAGAAAACGAGCCAAGTCTGTTGCATCGAAGTTGACAGGAACGGTCAGTTGCTCGCCAGGCAGCAGTC
>SXPK01000043.1 GCA_005776365.1 Planctomycetia bacterium
CCAGGAGATCCGGGAGATCGAGGAAGGCAAGTTCGACCGGCAGGACAACCCACTGAAGAACGCGCCCCATACCGCTGCCGCGGTCACTGCTTCGGAATGGACGCGCAGCTACTCGCGTGAGCGGGCCGCCTTCCCAGCACCGTGGACCAAGGTCCACAAGTACTGGCCATCCGTCGCGAGGATCAACGACGTGCACGGGGATCGAAACCTGATCTGTTCCTGCCCGCCGCTGTCGTCCTACGAGAGCTGAAGCGGCGATGGCCGACGACCCGCTGAAGCCTCTGCATGATTCGCCGATCACCAAGTGGACCGGCATGCGGCTCGTCTCCAGAACCGACTCGCGCGCGGAGTTGGAGTTGCCGGCGCGCGATGAATTCACGCAAGCCGAGGGCGTCGTGCATGGCGGCATGCTCGCCTTGCTCGCCGATTCGGCGGCAGTCTTCTTGCTCTGGCCGCACGCGGGCCAGGATCGTCGGATGACGAGCATCGACTTCCAGTTGCACTTCCTGCGCGCCGGCCGACCTATGGGCGAGCCATTGCGCGCCGTCGCGACCTTGTTGCGCAAGGGATCGACCATCGCCGTTGCGGAATCCGAGGTATGGCAGGGAAGTGAGCGCGTGTGCAAAGGGACATTCACCTATCTGTTCAGCAGCCGTCGCATGTAGCCGTGTCCTCGCGGCGCACGGTGCGGCGAAGGGAACACACGACACTCTCAGCCGCCCACCATCAAAGCGCATTCGATCGCTCGGTCCGCTGCATCCGTGCGACGCACAGTGGAACCCGACTTCGCAGTCTGGTTCCATGAAGCAATGCGCCTCCTCACGTTGCTCGCTTGCTGCTTGTTCTCTTGCCTGCCGTCCTGCGTCGTAGCTGCAATCGCAGCGGTAGGCGCGGCTGCCTACGGCGCGGTCAGCTACAACGGCAACGAGGCCTCGACAACCGTGCAGACTGACCTTGCCGCTGCCACGACGGCGGCGAAGAAGGCGATGCGCGAGCTGAGTTTTGCAGTCGATGACACGCAGCAGCCGGGAACCACGGAGTGCACGCTGACCGGCGGCGAAGCCAAGGTGATCCTGGAGCGGCATCCTGGCGAAGTGACGAAGATCCGCGTTCGCGTCGGCACCTTCGACACCGAGGACAACAGGCGTCGTTCCGGCCTGCTGCTCGAAAAGATCCGCGCGCACCTCTGACCGCCGGTCGCGAAAAGGGTCGCCCGGAACTTGCCTCTGAGTTGCCGACTTCCCGCCTCGAGGCGAACTTCGAGAGCCCAGAGGCATCTGCCTGCTGCAAGGGCGACTTGCGGTTTGCTACTGTGAGGACTCGATGAGCGTCCCGACCAAGCCGCCTTTCCGCCTCGATGGCAAGGTCGCCGCGATCACCGGCGCCGGATCCGGCATCGGCAGAGCCATCGCCGAACGCTTTGCGCAGCAGGGCGCGAGCATCGCCGTGCTCGATATCGACGAGCAGGCAGCCATCGCAACCGTCGCAGACCTCGTTGCAGCCGGTGCCGCGGCGATCCCGGTTCACTGTGACGTGACCAAAGCCGAGTCCGTTTGCGCCGCGTTCGCGACGACGGTCGCGCACTTCGCCGGCCTCGACATCCTCGTCAACAATGCTGGCATCGGCCACGTCGGCACCTGTGAGACGACTGCCGAAACAGACTTCGACCGGATGTTCTCGGTGAACGTGAAGGGCGTCTACTTGTGCACCCAGGCGGCGCTGCCCTTGTTGAAGGAGAGGCGCGGCGTGATCTGCAATCTTGCGTCCATCGCGAGCTTGATCGGAGTGGCGGATCGCTTCGCCTACTCGATGACCAAGGGCGCGGTGCTCACCATGACCAAGTCCGTCGCGATCGACTTCCTCGCTGCTGGCGTGCGTTGCAACTGCGTCTGCCCGGCGCGCATCCACACGCCCTTCGTCGACGGCTACCTGGAGAAGAACTACCCCGGTCGGCAAGCCGAGATGTTCCAGCAACTCGCATCGTGGCAGCCGATCGGGCGCATGGGCACGCCCCAGGAAGTCGCGGACCTCGTGCTCTACTTGTGCAGCGACGAAGCTGCGTTCGTGACTGGCCAGGCCGTCCCGCTCGACGGTGGCAAACTCGTGTTCTGACCCAGTGCAAACGCCATGAAGGACCATCGCCTCTACCGTTTCGGCGCGCCCGGGCATGAGAAGCCTGCCGTGCTTTGCGCCGATGGCCGTCAGCTGGATTGTTCCTCGTTCGGGGAGGACTGGGGCCCCGCCTTCTTTGCCCGTGAGGGGCTCACGCGCTTGTCCACGTTCTTGCGCACGCGCGACGATCTGCCTGCCGTCCCCGAAGATGCGCGCATCGGCCCGTGCTTGCAGCGCCCAGGCAAGCTGATCTGCATCGGCCTCAACTACAAGGACCACGCCCGCGAGACCGGCGCCAAGCTGCCGACGGAGCCGGTCGTGTTCTTCAAGGCAACGACCGCAATCTGTGGGCCCGACGACGACCTCGTGATTCCGAAGGGAAGCGAGAAGACGGATTGGGAAGTGGAACTGCTGGTCGTGATCGGCAAGACGGCGCGCCACGTCGAGGAGTCGCGCGCTCTGGATCACGTCGCGGGCTATGCCTTGCACAACGACTACAGCGAGCGGCACTGGCAACTCGAGCGCGGCGGCCAATGGGTCAAGGGCAAGAGTTTCGACACCTTTGCGCCGCTCGGGCCGTGGTTCGTTCCCGCTGCGCAGATCCCCGATCCGCAAGCTCTGCGCCTGTGGCTAGACGTGAACGGCAAGCGCCGGCAGACGTCGACGACGGCTGAGATGGCCTTCACGGTGCGGCAACTGGTCAGCTACCTGTCGCAATGCATGACGTTGGAGCCCGGTGACATGATCAGCACCGGCACGCCCGCCGGCGTTGGACTCGGCTGCAACCCGCCCGAGTATCTGAAGCCGGGCGACGTGGTCACCTTGGGCATCGACGGCCTCGGCCAGCAACAGCAGCGTTGCGTCGCATGGAGCCACGAGGGCGGAGCCGCGTTGTGACGAACGTGGCCACGCGCTTTGGGCAACGACTTGGGCTCCGGCCCGAACGGCGCGCAGAATACATTCGACACCACGAACGCATTTGGCCCGAGATCGAGGCCGCCATTCGCGAGGCGGGCATTCGCAACTACACGATCTTCTGCAGGCAAACCGGCGCTGACGCCAGCCAAGGCGGCGACGAGTTGTTCGGCTACTACGAGTATGTTGGCCCGCCGGCAGAATACGCAGCGCGCATGCGCCGCCTCGCCGCAGCCCCACGCATGCGCGAATGGTGGGATCTGATGGAAGCCATGCAGATCCCCCACCCGCGCCGGCAGCCTGGCGAGTGGTGGACTCCGATGAACGAAGTGTTCCACCAGGACTGACCCGAGCGCCCTGCGCTCCCTGCAAGTTCCTTCCCTATGCGCATCACCAAGGTCGAAACCCAGCTTCTCCGCGTGCCGCTGCAACAGCGCACGATCACCGACAGCCAGTCCACGGTGACCCACGTCGAGTTCTTGCAGGTGGTGCTGCACACCGACGCCGCCATCACCGGCTACGGAATGAACTGGAGCTACACCCCTGGCCTCGTCGCCGCCCAGGTCATGGTGCAGCAGAACTACGCGCCGCTGCTCATCGGGAAGGATCCCACGATGCGCAAGGCCATCGTCAAGGACTGCTTCTTCTCCAACCACTTCATCGGCCGAGTCGGCGCTGCTCGCGTTGGCATCGCAGCCGTCGAATACGCGTTGTGGGACCTCGTCTGCAAAGAGGCCGGCAAGCCGCTGTGGAAGTATCTCGGCGCCTGTCGCGACCGGGTCAAGGCCTACAGCACGGATGGTGGCTGGCTGTCCTGGAGCCTCGACGACCTGCTGCGCGACTGCCACCGCCTCATCGAGCGCGGATTCGACGCCGTGAAGATCAAGCTGGGTCGACCGGATCCGCGCGAGGACCTCCGTCGCATCGCCAGCGTCCGCAAGTCGATCGGCGACGAGATCGACATCATGACCGATGTCAACTGCGCCTGGACGCTCGCGACTGCCAAGCAATATGGCTCCAGGCTCAAGGACTTCGACGTGAAGTGGCTCGAGGAACCGATGAAGCCCGAGGACGTGACGATGCATGCCGAGCTTGCGCACGCGATCGAAACGCCGATCGCGGTCGGCGAAACGCTGTTCACGCGAGAGGCCTTTCGCGACTACATCGCCGCGGGAGCCGTCCATTACGTACAGGCCGACTCGACCAAGCTGCTGGGCATCGACGAGTGGCTCGAAGTTGCGGCGCTCGCGGCGAGCTACAACTTGCCGGTGATCCCGCACACCAACGTTCAGCACAAGCTGCACGTGCAACTCGCAGCGGCGACGCCCAACTGCGTGATGGTCGAGAACTGCTACGAGTCGATCAATGACATGTGGGTCGAGCCGATTCATGTGACCAACGGCCACTACAACCTGCCGCAAGAGCCCGGAGTCGGGCTGCGCATCGAAGCCGGTTGGATCGAGAAGCACCGCGTCAGCTGAGGCGGGCGGCAAGCCATGCGCATCGACAGCCATCAGCACTTCTGGCGCTACAGCGCGCGCGACTACCCGTGGATGGACAGCTCCATGGGTGTGCTGAAGCGCGACTTCCTGCCTGTGGATCTCGAGCCAGTGCTGCGGGCATCAGGCATCGGCGGCTGTATCGCAGTGCAAGCGCAAGAGACGCTGGAAGAAACTCGCTGGCTGCTCGAGTTGGCCGATCGTCACGCGTGGATCCTCGGGGTCGTCGGCTGGGTCGACCTGTGCGCCGACGACGTGGAGGCACAACTCGATTCGATCGCGCACCCAAAGCTGGTCGGTGTGCGTGCGGTCTTGCAGGCGAAACCGGACGACCTCATGGCCCTGCCGCGGTTCCGCCGCGGGATGACGGCCGCGCTATCTCGCGGCCTCTGCTACGACGTGCTCATCTATGCTCGGCAACTGCGGGCTGCGATCGATCTGTGTCGCGCCTTCCCGGACCAGCCGCTGGTGCTCGACCACTTGGGCAAACCGGATGTCCGCGGCGATGGAATCGCGTCGTGGGCCAAGGACCTGCATGAGTTGGCTGCCTTGCCCAACGTGGTCTGCAAGGTCTCCGGCCTCGCCACGGAGGCACACTGGCAGACTTGGACCGAGGATGGGCTGCGTCGCTACTTCGACGTCGCGACCGAGGCCTTCGGACCAGGGCGCATGATGTTCGGCTCCGACTGGCCGGTCGCTCTCTGTGCGACGGGATACAGCCGTTGGCGGGAGCTCGTGGACACTTGGATTGCCGGCTGGAGTCCGGCGGAGCAAGCTGCCATCCAAGGTGGAGTGGCCGCACGGTTCTACCGGTTGGATGGCTGAATGCAGCCGCGACACCACCGCTCCCCGCGAGTCGAGAGGAGCCATGGCGCGCAGACCAGGAATTGCGAAACGCTTGCCGCTCGGCACCAAGAGCAGCAGCCCCGTTGCATTAGACAGATTCACTACCTTTGGGTTGCGTGCGTCGGCAGGCCGCAATAAGTAGTGGCCCTCTGCGGCAGACGGTGGGTTGCACCCCCCAGCTTCCGCGGGGCCTGGACCGACTCGGTCAAGTCGATCCAGGCGCACCCCGATCCAGGGGCGGTTGTCGTGCGGTTGTCCCCGGCCCTCGGTGGCAACCGGTCCTCCAGCGTCTTCATGCTCCCCCGCATTCGCGAGCCGAGCCTGAGGTGTCGACTGGTCACGCCATCCCCCCCGTGGCTCGGGTCTCTCCCTGTTTCAGGTTTCTCTCGTTTCTCGGTCAGGAACAGCGCCGACCGGCATCCGCCGGCGGGCTTTCGCAAACAACCCATGCAGCGCGGCTGACTTTCTCGAGGTCGGCCCGATGATCTTGCTGCGCAAGCGCGTCAGCATCTGGAGGAGTCAGGCGTGAAGATCAACCGGCGGTTCACCAAGCAAGGCACCTCGCCCTACGAGGGCATCGCATTTCACAAGCGCACGAGCGAGATCCGCAATCCCAACGGATCGCTCGTCTTCGAAGCGCGAGACATCGACGTCCCGGCCCATTGGAGCCAGGTTGCCGTCGACATCCTCGCGCAGAAGTACTTCCGCAAGGCGGCAGTGCCGCAACTGGGCCAGAACGGCGAGCCCGTCCTCGATGCCGCTGGCAGCCCCGTGCTCGGCGGCGAGACGTCGGCACGGCAGGTCTTCAACCGCCTCGCGGGCTGCTGGCGCCACTGGGGCCAGCAACACGGCTACTTTGACACGACCGAGGACGCGCAGGCCTTCGAGGACGAGCTCTGCCACATGCTGGCGGCGCAACATGCCGCG
>SXPK01000044.1 GCA_005776365.1 Planctomycetia bacterium
GCCCTGCGCGGCAATCGAGTGCGCGCGGCGCGGGCGGTCTTGGAAGCAGAAGCACTCGACCTGGTAACCGAGTTCCGCAAGCGAAGCGGCAGCCGAAGCGCCCGCGAGGCCAGAACCGACGACGAGGACCTTGTACTTCCGCTTGTTCGCGGGGTTGACGAGCTTGAGTTCGAACTTCCGTGTGTCCCACTTGTCCTGGATCGGTCCGGGCGGAGTGCGCGAATCGAGCTTCATGCTGCCCCCTTCTGCAGAAGGCCCAGCGTCGGGGCCAGCGCGATCAGGATGTTGCCGCCGGCAATCGCCGCGGCGAGGAAGAAGGACAGCGAGCGGATCATCGGGGTGTAGCGAGCATGGCTGAGACCCAGCGTCTGCGCGAAGGACTGGAGGCCGTGCTGCAGGTGCAAGAACAGCATGAGCTGCGAGCCGACGTATGCGATCACGACCGGCAGGCGCGAGAAGCTCGCCACCACCATCGCGTAGACGTCGAAGTTGGCGCCCTTCAGCGCCACATCCTCAGCATGCACGGCGCCGACGGTGAAGTGCAGCAGGTGGTAGACGACGAAGGCGAGCAAGGACAAGCCCGACAACAACATCGACCGCGAGGCAAACGATGCCTGCACCGTCGCTTCCTTGGCGTAGGCGACCGGCCGTGCGGCCTTGTTGGCCCGCGACAGGCGAATCGCCGTCAGCACGTGCAGGACGAAAATCGCCAGCAACCCGATGCGCGCCACCCAGAGCAGCGGGCCCAGGTCGTGCAAGGTCTTGGCGTAGTCGTTTATGGCTTTCGGACCAGCGAAGATCTGCAGGTTCCCCAGCAGATGCGCGATCACGAAGAGGAAGAGCAGAACGCCCGTCACGGCCATCGTGGTCTTGCCGCCGATGGACGAGCGCCAGAAATCGTGGACCCAACTCATGCGTGGAGGGCGAACAGGATCGGGAAAGACGGCCCGCATTGCAACGCTTCGTCCAACGGACCTCACGCGCACACGAGGTTGCAGCTAGCCGCACCGCGCGTGGATCGCTTCAATCTCCGCTCCCGCGCCCTCCGTTCCATGGATGCGATCCTGGAGGGCGCCGATCCCCCGCCGGAGAAACCATGCGCTCTCACCTCATGTCCCGCGCCCTGCTCGCGTCGGCCGCTGTCACCTGCATTGCCTTGAGCGATGCCGCTACTGCCCAGACTGCGCCGCTCCAAGGCCACTGGGAGCCCATTTCGATGCAAAGCGGAGTGCATGGCAACAACTCGCCGGTCGAGGGAGTCGTCTGGCAGGGGCTCGTTACCTCGCCGCAGCAAGGCCCGTGGATGCGCGTCTACTTCAAGGACACCGAGCTCGAAGGTGCCAGCTACCTTCGCATCGCGTCCCTGCGCGACGGCGATGTGCAGCGGCTCGATCGTAAGAGCCTCGAACAGTGGGGACTCTCGACGGCCTACTTCAATGGCTCGTCGGTGCTGATCGAACTCGTCGCCGCGCCAGGCACCACGAAGAACGTCGTCGCCATCGACCGCGTGTTCGTCGGCGACATGGTTGCCGAGATCCCGCCGCCAGAGACGATCTGCGGCGCGCTCGACAATCGCGTGCCATCGTCCGATCCCCGCGCTGGCCGCATCGTCGGCATCGGCTGCTCCGGCTGGATCATCAGCACGGCGGTTGTGTCGAGCCCCAACGAACGCCTGCACCTTTCGGCCGGCCACTGCTACGGCACGGGCCAGGTGTTGCAGTTCGGCGTTCCAGCCTCGACGACGGGCTGCACGCTGCAGATGCCATCGACCAATCTGCAGTTCTCCATCGACTCCGCGGGTTCGCTATCCACCAACGGCGGCATCGGCAATGACTGGTGGGTCTACCGCTGCTTCCCGAACTCGAACACCGGCTTGACGACCTTTCAGGCCATGGGCCAAGCGTTCAGCCTGGCGGCGTCGATGCCTGCCAACGGCACCACTCTGGTCAACTGGGGATATGGCGTCGACGGCACGCCGACGAACGATGCCGCAACCGCTTCGAGCTGCGCCTGCGCCAGCCCCAACGGCGCGCGCACGCAGACGCAACAGATGCACACTGGCCCCCTGACCTCCGTCAGCGGCACTGCGCTCTATCACCAAGTCGACACGTGCGGCGGCAACTCGGGATCGGTCGTCGCGATCAGCTCGACGGGCGTCGCGGTGGCAATCCACACCAACGCGGGCTGCAACACGACGACCGGCAGCAACTCCTCCACTGCAGTGACGAACGCGGCGCTGCAGTCGGCGATCACGACGCTGTCGACGGGCTCTGGCCCGGTCGCCCCAGCCAACGACAACTGCGCCAACGCCATCGTTCTCGGCGTCGGCACTTCTGCGTCCTACAGCACCGTCGGCGCGACTGCAGGAACCGCCTTCCCTTGCGTAGCTTCCGCCAGCAACGACGTCTGGTTCCGTTACAACGCGCTAGCGACCGGCTCCCACGCCTTCACCATCTGCTCGGCGACTCGCACCTTCGACACGGTGCTTGAAGTGTTCTCTGGGAGCTGCGCGGCATTGACTTCACTCGGCTGCAACGACGACGCCTGCAGCACCGGGTCCTCGCTAACCGCGACGCTGACCGTGGGACAGAGCTACTTGATCCACGTCGGCGGCTTCGGCGCCGCAGTCGGCACGTTCGACCTCAACATCGCCGCGCCGGCAGTGGCCCGCGACGAGTGCGCCACCGCGACGTCGATTGCACTTGGAACGTCCGCAGTGTTCACCAACACCGGTGCGACAACGACCGCAACTCCCACCTGGACCTGCGCCACAACCGGCAATGACCTCTGGTTCACGTTCACGGCCAATTGCACTGCGCCGACGACATTCTCGACCTGCACCGCTGCCCGCACGCTGGACACCGTGATGTCCATCTACAGCGGCACCTGTGCCGCGCCGACCTTGCTCGCCTGCAACGACGACAGCTGCGGGCTCGGCAGCCAACTGACAGTCAACGTGGTGTCGGGCCAGACCTACTTCCTGCGAGTCGGCGGCTTCAACAGCTTGGTCGGCAACTTCCAGATCGTCGCGCAGTGCGGCACCGGAACGGGCGCCATGACGACGACGCCGATGGCATGCGGAACCGTCAACATGACGGTCACCGGCACGCCGGGCATCTTCAACACGCTCACCTGCACCGTCACCGGAGCCACCGGCCTGCCCTTCGTCGGCTATGGCTTCAACCTGACGCCGGTGCCGTTCTGCGGCTGCACCATCGGCCACGAGTGGGCCGGATCGTTCTTTGGCGCGACCGCCAACATCACGATCCCGTGCAACCCCTTCTTCATCGGCCTGCAATTCGGCCTGCAAGGACTCGATCTCGGTGGCACGGGCGGCTGCGCGTCGCCGCAGTTGACGGCAACGGACACGATCATTGTCACGATCGGCTGACGCGCGATGACGGCTGGTCAGCCGCGCTTCAGTGCGCGAAGCGGCCGAGCTTCAAGAAGGTGAGGACCTGGCGGATCGTCTCGTCGAAAGAGGCGATCCGCGTGTGCCCACAAGGCAGCACGACCCGATCCGCTGCGCCTGTCAGCGTCGCCTCGTCGACGCTGACCGTGCCGTCGTCGTGGCCAACGATCGCTGCGTTGCCTTCACCGAGGTCGCCGACGATTGCGCCGCTGCGCTCGACGTGAGCAATCGGACGCCGATGCAATGGATGGCCAGGACTCAGTTGCATCGCTGCGCCATCGCCCATGATCCACGGGAAGATCCACCAGCGCTTGCGCATGTCGCACAAGGATGCGCCACGATGCGGCACGGCGACGTAGACACATGCGGAAGGCGTCAGTGTCGGCAGTTGGCGCATTGCTTCTTGCACGACGAGCCCGCCCATCGAGTGCCCGACGAACGCGATCTTCGCGCCATAGACCGATGCTGCATGGGCGCGTGAGACATGGTCAGCGAGAGCTTCGCCTGCCGCCTCGATCGTGGTCCTTGTGCTCAGGTAACCGGGATTGACGACTTCGTAGCCGTGCGCGATCAGCGCGCGCTCGAGCCGCCAGAGCGCCCAAGGCGAGCGCCACAGCCCGTGCTGGAGCACGACGACGCGACGCTGACCATCCGCTTCGACGCGCAGCGAAGCGTCCACCGGATAGTCCAAAAGGTTCCAGGCGACGTCGAAGGGCATCGACGGCGGCAGTCCAAGCACGCATGCAAGGCCATAGCCAATCGCAACCGTCAGCACGGAGGCCACGACGCGTCGCCGGCCCCCCCGCGGTGCTCGCTCAGGCGTTGTCATGCGAGCCGTGCCCAGAATGCAGGCGCATCACTTCGTCTCGCTGCAGGATCGCTTCGCGCTCCACTTGCGCAAGGCGCAAGAACCGCCGCTCGACCTCGTTGGCGTCGACGAGCGACGCCGCAATATCCAGGTAGAGGCACCGATGTCGCGCCTCCGCCTCGACGAGATCCAGGTAGAACGCGCTCGCCGCATCATCGACACCTGAAAGGGCGAGGCCGAGCGCCTCCATACGTTCGTGAGAACGCGCCTCGATCAAGGACGCAACCAGCAGCTCATCGACAGCACGTTCTGGCATCGTCGGCGCGATGGCGGCCTTCAGCCGGTCGGCGTAGCGGCTCGGCGGCAGGGTCGTGAAGGACGCTCCGCGCTGATCCAAGAGGCGCAGCGTGCGTTCGAAGTGCACGAGCTCTTCGCGCGCGATGCACGACAACGCGCGCTGGATCCACGGCTCTGTCCCGTGGCTGAAGAGAAAGCGCATCGCGGCAGCGGCAGCTTTCTTCTCGAGATGTGCCTGCTCGACGAGCAGAGTCGAGAGCGAAGGGATCGCGGCCGCGACCCATGCCGCCGGCGTTGACACCAGCAGTCGGCAACGCGCGTGCAGCGAGTTCTCGGCTTCGAGTTCCACGCGCGCAGGATCGCAGGCGATCGTTGCGGTGTCCACCGGCCTAGTGCCGCTGCGCGGGCTCACTTCGACTGCAACTCGGTTGCGGGCCAGGGCGTCAGCCTCCCGGCATGCCGCTCCCGCACGACGCGCACCTGCTCTTGCTCGACACAAGTCGCACGATGGCCGAACGCGCGACGCAAGTAGGTCAGGCCGGCGGCGAGATCGACATCGCTGAGATGCCCAAAGGGCGGCATCTCGCCGTCAAACTCCACATCGGCGGCGCGCAGCGGCCCACGCACTCCGTGGAGGGCGACTTGGATGAGCCGATCTGGCTCACCGGTGACCCAGGCGGAATCCGCGAGCGGCGGCGCGAGCCCACCGAGGCCTTGGCCTTGCGCCTGGTGGCATGCGGCGCAGTAGACGCCATAGATGCGGGATCCATCGGCGACACGCGCGCGCTCCGCCACCGTCAACGATTCGTCTCCCGGTTCGCCAACTGCCGCTGCATCGGCAATCAACTCGATGCTGCCGAGGATGCGCTGGACATGAGCAACGATCTCCGGACGACCGGCGCGCTGCATCGCCACGAGCCCCGAGGGCGTCGCAACGAACCGGAACGCGCCTCGGGCGCCGGTCGGATCGACAGGAATCGCGGCAGCAAATCCTGCGAGCAGTCGTTCTTGCAGCAAGGGCTCAACCGCCGACGCCGCGACGTCGAGCATTTGTTGCTGCACGGCCGGGTCCTTTCCCGCCGCGGCCTTGTGCGCGAGCACGTGCAGCGCGTGCTCCGCCGCGGGGTGCGGTCCGGCGAGAATCCTCCGCGCCAGTTCGGGCTCGCGCCCGCGCGCGCTGGCCGCGATGTGTGCCGCCAACATCGCATCGTCGCCCGCCGTGCCAGCAAGGGTCGCGAGCAACGCGAACGCAGCCTGCCTTCCATTGCCGGCCACATCTCCGAGCGTCAGGGCCAACTGCTGCTTGACGCATGGCGGCGCAGCGACTGCCATTCGCTCGCACGCCCAATACAAGGCGCGATCTGGCAGCGACAACTGCGCGGCGCAGTAGCGCAACGCGAACGCCAACAGACCCGGCTCGTCTGCCTGCAGCGCGACGCGCAAGTCATCGCCATCGAGCGCCGACAAGCCGTCGAGCGCAGCGATCGCGTGCAGCGCCGAAGGGGAAGTGCGCGCGCGCAAGATCCCACGCAGGGCAGGAATCGCCGCGCGGTCGCCACGTTGGACGAGGAGCCGTTGCGCCAGGTCACGACGCGCGCCGTCGCGATCCAACAAGGCGGCGCACAGCGCCTCGGTAGTGGCGCCGCGCAACATCGGCCTCTCGGGCCCCCGCTCCCCGCTCGCACGGATGCGCCAGATGCGACCCATGCCGACGGGCTGCTCGAGCGCGCGTTCCTGGATCTGCTTGCGCAGAAAGGTCGTGACGAAGTTCTTGTGCTGGATCACGCCGCGATACATGTCGACGACGTAGATCGAACCGTCTGGCCCTTGCGTCAGGTGCACCGGCCGGAAGCGCTCGTCCACCGCGGCGAGGAACTCCGCCTGCTCATAACGGTTCTCGGCGCGCATCGCGCCATCGTGATCGAGCAGCCGAAAGCGGCGCACGAGATTGCCCGCGGGCTCACAGACGAAGGCATCGCCGTCACATCCCGGCAACGCATCACCGCGGTAGATCATGGGTGCGCAAGTCGCGGTATGTCGCTGCAGCATGCCGTCCTTCAGCATGCCGTCGCGGCTGCCGCGGTTTACGCCGGGCGTTGGTTGCGCGGGGAATGGGCGCGGGTCCGGCGCGAGCCGGTGGTTCATCCCCGGCAGCATCGCCGCTGCGCCGGCGCGGCTGGCATAGCGCCGCGGCACCAGATCGCATCGCAGCCAGTCCTCGTTGTAGTTGTAGTAGAGCCGACCGCGATCGTCCTGCGTGATGCCCCACTGCCCGGCCGCAACCGTTGGCTCGATGGCGAACTCGACCGTGCCTGCTTGCTGGTGCCAACGCAGCATCCTGGCGTCGCCAGCCAGATGGATCTTGTTGTCGAGCCCCCAGAGCAGCCCATTGGCGCAGTGCTCCGGATTCGCCAGGCCGGACTCCAGACCCGAGAGGATCTTCTCGACGCGCTCCGGCTTCAGGTCGTCGTCCTGGTCAGGGCACCACAAGACGTCCGGCGGCGCGATGACGAGCACGCCACTTTCGAGCGGCAGCACGGCTCGCGGCAGCACGACGTGTTCGAGAAAGGGGACCGATTCGTCCATGCGACCGTCGCGGTCGCGATCGCACAGAACAGCGACCCGGCCGTCGGCCTTCAGTTCGTCCGTCCCGTCCACATCGCGCATGTAGCTGCGCATCTCGCAGACCCAGAGTCGGCCCCGCGAGTCGAACACGGCCTGCACCGGATCACCGAGCATTGGCTCGTGCACAACCAAGTCCACCTCGAACCCAGGCTGCAGCCGCAGTGCGGACTTTGCAGCCTCCGGCGCACGCACGGTTGCATCGGGTCGCGGCGTCGACGCCGGCAGGTCCGATTTGTCCTCCATGGCCCGGTCGCCCTGCTGCCCTCTGAGCGGGGCCAACAACGACAGCCAGATCGCCAACCCGAGCAATGATGACCTGGAGCCGAAGAAGCGTCGATCGACAGGGCGAAACACGATCAGTTCACCATAGCAAGCAGCAACGCGAACTGGCGAACGCCATGCACGAGGGTCTACGGTGTGTTCTCGATGACTGGCGACTCTGCGACCGCCACGAAAGGCCCTTCACGCATCGCGGCCGCTGCCTGGGTCCTCTACGACCTGGCGAACACCGTCTACGCGGCGACCGTCACGTTCTTGTTCACGCCGTACTTCGAAGCACGGTTCGGGAGCGTTACGGGACTCGGCCTCACGCAGACCGCATCGCTGCTGCTTGCCGCCGTACTCGTGCCCCTTTGCGGCGCGATCGTCGACCGCACCAAGAAGACGCGGCTCTACCTGTCGATCGCGACGCTGTCGTGCATCGCAGCAATGGCCGGGATGGGCCTGACGGACGAACGTCTGGCGATCCTCGCCTGCTTCTTCCTGGCCAACGTCGCCTACAACCTCGGGCTCCTGTTCTACAACTCCCTGCTGCCCTCGGTATCGCGTCCAGAACGCGCGGGGCTCGTCAGCGGAATCGGCGTCGGCGTCGGCTATGTGGGCACGATCCTCGTGCTCGTGGTTCTGCTGCCGCTCGGCGGCGCACCGCAGCAGTTCTGGATCGCGGCGTCGATGTTTCTCACCGCGGCGTTGCCGTGCATGTTCTTGGTGAAGGATCGCAGGACCGCGGCAGCTAGCCGTGGCGCGGCGAGCAGCGCCTTCGCGAGCATCGTGGCCACGGTTCGCAAGTTGCCTTCGCGTCGACCGCTGTTCTGGTTCTTGCTCGCCAACTTCTGCCTGGTCGACGTCTTGAACACGGCGATCCTGTTCTTTGCGTCCTTCACGAAGAACGCCTTCGCAGCCTCGGCGAAGAATGGCTCGCTGGAACTGTTCGGCACGGTCTTTCGCGGCGACGCAGGTCTCAATGAGTTCGTTGGCGTCTGCGGCTTGTGCCTGAACGGATTCGCGCTGCTGTTCGGCATCGCGCTCGGCTCGCTGTCCGATCGGCGGCCGATCGCCATCATGCGCGTCTCAGCGATCGCGTTGCTGGCGGCAGTGCTCGGCGGCGTCGCATTCGGCGGCGCGTGGCCGCTTGGCTACGTCATCTCTCTCGGAGTGCTCGGCTCGCTGGGACTCTCCGGGCTATGGACCGCAGGCCGAAAGGTCGTCGTGTTGCTGTCGCCCCCGGATCGGATCGGCGAGCACTTCGGCCTCTATGGCATCACGCTCAAACTCTCCGTGGCGGGCAGCACCATCTACGCGTTGGTCGCCGACACGCACGGCAGCAAGGCTGCGATGCTGACGCAAGTGATCCCGCTGCTGCTCGGACTGTTCCTGTTGTCCCTGGTCCAACTACCGCGGGACGGCGATGCTGTCCGCCCTGCATGAGCGCGGCAATCGCAGAACCGGATGACGACGGCAACGATGCGAAGGGCAGACGCTCGCCGCTGTGGCACGGCATCGTCGCCGGCAGCCTGCGCGCGACGACCTGGGTGTTCGGCCGGATGCCAACGCTGCTCGCCTACGCGCTCGCCGACTTGCTCGCCCTTCCGGTCGCACTGCTTTGGAACTTGCAAGACCGTTCGGGCATGGGCGTCCGCGGTTATTGGCGCAATGTGCGGATCGTCTACCGCAGCGGCGGCCTCGGCACGGCGCGTCCACCTTGGCATCTGTGGAAGGTCGCGCGGCACCTGACCTGGCTCGCGGTCGATAGTTGCCGCCTCCACCGCATCACGAAGGACAACTTCCGCCGCATCGTCGATGTGCGCGAATTTGAGCCGATGCTCGACCTCTACAAGCGTGGCAACGGCATCGTCTGGGCCACGGCGCACATCGGCGTGTGGGATGTGGCCGGCTACGTCTGCGCGCTGATGGGCATCCCGATCACCTCGGTGTTCAGGCCGAGCCCGATCCCCGGCGTCGATCGAGTGATCTCAGACCTTCGCACCGGCTCCGGCCAGATCGTCGTCGCCAAGCACAACGTCGTCGGCACGCTGCGACGCGCCTTGCAGCAGAAGGAGTCGATCGGCCTGCTCTGCGACTCTTCCGGCCGCCGCGGCGACGTCTTCCCACCCTTTCTGGGCACGGCGGCAGCGACCGTCGCAACCCCGGCCCTGCTCAGCCTGTCCTCCGGGGCCCCGATCGCCGTCGTCACCGCGATGCGGACCGGCAAGTTCCGATTTTCGATGCGCGTCTGGGACGTCATCCCGCCGGAGCCGACCGGGGACCGCGACGCCGACGTGCAACGGATCCTGGCGCGGATCAATCTCGCACTGGGCAAGGCAGTGGCAGAGCAGCCAGAGCAATGGTTCTGGCAAGGTCGCCGGTTCAAGCACCGCCCGCCTGGAGAAACGGACGGTCAAGACGGCCTGCCGCCAACGGCGACCTTCACCGGCTCTTAACAAACCACGCCTCGCGTCTTCACGCAGCCCTCGACGCTTCCTCCGTTCTTGCACCGACTCCCTATCGCAACAGGACCAAGCGCCGTGAAGCACCTTCTCCTCGCAGCAGCGTTCGCCGCCATCGCGACCCTCCCCTCCTGCGGCAAGTCCAGCCGCGCCGTCATCCAAAACCGTGGCTCCGACACGATGGCGGAAGTCGCACAAGCCTGGTCCGAGGACTATCGCAAGGTGCATCCGGTCGTGGCGGTCTCCGTCAGCGGCGGCGGCTCCCAGAGCGGCATCACCGGCCTGATCGATGGCACCGTCGACATCGCCAACTGCAGCCGCGAGTTCAAGCCAGAGGAGGTCGAGGCCGCGCGCAAGAAGGGCCGCGACCCAGTCAAGCACCACGTCGGATGGGATGGCATCGCCATCTACGTGCACAAGGACAACCCGATCCAGTCGATCAGCAAGGAGCAGCTGATGCAGATCTACTCGGACGGTGGCAAGGTCACGAAGTGGAGCGATCTCGGCATCAAGCTGCCGAGCGGTGAGGACGAGATGGTGCTGATCTCGCGCCAGAGCAACAGCGGCACCTACGAATACTTCCGCGAGGCAGTGCTGGGCAAGGAGACCAACTTCCGCCTCGGCACTCGCGACATGAACGGCAGCAAGGACGTCGTCGACCTCTGCTCCAAGGTCACGTCAGGAATCGGCTACAGCGGCCTCTCCTACGCGACGAGCGAAGTCCGCATCGTGCCAGTGACCAACGCCAAGACGGGCGCCGCGGTTGCTCCCAGCACGGACTCGGTGCTCGACGGCACCTACCCGATCTCGCGCCCGCTGTTCATGTACACGATCGGCGCGCCGCAGGGCGAAGTGGCGAAGTATCTCGATTGGGTCAAGGGCGACGAAGGACAGCGCGTGCTGCTGCGCATGGGCTACCCACCACTGCGCAAGGTCTGATCGCCGCACTTTCCGCTCGCTCGACGCGATTCGTTCCAGTAGCCCTACGCGCAGAGGCAACGACGTGAGCAGCCATTACGAAGAGCGTCTGCAAAAGGACCTGGCCTGGATCCAGGATCTCGTCACCATCGTCGGCGCGACGATCGAGGAAGCGATCGGCAACGCTGTGAAGGCGGTGCTGACGCTCAACCACGACCTCGCAAGCGAGACCGTCATTGGCGACTACCTCGTCAATCGACAGACGCGGGAGCTTGACCGCCTGTGCCACGCATTCGTCGCACGGCACCTGCCATCCGCCGGGCACCTTCGTTATGTGTCGTCAGTGCTACGCCTCAACATCGCGCTCGAGCGCATCGGCGACTACGCGACCACCATCTCGCGCACGGCAGCCCAGCTCTCGACCGAGGCGCCCCCGGTCGTGATGCGCGACATCGAGATGATGTGCGAGCACGCTCGCAAGATGCTGCACGAGGGTCTCCGCAGCTTCCAGACGCGCGACGTCGCCGCCGCGCAAGCAACGCTGGCGTCCGCGTCGCAGTTCGCGCAGCACTTCGACAAGGTGTTCGCCGACCTGGTCAAAGAAGGCGAACATCGCAGCCGCCCTGTGAGTGACCTCTTTTCGCTGATGGCGACGTTCAATCGGCTCGAACGTGTCATCCACCAGGCCAAGAACATCTGCGAAGAGACGATCTTCGTCGGCACGGGAAAACTGAAGGGCGAGAAAGTCTTTCAGATCCTCTTCGTCGGCGACAAGAACAACGGCGTCAGCCAGCTCGCCGAGCACTTCACGCGCAAGGCCTTCCCGCAGAGCGGCACTTACCGCAGCGCCGGCTTTGCGCCAGCCGATGAAATCGATGTCCGCTACGTGGAGTTCGCCAAGCAAGTCGGACTCGACCTGTCCCAGTCGTGGCCCACGCCGCTGTCCTCATTGATGCAGCAACTCGACGACTTCCAGTTCATCGTCGGCTTGCATCCCGAGGTGCGCCAGCGTCTGGGCAAGGTGCCATTCCACACCACCGTGTTGTCATGGGACATGGGCAGCACCGACGACCCCGAGCAGACCTGGCGGAGTCTCACGCCGAAGATCCGAGGGCTGATGGAGAAGCTCCGCGGTGAGCAAGCCTGCTGAGGCAATGAGCCAAGATGCTGCAATGCGCCGCGCGGCTGCCGCGGCCGAGTTCGACCGCCGCGACGCGTCGTGGTGGATGGATCGCATCGCGCAAGGATGCGTCTTCGCCGGCGGCATCTCGGCGATCGTCTTCATCGTCGGCATCCTCGCGTTCATCGCCACCCAAGGCATGGAGTTCGCGGCCAACCGACTGTCGTGGACCGAGTTCTTCGGCTCGATCGCCTGGCGCCCCAACGGGCATCCGCCGCAGTATGGCGCGCTGGCGCTGATCGCAGGCACAGCCTCGATCACGGCAGTCGCGATGGCGCTCGTGGTGCCACTGTCCTTGGGCGCAGCCATCTACATCGGCGAGTTCGCGCGCGGCAAGACCCGCGAATGGCTCAAGATCCTGATCGAATTGCTCGCCGCGATCCCCTCGGTGGTCTGGGGTGTGATCGGACTCAACGTGATGGGCCCGCTGATGACCGATGTCTTCGGCGTGCCTTCCGGGCTCAACCTGCTCAACGCAGGCATCATCCTCGGCTTGATGGCCGCGCCGATCATGACGACGATCGCCGAGGACGCGCTGAAGGCGGTGCCGGACACCTACCGCGAAGCCGCCGAGGCGCTCGGAGCCACGAAATGGCAGGTTGTCCTCCGCGTCGTGCTGCCGCACGCCCGTCCTGGCCTGAGCGCCGCCGGATTGCTCGGAGTCGGTCGCGCAGTTGGCGAAACCATCGCCGTGCTGATGGCGAGCGGTCACGCGATCACGGTGCCTGAGTCGTTGTTCGATTCGGTCCGGTCGCTGACTGCAACCATCGCGTCAGAACTTGGCGAGACGGCGCACGGCGATGACCACTATCAGGCGCTGTTCGTGCTCGGCATGCTGCTCTTTGCGATCACGTTCGCGATCAACCTCACGGCCGATTCGATCGTCCGCGGGATCCGAAGGAAGAAAGCGTGAGCGCGCCCGCATCGAGCTTCCGGGCGACCGACCGTGAACTGGCCAGCCTCGGCCGGCAGCGATTGGTGCGTTCCTTCTTGCTGTTCATGACAGCGATGCTGGTCCTTCCGGTCCTGGGCATCCTCGCCGTGCTGATCTGGCAAGGCGGCCCAGGCCTCAGCCTCGAGTTCTTCCTCGACGATCCGAAGAAGAACATGACCGCAGGCGGCATCTTCCCGGCCCTCGTCGGAACCGTTTGGCTGACCGCGGTGGCGCTGCTGCTCGCGTTCCCGCTTGGCGTTGCTGCCGCGATCTACCTCAGCGAATACGCCAAGGACAGCCTGCTGACACGAACGATCAACGTCGCGATCGTCAACCTGGCAGGAGTTCCCTCGATCGTGCATGCCCTCTTCGGGGTTGGCGCATTCGTGCACTTCATGCAGTTCGGCCAGTCGATCCTGGCTGCAAGCTGCACTCTCGCAGTGATGACGCTGCCAGTGATCATCGTGGCTGCGCGCGAGTCCTTGCAGGCAGTCCCCCAACCCTTCCGTGAGGCTTGCTGGAGTCTTGGCGCCACGCGTTGGCAGACGATCTGGCGCGTCGTGTTGCCCAACTCAGGCAGCGGCATCCTGACCGGCGTGATCCTGTGCATCTCACGCGCAGTCGGTGAGACGGCGCCGATCATGTTCACCGGTGCGGTGCTCTACGTGCCGTTCACCCCCGAGGGCGTCCTCGACCAGACGATGGCCCTGTCCCTGCACCTCTACAACATCTCGACCGCCGTCTCGAACGTGCCGCCTGGGCTGCCGTTCTCGGTCGCCCTGACGCTGATCGGCGTCGTGCTGTTGATGAACGCAACGGCGATTGCCTTCCGCATGCGACTGCGCGGGAGGAAGAAATGGTGACGAACACCGGCCCGGAAGCCACCGAGCCCATGCTCGACGTTCGGGGGCTGACCATCCGCTACGGCGGCAGCGTCGCCCTCTGTGACGTGACCCTGGAGGTCAAGGCCAACGAGATCTTCGGCATCATCGGTCCAGCCAACGCCGGCAAGACCAGCTTCCTGCGCGCACTCAATCGCATGAGCGATTTCGTGCAAGGCATGGAAGTGAAAGGCTCGGTCCGACTCGCCGGACGCGACATCGCCAGCGTGCGCAACGTCTACGCGCTGCGCCGCAGCATCGGCGTCGTGTTTCCCCTGCCAGTCGGACTGCCGCTGTCGATCTACGACAACGTGGCGCTCGCGCCGCGGATGCGCGGTGTGAAGGCGCGCGCGCAACTCGACGAGATCGTCGAGCGTTGCTTGCGGCGCGCGGCCTTGTGGGACGAGGTGAAGGACCGTCTCCGCAATCTCGGCTCGTTGCTGAGCGGCGGCCAACAACAGCGGCTGACGATCGCGCGTGCGCTATCGCAAGATCCTGAACTGCTGCTGCTCGACGAGTTCTCGATTGCCATCGACCCGGTGACCACGATGCGCATCGAAGAGGTGCTCAAAGAGCTGCGCCACGAGATGACGATCGTGCTGGTGACCAACCTGGTGCAGCAGGCGCGCCGCCTCGCCGACCGGACCGCGTTCTTCCTCGGCAGCCGCTGCATCGAGGTCGCGAACACGGAAGAACTGTTCACCGGCACCGTGAAGGACCAGCGCACCCGCGACTACGTGGAGGGAAGGTATGGCTGACCTCCCTGCCTCAACGCAGCTCGCGATCGAGGCCAAGGGCCTCAACCTGTGGTATGGCACCTTCCAGGCCCTGCGCGACGTCGACTTGCAGATCCGTCGAGGCATCGTCAC
>SXPK01000045.1 GCA_005776365.1 Planctomycetia bacterium
CGCGTCGGGGGCAAGAGCGAAATCGCCGTCGACGTTCGCGTGCTCGCAGCGACCAATCAGGACCTGTCCGCGATGGTCTCGGCGAAGACCTTCCGCGAGGACCTCTACTACCGCCTCCACGTCGTGCGCATCCACGCGCCACCCTTGCGCGAGCGACTCGACGACCTCGACGACCTGGCGCCGCACTTCTTGATGCAAGCTGCGCGCAAGAACGGCATCGACAAGAAGCGCCTGGCCCGCACCGCGCTCGATTGGCTGCGCGCGCAACGCTGGCCCGGCAACGTACGGCAACTCCGCAATGTGCTGGAGGGCGCGTCGATCCTCGCCGACGACAAGGAGATCCTCGCCAAGGATCTCGAGGCCAGCAGTCCGCCACTGCCGGGCTCGGCACCGGGCGGCGGCGTCGACTGGTTTGACTTCGTGACGCTGGAGCAGTTCCGCGACGCGACCGAGAAGGAGTTCATCCGCCGCAAGCTGATCGAGAACGGCGGCAACGTGAAGCGCACCGCCGAGCGCATCGAACTGCAACGGTCCAATCTCTACGTCAAGCTCGACAAGCACGGACTCAAGTGAGCCAGCGGCAGCTGGGCAGCGCGCCGAAGTCGCGCGCGAGTCGTGCGAGCGGACTAGTTCTTTGCCGGCAGCGTGATCGTCTGTCCCGCTCGAAGCCGCTCGGCGTCGAGATTCGGGTTGGCTTCGAGGATCTTCTCGACGTAGGCGTAGGCCTTGCCCTTGCCGACCTCGCGTTCCGCGATCTTCCACAAGGAGTCCTTCGCGACGATCTTGTAGGTCTTCGTGGCGTTCGCTTCTGGGGCGGCGACCGGCGCGCTGCCCGCGCTCGGCGACGTCGACGTCGGTGTGCCATCGGTCGCAACGAAACCCTTCGAGGCGGATGCATCGGCAATGCCGACGCCTGAAAGTCCGGGCGACGTAACGGGCGCAATCGCGAGTTGCGGCTCCGATGCGGCGATGCGCTTGTCGAAAGCCGCGAGGATCACTTCGTCCTCGACCCAGGGAAGCACGACATCCTGACCGACGCGCAGCGTCTGCAGCGTCTCGTTCAGGCCTTGCGCATCAGCCAGCGGATCGAGACTTCCGCACCACTTGCGCACGAGGTCGCCGAGCGTGTCGCCGCGAGCGGCGCGCACGACGCGAAAGCCGTGCTCCTGGCGCGACAGTCCGAGCCTCTCCGTGACGATCGCGGCGGGCGTCGGCGGCGCGAGCTGCACGTTGGCGACGAGCGGCTGTGCCGCGCCGTCGGTCGTGGGCTGCCCGGCGACGGGCTCGGCCTTTGGTTGCACCGCCGAATTGCGATCCAGCAACGATTCGAGGCTCGGCGCCTCACCGACGTCGGTCCGCACATCCGGCAGCCGGCGCGTGGAGTCCTTGCCAAACAAAACAGCGACCCCAAGGATCACCGCCAAAAAACCGGTCACCGCGTAGACCAGGATCTTCTCGTTCTGCTTCATCGAGCCCTCCCTGTCGCCAACGGTCCTGACCGACCGACGCGAACAGTTCTGATGCGAAACACGTTGCCTGCCCGGCTGACCTCGCGGCGCCTTGCGCGACCGCGAACCGGACTCGCCGCGCGCGGCCTCAGGCCCACTCGGCGAGCGGCGGAACGTAGGCACGAAGGCACTGGCTTTCAATCCCTTGTAGCGCACCGCGTCGGGGCTAGGCTCTCTCCACGTCGATGGGTCCACGCGCGCGCTCCGCACCGACGTCGTTATTGCTGCTGTTGGCAGGCTGTGCGGGACCGTCGGCATTGCCACGCGCGGTCACAGTCGAGGCCGGCCGCCGCACCAGCATCGCGCTACTCGACTCGAGCGGTCGCGTGTTCGCGATGCAGAATCTTTCGAGCGGCTCGCGCAAGGTGGTCTACAGCGATCAAGGCGCCGCCGCGCAGCAAAAGGTCATCCGCGACTCGGACTTGCAGACTCTGCTCGACGCACTCGCCGAGCGCGGCATGTTTCAAAACGCCAGCCCCACCGCAGCGCCGGGCGCACGCTCGTCGATCGTAGTCGAGACGCCGGAACGATCGTGGCACTGGTCGCGTCCCTCCGTCGATCCGACGCGGTCGCCAGAAGAACAGCCCATGGTGCGCCAATACGACGAAGCGCGCGCCTACGTGCTCTACGTCTACAACTCGGAGATGTCGTTCCACGCCGGCTCAGTCGACTCGTTCTCGCCGGAAACGCGCAAGAAGATCGACGAAGCGCGGAGCCCGGCGAAGAGGAACGACAGGTGACGACGAGAAAACGCGCCATCGCGATCGTTCCGGTGCGGGTCAACAGCCAGCGCCTGCCAGGCAAGGCGCTGCTCAAGGAGAGCGGCAAGGAACTGTTCTTGCACACCTGCGATCAGGCCAAGGCGGCGTCGTGCTTTCACCGGGTGTTGGTCGCGACCGACGATGACCGCGTCGACGCAGTGGCGCGCGCTCACGGCATCGAGGTCGCTCGCACGAGCCCGACACCGCGCACCGGCAGCGAGCGCTGCGCCGAGGCAGTGCAAGAAATCGACTGCGACGCGGTGATCGACATCCAAGGCGACTGGCCCGAGGTCGCGCCAAGAGACCTTGAAGCGCTCGTCGCGCAACTGCTGTCGGGGCAGGCGCAGTGCAACACGCTTGCCGTGGAACTCGACGCATCGCGCACCGACGACCCCAACGTCGTCAAGGTCGTGCGCGGACACAACGGCAAGGCGCTCTACTTCAGCCGCGCCGCGATCCCGTTCGTGAAAGAGGGCACGTTCTGCCGCTTGCGCCACATCGGCGTCTACGGCTTCTCGCGCGAGGTGCTCCTCCGCATTCCCGCATTGCCGAGCAGCGGGCTCGCCGAGGCCGAGAGCCTCGAACAGCTTCGCTTTCTCGAGAACGACATCGCGATGCACGTGCTCGACGCGACCTCAACGCCTTGGGGTATCGAGGCGCGCTCGGACTACGACGCATTCCTGCAACGACTCGGCAAGCGAGGCACCAGATCATGACCAAGTACATCTTCGTGACCGGCGGCGTGGTCTCCTC
>SXPK01000046.1 GCA_005776365.1 Planctomycetia bacterium
GTGGTCCAAGCGGTCCGTGAGTCCGACAAGCGAAAGGGCACGCTCGGCCTGCGCGCGGCGTTTCTTCTTCGACAGCGGCGTCAGCAACAGCGGCAACTCGACGTTTTCGCGCGCGGTCAGCACGGGCAGCAGGTTGAAGCCCTGGAACACGAATCCCACATGCTGCGATCGCCAGCGCGCCAATTCGTTGCCCGAGAGCTGGCTCAGGTTGTCATTGCCGACGATCACATCGCCCGAGTCCGGAACGTCGAGGCCGCCGAGCATGTTGAGCAGCGTCGTCTTGCCGGAGCCCGATGGGCCCATCAGCGCGTAGAACGTGCCGCCGTCCATGCCGAGGTCGAGTTCGTCGAGGACGTGGACGGTCTCGCCGCCGCGTTGGTAGGTCTTGGTGAGACGACGAATGTCGATGCGCGATTCGGTCATGGGTGGATTGCGTGTGTTCGAGGCGCGTGGCGACGTGACGCGGGCCTCAGGCCCCGACGATGCGGATTCGATCGCCCGTTTTCAAAGCTGCTGGCGGTTCGATGATGACGGTCTGGCCCGGACGCACGCCGGACTCGACGCCGACTTGTCCGGCCTTGCGCTCGGCGATGCGGACTTCGACGAAGCGGACGGAGTCGCGCTCGACGACGAATGCGCCTGGCTTGCCGTCGATCTCGACGATGGCGTTGTCGGGCAGGATCGCCGTCGCCTTGGGCGACGATTCGGCGCTCGTGACCGCGTTGTCTTGCTGCTCGCTCGCGCGGAACACGATGCGCACTCCCATCTCGGGGCGCAGTTCGTCGCGGCGCTCCAGCAGCTTGACGCGCACTTCGACGGTTGCCTTCTGCCGGTCGGCGGTCGGCCAAATGCGATCGACGCGGCCAGGGATCGCGCGGTCCGGGAATGCGTCGAGGAACACTTCTGCCGGCGCGCCGACCTGCACTGCCTTGAGCGAGGTCTCGGGCACGTTGGCCTGCACTTCGAGCGAGTCGAAGTCGACCATCGTGCACACTGCGCCGCGCGCGTTGCTGCCGCCTTGTACGTTGGGCGACACGACCTCGCCGACCTCGGCGTCCTTCAACACGACGACGCCGTCGAACGGTGCCCGCACGTCGGTCTTGTCGAGTGTCGCTTGCGCCTGCCCTCGCGCGGCTGCGGCGGAAGCAAGTTGGGCCGTCGCGACTTGTTGTTCGGCCTCGGCGACTTCGACGCGCAGCTTGGCGCCAATGCGCGCTTGCTCGGTGCGACGCAGTATTGCCTGCAACGAACGCACGCGCGCCTGTCCCATGGAGTCCTCGCTTTGCGTTCTCTCCACATCGCGCGGCGAGCCGATGCCTTGCTTCAGCAGGTCCTCGGCCCGTTGCAGTTCGGCCTGCGCGAAGCGGCTCTGCGCCTGGGCTTCGGCGAGCAGCTGTTGCTGCGAAGTGACCGCGTCGTCGCTCTGTTGCTCGTCGGCGCGCGCGGCCAGCACGGCCGCCTTGCTGCGAACGACGCCGCTCTCGGCGACCTGGACATCGGCCGTGGCCCGAGCGAGCGAGGCCGCATACTCGTCGCGGTAGAGGCGTGCGACGACGTCGCCGCGCTTCACGACCGAGCCTTCCTGCACGAGCATCTCGACGATGCGCCCCGGCACGTCAGACGACAGCGCTGCGCGCCGCGCCGCGATGACGTAACCGTTTGCCGCCGTGCCGGTGATTGCCGCCGCGGCAGCCGCTGCCGGCGCACGCACAACGAGCACCTTCACCTCGGGAAGCCGCATGCGGTCCGTCCAAGCCGACACCGACGGGCCGAACAACCAGAACGCGAACAGCACCACGATCCCCGCAGCGATGCGCAGCGGCCAAGGATTGCCACGCCGGCGCGCCGCGGCGGGTCCACGTTCGATCTTGATCTCGTGCAGATCCACAGGGCGAAGAGGCTAGCGAATGGAGGGCGCGCTTTCGCGGGCTCAGCTAGGGCTAGGTTGCTGGTCGTGGTGGGTGAGATGGGCAGGGTTTCCGTGATGCGCAGGACGAACTGGCCCGCGCCCACGCGCTGCTTGCCCAGGCTCACCATTCGCAACCGTGCCCTTTCCGCGTAGGCTCCGCATCCCATGTCGAACCCGGTCGTGCGAAGGATCCTGGCTCCCGTCGAGCTGGCTGAGTCCAGCGACCCGGATCTCGGCTACGCGATCCGGCTCGCGGCGCAGTTGCGCGCAGAGTTGGTGTTCCTCGCAGTGATCGACACGCCGACGACGGTGGGGCTGATCGGCCGCCACCGCGCGATGGCGGGCGGCGGCCGCGACTTCGAGCAGAACCTGATGCAAGAAGTGAAGGGCATCCTGCAGCAACACGTAGACCTCGCGGCCCGTGCCGGCGTGCGCGCGCTCGGGCACGTGACGATGAGCGAAGAGGTCGAAGAGCAAATCCTGAAGGAAGCCGTGCTGCAGCGCGTGGACCTGATCCTCGTGCGCTCGCACGGCAAGTCCGGCTTCATGAAGGCGCTGCTCGGCAGCACCGCTGGTGAGATCCTCAAAGCAGCACCGTGTCCGGTGCTGGTGGCGCGCGTCTGATGGCGAACAAGAAGAACGGCCGTCTTGTAAAGGGCTCTAAAGTCACCGCATCGAAGTCGCAGAAGGGCAAACCAGCAGCCGGCGCACGCAGCAAGGGTGCGCCTGTGCTGCGCACCGCGCTACCGCCTGGCATTGCGCAGTCCGTGAGGTCCGCCATGACAGCCACTGGCGGAACTCACCCGCAGCAGGACCGGATTCGCGGTGCTACGGCATTGCCGACTTCGTCGCTGCGTTGGACTTGTCCGCCGCTGTCGCCTTCGGGTCAGCCTCCGACAGCAGCGTTTCTGCTGGGGCAAGATCGGCCCATGCAGGCGCTTCGCACTGGGTTGTCGATCCACGCGCATGGTTACAACCTGTTCGTGTCGGGCTTGATCGGATCGGGTCGCTCGACGGTGGTCGAATACCTGCTGCGCGACATCCAGCCGGTCTGCCGCCGTGGCCCCGACCATGTCCTGGTGCACAACTTTCGCGATCCGAACAGCCCTCTGCTCGTGCCGCTGCCGCCGGGCCGCGCTGCGGCATTTCGCGACGAGCTGTCGGACCTTGGGCGTGAGTTGCGGTCGGCGTTGACCGCGGCGCTGCATAGTCGCCCACACCGCATGTCGCGTCGGGTCGTGCTGAGGGCGAGCGAAGCGCGCGAGCGCCGCATCATGGAAGCGCTGCAGCGGCAGGCGCAAAAACTCGGCTGCCAGCTCGTTCGCTTCTCGGCGCAAAACGGCGCGAGTTCTTCCGACATCTATCCGGTGGTCGATGGCGAACCGATCACGCTCGACGCATTGTCGACGCTGTCGCTCGAGGGCAAGGTCCAGGACGCGAGGCGAGACGAACTGCTGCGCAGTCGCGAGCAATTGCTCGAGCGGCTCGAGGAGGTCACGGAACGCGTGCGCCAGGAGCGCCACCGCATGACCAACGAGCTACGCGAGATGGACCAGCGACTTGCGTGGCATGTGCTGGCTTCGCACCTGAAGGAGTTCCGCCAACGCTGGCCGCAGATGCACGTCGCGGATTGGCTCGATGCCGCCGGCGAGTGGATCGAGCGCCACCTGCGATCGTGGCTCGACAGCATTGTCGATGACTCCGAGGAGCAGCCGGAGGAAGAGCCGGCACCGCGCGAACAAGAACTGCGTGTGCATGAGTTCCAGGCCCAGATCGTCAAGAACTCGCTGAATGACGCCTGTCCAGTCGTGTTCGAGAACAGCCCGACCTTCGCGCGTCTGTTCGGCACGATTGCGCCCGCTCGCGAGGGCCACCAGCCGTCGCCTCTGCAATGCAATCCTGGCGCCCTGCTGCGCGCTGATGGTGGCTACCTGATTCTTCGATGCATGGACGTGCTCCAGGAGCAAGGGCTCTGGGTCGCGTTGAAGCGCGCGCTGCAGACGGGGCGCGCGGAGATCCGCGAACTCGATCCCGCGACGGGCCAGCCCGGCGGTTCGTTGCAGCCGGAAGCCGTGCCCTTCGACCTGAAAGTCGTGCTGATCGGAGAGCCGGGCGTCTACGAGCAGCTCGCGAGCGAAGACCCGCAGTTTCCGCAGATCTTCAAGATCCACGCTGAGTTCGACGCCTCGATCCCGGTCAGCGACGCGAACCTCACGCGCTACGCCGATTACCTGCAGTGGCTCGTCGGACGCGAGGGTCTGCAGCAGTTCGTGCCGGATGGCTTTGCCGCAATCGCCGAGTACGGCGCCCGCGCTGCGGGACGGCGCGACCGCTTGTCGACGCGTTATGGAGAACTCGGCGACGTCGCGCGCGAGTCGTCGCACCTCGCCGAGCAACAGGGCGACGGCAAGATCGGGCGCCAGCACGTCGAGGAAGCGGTGCGTCGCAAGCGCTACCGCCACGATCTGCCGCAGGAACACGTCGAGCGCGACTACGCGACGGGCTACATGCAGCTGTCGACCTCGGGCCGGGCGACCGGGCAGGTCAATGCGCTGACAGTGCTCGACACCGGCACGCTCGAGTTCGGCCGTCCGTGTCGCATCACGTGCAACTCAGGTGTCGCGGTGCCGACGCGCTCGGGCCTCATCAACATCGAAGGCGCCGTGAACCTCTCGGGCCCGATCCACGACAAAGGCGTGATGATCCTCGAGGGCTATCTGTTGCAGCGCTTTGGCGACGAAGGCCCGCCGTGCGTCGCGGCAACAATCTGTTTCGAGCAGCTCTACAACGGCGTTGAAGGCGACTCGGCATCGCTTGCGCAACTTCTCGCGTTGCTCAGTTCGCTCGCTGATGCTCCGCTCGACCAGGGCTTTGGCGTCACCGGTTCGATCAATCAAAAGGGCGAGGTGCAGGCCGTTGGCGCGGTCAACGAGAAGACCGAGGGTTTCTATCGCCTTTGCCGAGCCCGCCGGCTGACCGGCAAGCAAGGCGTCGTGATGCCTTCGGCAAATCAGTGCGATCTGATGTTGGAGCCCGAGGTGGTTGCTGCCTGTGCCCGCGGCGAGTTCGAGGTGCATGCAGTGCGGCACGTCGAGGACGCTCTCGCGTTGCTGACCGGGTTGCCGGCGCAGCAGGTGCTGGAGCGCGTGCGGTTGCGGCTCGAGCGCTTCCGAAAAGTGGCAGGCCTGAAGGACTGACGGCGGCGCTTGAATGCAAAACGCCCGTCCGCCGCATCGCGGCGCACGGGCGTCGTTGTTTTCGCGCGTCGATCAGAGCCCGATCGTGTGGCGCAGGCCGTTGCTGGCGATCGCGCCGAAGCTGTTCAGCGACGAGAAGGCCGCAGCTTGCGAGTAGATCTGCACGCCGCCGAAGGCAGGGTCGTAGGGCACGTTGATGTTCCAGTTGTAGGGTCCACCCGGCGTGAACAGCAGGAACATCACGTAGTCGAGCGATGCATACTGCGAGCAGCCTGTCATTCCGACGAAGTCGAGCGACAACGCCGGGTTGGTCACGCCGAACCAGAGGAAGCCGCCGATCGCGGCCGGATCAGGCAGCGATGCGCGGAGCGACCATTGCTTGCCGATCGCAAGCTGCGTCGACGTGTGTTGCATCGAGGTCACGCCGGTGATGGCGCGGGCCATCGGCTGCGCGACGCCACCGATCATGAGGTCCTCGCTGCCGACGTCGACCGCGTTGCTGCCGGCGCTGATGCCGACCAGCGGGCCGCGCTGCGGGCTGCCCGAGAACTCGCGCCACGACAGCACGATGTTGCCGTTCTGCCGCATCCGGATCTGGAAGCTGTTCGAGCCGCCGTCACCGTAGGCCGGGACCTTGTCCCACGTAGCCTGGCAGTAGGACGGGTCGCTGTTCTCCCACCAGATCGCGCTCGTGGTGGAGTTGGGCACGAAGTCCATCCACGCTGCCGCGATGCGCGCGCCGAGCGAGTGGAACGTCGTCGCCTTGGGCGCGAAGGACAGACCACCTTCTGGCAGCCAGATGTAGCCGTTGGAGCCGACCTGGGCGTGCGTGATCGCGGGCATCGTGCCGAATGCGAAGGAGCCCATTGCACCGAGCGAGACGGCCGACTGCGTGTCATCGGCGACGCCTTGCAGCGGCGCACCAGCACTCATGAAGGTCGAGTCGAAGCCGGGACCTGCGACAACCGTGTAGGTCGCGCCGGTCTTGACGAACTCGATGCTCGTATTGGCGAGGTCGAACGCACCAGCGGAGCCATTGGCCGAGAAGCTCTCGTAAATGGAGCCGTTGTGCGTCGGCGTGGGGCAACCGGTTCCGATGTTCTCGGGCGCGCCCGCGAGCGGCGGCACGAGGATCGGCGCGGGAAAGGCTGAGAGTGTCGCGAGCGATGATGCGAAGTCCGCGGTCGATGGCGTCAGCAGGACGGCTGCGCCGCCCATGTCGATTGCATTGGCCGACGAGAAGGACTCGTAGGCACCGCTGGAAGGAGCCGAGGTTGCTGACGCGAAGTCGATGGTCGCCAGCTGCGCGCCATAGCCTGGTGAGACGCCCATGAGCGCTTCGCCGGCAGCGTGCAAGACGGAGTTCGGGTCGAGCCAGAGCGCGATGCGCCCGCTTGGCTCAAGCGTGATCTCGCCGTTCAGCATCCCGAGGCCATTGCCATGCTGCGGGACGTTCTTGTAGACGATCGAGGCCTGATAGGGTTCGGCGCGGAAGAACACGCCATTGCCCGCCGTCGCCAGGTTTGCGGCCCAGTCGTCCCACATCAACGCAATCGTCGGGTGCGGGTCGTTGGCGAACTCACTGGGGGTCGGCGAGCCGTCCGCGGGATTGACGAAGGACGCGTCGCCGAGGCGAACGGCGCCATTGCTGTCGATCGTGATGCGGTCGTAGTTCGTCCCCTGGTATGGGAACGCGAAGGGCAGCAGCATGACTCGAAGCGAGTCGTCGCCCATGGACAGGGGCGTGCCCGGCTGGGCATTGGCGATAGAGAGGCTCTGGGCCAGCGCAGGTGCAGCCAGCAGACCAAGCAGGGTGAGTCGCAGCATGTTCATGGGCGATAGATGACGGCGCGCCAGGTGAGGGCGTCCTTCCCGAAGTGATAGAGCGGAACGGAGTGTTCCCCTGGTCAAGCTAACTCCGTCGCATCCAGGCTCTCCGCGCGCAGGTTTGTTCGCACGGTTGCGCAGCTCGTGGATCCCATCTTGTTGCCCGTGCCATCGGCCGCTGGGACAGGTCTCGGTGCGGGACGATGCGGGGTATTCGTCGCGCAGAGGTCAGCCAGCAACGAAAAACGCCACCGCCCCCGGACTTCGGGGACGGTGGCGCAACCCTTCGCAATTCGCTGGATCAGAGGCCGACGTGGTGACGCAAGCCGTTGCTCACGATGACGCCGAACGGATTGAGCGTCGACCACGCAGCACCCTGCGAGTAGAGGTCGATGCCGTAGGCGATGTTGTAGGCAACAGGAAGCACGAGCTGCATCGGCTGGCCCGGTGAGAAGAACACCGGGAAGTAGCTCAGTTCATACGTCGAGTATTGGACGCAGTCCGTCATGCCGTAGGAGTCGAGCGCGATGCCGGGGCTCGACAGGCCGAAGACAAACACGCCGAAGAACGACGTCTCGTCCGGCATCGTGGAGTCCAGTTCCAGATTCGTGCCGAGTTGAATGCGGCTTGCGGTGTGTGACATGGCGGCGAGGCCGGTGACACGGCGTGTTACCGCTTGAGCCACACCTGCGGCCGCGAGGTCGACCATGCCAAGGTCCGCAGCGCCGTTGCCGCCGGAGATGCCGACGAGCGGCGGGCGCTGGTCACCCATCGAGCAGGCCGCGTAGCTGAGCACGATGTTGCCGTTGTTCTTCAGCGTGACCTGGAAGGTGTTGGCGCCACCGTCGCCGAAGGCTGGCACGGCGACCCACGTTGCGCGGCAGAAGCTCGCGTCGTGGTTCTCCCAGTAGATCGGCGCGGTGACCGCGTTGGGGATCAGGTCCGTCCAGGCCGCCGCGATGCGCGCGCCCTGGCTGTGGAAGGCCGTTGCGACGGCGTTGTAGGCCGCGCTGCCCGTGGGCAACCAGACGTAGCCGTTGGCGCCGACGGTCACCGACGTGCTCGCTTGTTTCGTGCCGAAGCGGAACGAGCCCATTGCGCCGAGCGACACCGCGTGTTGCGAGTCGTCGTCGACGCCAGGCAGCGCCACGCCATTCGTCTGATAGCTGGCGTCGAAGGCAGCACCTTGCTGCACCGTGTAGCTGCCATTGCTGTGCACGAACTCGATGCTCGAGTTGGCTAGGTCGAACGGCCGCGCGCCGGAATTGCCCGAGAACACTTCATAGATCGAGCCGTTGGCGACTGGCCGCGGGCAGCCAACGCCGATCGGGAAGGGACCCTGCGCGATGCCCGGATCCATCACTGCCGGCGCGCATGCCGGCGGGAAGGCCTTGGCCAGCGAATAGGCACCCGGGCCGGTCGGGGCGACCTGGAAGGTCCAGCCCGACAGCTCGAGCTGTTTGTTCGCCGCGTCGAACACGTGATAGCCGGTCGAATCCGCGATCGAGACCGACGCAATCGGATCGAACGAGTTGACCGGAGCGCCACTGCCACGGCTCAAGCCAGCGATGCACTGGCCCACGGAAGGCAAGGTGCAGGTCGGCTGGTAGTCGAGGTAGATCGTGCCGTCAGGCATCAGCACCACTTCGCCGCTGAGCAGGCCGGGGCCATAGCCCTGCTGCGGGATGTTCTTGAACACGATCGACGCACGCGAGGTGTCGGCCTCGAAGAAGATGCCATCGCCGGCGGCGCACTGCTGCACGGCCCAGTCATCCCAGAGCAACGCGATCGACGGGTGCGGGTCGTTGCGCAGTTCGTCGGTCGTTGGCGTCGGGTCGGACGGATTGGTCAGCGCCGAGTCGCCGAGGCGCACCACGCCGTTGCTGTCGATGGTGATTCGGTTGTAGCTCGCACCGTGGAAGGGGAACGCGAACGGCAGCGACACGACGCGCAGGCCGTCGTCACCGAGCAGAAGGTTGGTGCCGGGCGGGTTGTTGTTGAAGCAGAGGCACTGACTCGCGGCGGAGGCCGCGATCAAGCCAATAGGAGCAAGCGTACGAAGGTCCAACATGGTGAGTTGCGAGTGGGTTGAGAAAGAGCGTCCAGAGACGGGAATCTCTGGAGAGTCTCAGAACGATACATCGCACGAGCGCATCGGCATTGCTGCGTCGCGTGCGACCGATGCGGAGAGCAGGGAATCGCCGACGACATCGCGCAATGCTGCTACGCGAATTCCAAATGCGAGCGGCCGATTCGACGTCGCTGCGGGCCAGCCCTGCAACGCGCGTGCGTCGCAAGCAGGCGCGCGGGTCGTGCAATAGTGGACTGGCATATGCAGTCCCTGCTGGAAGCCCGTGCTTCGCGATGCTGCGCTGGCACAGCGGCCAACGTTGCGTGAGTCCTGGCGTCTTTGGTTGGCGCATCGCCGTGCAGCGCGTGCAAATCGTCCGGAGTTCGCCCTCGCCTCGGCTTGGCGTTGGGCACAAGGGGCCCTTGCTATCGGCTGTCCACCGGATACGCCATGCAGTCATGGCAGACGGCAGTTCCACGGCATTCGTTCAGAAAGCGACCCAGGACCTAGATCAGGTCGTGATCCGCTTCGCCGGCGACTCCGGCGACGGCATGCAGCTCACGGGCGACCAGTTCACGCGCACCACGGCGCTGATGGGCAACGACATCGCGACCTTCCCTGACTTTCCCGCCGAGATTCGCGCTCCTGCCGGCACGTTGCCCGGCGTCTCTGCGTTTCAGCTCCGTTTCTCGAGCTTCGACATCCATACGCCAGGCGACGCGCCGGATGTGCTCGTTGCGATGAACCCTGCGGCGCTGCAAGTCCACCTGAAGGAGTTGAAGAAGGACGGCATCCTGATTCTCAACTCCGCTTCCTTCAGTGCCCTCGACATAAAGAAGGCGAAGTACGAGGTGGATCCGCGGACTGACGGCACGCTTTCTGGCTGGCGCGTGATCGAGGTCGATCTCGAGGCTCGCACCAAAGAGGCGTTGGCCTCGACTGCACTCGACGCGCGCAGCAAGGACCGCTGCAAGAACATGTATGCGCTGGGAATCCTCTACTGGATGTTCCATCGCGACATGGCGCCGACCGAGCGCGCCATCGAGGAGAAGTTCAAGAAGAAGCCCGACGTCGTCGCCGCCAACCTGATGGCGATGAAGGCGGGTTTCGACTACGCGGAAACGACAGAGGTGTTCCAGACCGCGTACCGCGTGCCGCCGGCACACCTGCCGAAGGGCACCTACCGCAACATCATGGGCAATCAGGCCCTGACGCTCGGCCTCGTCGCCGGCGCGCAGAAGGCGGGCCTCGAGTTGTTCTTGGGCAGTTACCCGATCACGCCCGCGAGCGACATCCTGCATCAGCTCAGTGGATACAAGCATCTTGGCGTCGTCACCTTTCAGGCCGAGGACGAGATCGCCGCGGTTGGCGCCGCGATCGGCGCGAGCTACGCCGGCAGCCTCGGTGTCACGACGACGTCCGGCCCAGGCGTCGCCTTGAAGAGCGAAGCCATCGGCCTTGCGGTGATGGCGGAGTTGCCGCTCGTTGTGGTCGACGTGCAGCGCGCCGGCCCGAGCACGGGCATGCCAACCAAGACGCAGCAGGCCGACCTACTGCAGGCGATGTATGGACGCAACGGCGAGAGCCCGGTCGCCGTGCTGGCCGCGTCGACTCCAGCCGACGCCTTCATGGTCGGATTCGAGGCAGTGCGCATCGCGCTGCAGTTCATGACGCCAGTGATCGTTCTCAGTGATGGCTACATCGCGAACGGCAGCGAGCCGTGGATGCTGCCCGATGTCGACAAGCTGCCGAAGATCGAAGTGACCTTTGCCCCGCCCCAAGCGCCGGGAACGAAGTTCGAGCCCTACAAGCGCAACCCGAAGACTCTCGCGCGCCAGTGGGCGAAGCCAGGGACGCCAGGCCTGATGCACCGGATCGGCGGTCTCGAGAAGCAGGACGTCACCGGCAACATCAGCTACGACGCGGCGAACCACCAACACATGGTGGACACACGCGCGCAGAAGGTCGCCAACATCGCTGACGCGGTCGAACCGGTGGCCACGCTTGGGCCCGACCGCGGCGACGTGCTGGTGCTCGGTTGGGGCAGCACTCGCGGGTCGATCACTTCGGCAGTCCTGCAGTTGCAGAAGCAGGGCCATTCGGTGAGCGCGTGCTTCCTGCGCTGGCTCAACCCGTTGCCGAGAAACCTCTGCGAACTGATGCAGCGCTTCAAGAAAGTCGTGCTGCCCGAACTCAACAAGGGGCAACTCTGCATGATGCTCCGCGCGAAGTTCCTGATCGACGTCGAGAGCATCAGCAAAGTCGACGGCCAGCCGTTCAAGACTCACGAGATCGTCGCGAGGCTCAGCCAGTGCCTCCAGTCGTTGAAGAACCAGGGAGTTTCCCGATGACCACCGCCGAGCGCCCCGTTCTGCAGAAGAAGGACTACAAGTCGGACCAGGACGTCCGTTGGTGTCCTGGCTGCGGCGACTACGCGATCCTCAACGCCGTCCAGGGCGCATTCGCGAAGTTGCAGAAGCAACTCCACGAGACCGTGATCATCAGCGGCATCGGCTGCAGCTCGCGGTTTCCGTACTACATGGAGACCTTTGGGTTCCACACGATCCATGGTCGGGCACCGACGATCGCGACTGGAGTGAAGGTCGCCAACCCTGCACTCGACGTGTGGGTCGTCACTGGCGATGGCGACGCGATGTCGATCGGCGGCAACCACTTCATCCACCTGCTGCGGCGCAACGTCGGCCTCAAGGTGCTGATGTTCAACAACCGCATCTATGGCCTGACGAAGGGCCAATTCTCGCCAACGAGCGAGCAGGGCAAGGTCACCAAGAGCTCGCCGCTCGGTTCGGTGGACTACCCCTTCCGGCCGGTCGCGCTCGCGCTTGGCGCGGGAGCGACGTTCATCGCGCGCGGCATCGACGTGTTCTTGCCGCCCCGCGAGGAAGTGATCTGCAAGGCCGCCGCGCATCAGGGCACGGCCTACTGCGAGATCTATCAGAACTGCAACATCTTCAACGACGGGGCCTACAAGGGCATCACCGAGAAGGAACTGCGCGAAGACCGCGTGCTCTACCTCGAACACGGCAAGCCGTTGCTGTTCGGCAAGGCCAAGGACAAAGGAATCGCCTTCGACAAGGACTTCCGCCCCAGCATCGTGAGCGGCGCCGATCTGGCCCGCGCGTTCATGTGGGACGAGACCGCAGAGACTCCGGCGCCGGCGATGGCGCTCGCCAACATGGACGAGTCCCAGTTCCCGGTGCCGGTTGGCGTCTTCCGCCGCCGTGTGCTGCCGACCTTCGAATCCGGGATCCGCGCGCAGATCGAGGCCGCCAAGCAGAAGAAGCCGCAGACCCTGCGCGACTTGCTCTACCAGGGCGAGATTTGGGAAGTCACCTGAGGAGTCGAGACGACGTTGCGCGGGCCGTGCACGTCCCGAGTCCTTGCGGCCCGTCGGAGTGGACATTCGTCTTGGCGCATCAACGGACTGTTGACCATCGAAATATCACGGTGACATGATATAGTGATCTAGCTGATGGCATCTGCGCTTGCGAACCTGAGTACGGCCCTCAAGCTGCTTTCGGACCCGGTCCGGTTGCGGTTGTGTGGGCTGCTTTCGCAGAACGAACTCGCGGTGCAAGAAATGGTCGCTGCGACCGGCATGCAGCAAAGCCGCATCAGCAACCAATTGGCGCAGCTGAAACGCGCGGGTCTGGTTCGCGATCGCCGCGAAGGCACGTGGAGCTTTCACTCGCTGGTGGAGCCGACGGAGCAGGGGCCGCTGACGCCGCGCATGCACGCTGCTGCGATCGAACCGTGGCAAGCGAGCGAAGAGGGCAAGCGGGATCTCGCTGCGTTGGCGCGCGTGATCGAGCAGCGTCGCGAGAAGAGTCGCAGCGCGCACGATCGACTCGCCGAGCGATGGGAGTCGGGGCAGGATTTCGCGCAAGGATCACTGCGAACCGAAGTGATGGCGATGGCGTGGCCGCGCAACTTCGTCGTGGCGGATCTCGGTTGCGGCACTGGATTCTTGGCGTCGCAACTTGCGCCATTCGCGCAGCAGGTCATCGCGGTCGACCACAGCCCGCGCATGCTCGAAACCGCGCAGAAGAAATCGCTGCCGAAGAACTGCGAGTTCCGTCGTGGCGAACTCGATGCACTGCCGATCGACGACGCGACGATCGACGCAGCTTTTGCAAATCTCGTCTGGCATCACTTGCCGGACCTTGTCGCCGCGGCGCGTGAAGCGCTTCGCATCCTCAAGCCAGGCGGTGTGGTCGTGATTTCCGATCTGTTGCCGCACGAGAACGAATGGATGCGTGAAGGCATGGGCGACCTTCGGCTCGGCCTCAAGCCCGAACAAGTCGTCGCGGCGCTCGCTGCCGCAGGCTTCCATAGCCTGCGATGGGAGCGAGCTTCCGACCGCTACCGCACTCAGTCGCCAGACGGCGCTGATTCCGAACTCCCGATGTTCCTCGTCCGCGGTCAGAAGCCCGTGGGCGGTGACGCCGGAACCCTTTCCTGACCCTTAGACCAATCTGACCGAACGCACCGCGTTCCAAACGACAGAGACCGAGATCATGACCAGCATGCAGAAGCCCGCCGCGACCACCGGCAAGCCCGCCAAATCCGCCGGCGTCCTGACTCAGCACGACTTCCGGGTGAAGGACCTCAGCCTCGCCGATGTCGGCCGCAAGGAGATCGA
>SXPK01000047.1 GCA_005776365.1 Planctomycetia bacterium
CGCACTGCGCGTGAGCGCGGGATAGCGAAACAACACAGCCCTGAGGCCTCGCGGTCGCAGGGCTGTTTTCGTTGGTAGACCTTTGTTGCCGCGATGCAGACCGACGGCACGAGAATCACCGGCACCATGGTGCCACGCGACGCGATCGCCGCAATGCGTTCGGCGGCCCGAGCGCTCAGCCCGCAGCTGCGGCGTCGCGTTCGATCCGAGCGACGCGCGCTACTTCGCGAACGCCGGGACGCGCGCGCAGAACTGCAGGCCCTTGTCTGGCTGCAGACTCGTCAACACGAACGTGCCTAGGTCCGGCACGGCGCGGCCGCGGAAGACCTCGGTGCCGCCCACACGGACCACGACGTCCTTCTGCAGGTCGAGCACGCGCTCGTCCAGCAGCACATAGAGGCCCTTCGTGTCGCGCGTCGACGTGATCGACACCGAGTTGTCCTTGCGGTCGAGGTCTCCCTGCACCACCGCGTTCGGCTTCGGCGCGTCCCAGAACAGCCACGAGAACTGGCGCTTCCACGGCAGCACAGGTTGCCACACGAGGCGGTCGGGAACGGGCGTGCGCACCGCATCGCGGATGCGCGCAAGGTGCGCCTCGTGCCCGCCTGGCGGCGCGCCGTGGCCCTGGCCCGTGACCTCCCAGTAGTCGTGCGCAAAGCCGCCCCACTTCGCGGCGGCGTCGCGGAGTTTCTTGACCGCGAACTGGTTGGGCTCGGGCGGCACCTGCGGATCGTCGAGGCTCTGGTAGACGGCAACGAACACGTTGCGCAAGCTCGGGATCACGCCGTCCTGCACGTCGACGATCGGCCCGCCCTTCCTGCCATAGATCGGCGTCGGCGCACCCGCCGACGGCGCAATCGCGGCAAGACGATCCGCGTGGCGGGCGCCGAGCGCCCAACTTCCGTAGCCACCCATCGAATGGCCGACGAAGACGACGCGGTCTGGGTCGACCTTCCACGTGCGCAACGCGGCATCGACGAGGTCGAGCACGAACTCCTCCGTGCCCGAGTCGGTCCATCCATACTCGGTCGGTTCGAGGCATTCGGGCGCGACGACCACATAACCGAGTTGCCGCACGGCCGGTTCATAAGCCGAGAACGCCGGTCCGGCGTCGGCCGAGCCAATGCCACCGCCGTGCATCGCGATCGCGAGGCCCTTGGGTTTCTTGGTTTCGCCACCGACGAGATAACGGCCACGCGCCGGCTGCCCGGTCGCCTTGTCAGCCTGAAAGAACCGGTGGTCGCCGCTGGTCTCGAGTTTGCGGCCCTTGCTCCATCGGTCGTTGATCGTCTTGGTCCAATGCGAACGCGTCTTGCCGTCGAGCGACACTGCGCCCAGCATCGACACCACCGCATCGAGACGCGAAGGTCCGTCGCCGCGCCGCACGTCCAGTTCGAGTGCTTCACGGACCATCGCTTCGAGTTCCTTTTGCGACTTGGACTTGCCAGAAGGCGCCTGCGCCAGGGATGACGGCATGCAGCAAGCAGCGAGCAAGGACGCGAGCAAGAACCGGCCACTTCGAGTGCGCATGGCGGCGCGGAGCATAGGCAGGCCCCCACGAGCGGTCGAATCGCTCCTCCTGGCAAATGCCCGGGTGCTCAAGAAGGTCGATGGCTCCGAGCCTCGTTTTTCTGGTCGCATGCGGATGCGCGGCGACAACGACGAAGCCACGCTCGATAGGACGATGCAGTGCCTTGCTGCGAGTTCGCTGCTGGCCCAAGATGTTCGCCTTCCCTGGTGGACAAGCTCCTTCTCAGTTTCGCAGCGCTCGCGATGGGCCCGCTGCTCGTCGTCGCCGCGCGCAGGCACGCGTGGTCGACCGTGCTCGTCGACAGCTTCTGCGTGGTGACGATCAGTGGCTTCTCGCTGCTGCATCTCCTCCCCGAGTGCGCCGAGCAGGCTGGCTGGCTGGCGCTGCCGCTCGCGTTGGTTGGCTTCCTGGCGCCGACGCTTGCTGAACGCGGACTACAGCGCAACAGCCCGTCCTTGCGACGGCTCGTGCTCGTGCTCGCGGTGCTCGGCATGGCGGCGCACGACACTCTCGACGGCATCTTCTTGCATGCATCAGGCCATGAGCACGATGCCACCGCAGGCGCCGACCACGGCCACATGCACACGCACAGCGCGACCGCGTGGGCCGTCATCCTGCACCGCATTCCAGAAGGCATCGGCATCTGGTGGATCGTGCCGCGCACGCTCGGCAAGACTGCGGCCGTGCTGGTCATGGCGGTCACGATCCTCGCGACGCTGTTCGGGTTCTTTCTCGGCCACGATCTAGAACAGTCGACCTCGGGGCTCGCGCTATTGCAGGCACTGCTGGCGGGATCGCTGCTGCACGTGGTCTTCCACGCGCACATCCCGGCTCCCAACGACCGCCAGCGAGTGCATCTCGCGTCGGTGCTCGGCGCCGCGATTGCGGTGTTCGTGTTGTGGTTCGTGATCCATGGCCATGCCCACGACCACGAGTCGATGGCGCCTTCGCACGTGTTCTTGCAGCTCGCGTTGGAATCGGCGCCGACACTTCTGCTCGCCTACCTCTTGGTCGGCCTGTGCCACGCGTTCTTGCCGCAAGGCTGGCTGTCGCGCATGACGCAGGGTTCGCCGTTGAAGCAGGCGCTGCGCGGCGTCGCAATCGGCCTGCCGCTGCCAGTCTGTTCGTGCGGCGTGGTGCCGATCTACCGCCAGCTGATCGCACAAGGCGCATCGCTCGCGGCCGCGATCGCCTTCCTCGTTGCGACTCCAGAACTGGAGATCGCCGCTGTGCTACTCACGTGGCAACTGCTCGGCCCGGAGATCGCCGGCATGCGCGTCGTCATGGCGGCATTGCTGGCGCTCTCGGTTGGCATGGCCGTCGCCGCGCTACACAAGAAGGCGGCGTTGCGCGCGGCGGCGGATGCGCAAGAAGCATTGCCGGAGACCGCGGTGCACGGCACGTTTCGTCAACGGCTCGTCGAAGCGCTTCGCTTTGGCTACGGACCGGCGGTCGACAACACGGCGACGTGGATCCTGATGGGCCTGCTGCTGTCGGCGCTGCTGATGCCCTATGTCAGCAAGGAATGGATCGCATCGTTGCCTGCTGGCATCGACGTCCCGATCGCGGCGTTGATTGGCCTGCCGCTCTACGTTTGCGCGACCGGCAGCACGCCGCTTGCGGCGATCCTATTGGGCCAGGGCATGTCGCCGGGCGCCGTGCTCGCGCTGCTGCTCACCGGCCCCGCGACCAACATCACGACCTTCGGCATGCTGCGCCGGCTGCACGGCGGCGGCGTCGCGGTGACTTTCGCGCTGTCGATGTGGATCGGCACCATCGCGCTTGGCTACGCCGCGAACGCGATCCTGCCGGCGCGCACCGGCGGCGAATTGGCCGCGACGATGGCGCACGACCACGGAACCGGCGGTTGGATCTGGCTGGTGCTGCTCGGCGCGCTGCTGCTCTGGTCCTTGCTGCGCCAGGGGGTGCGTCCGTTCCTAGAACGGCTGTTCGAGTCCCCCGCCAACCTGACGGGCCACAACCACGACCACGGCGGCCACTCGCACGGCGGCTCGTGCTGCGCCCATGAGCACGGCGACAGCACGGCGGCGCACGCGCACGCGGCACCGCTTGCCAAGGGCGCGACCGGCCCGAGCCTCGGCAAAATCGACCTCGCGCCACGCGCACTTCCGCAAAAACCGAATGCGCCCGAAGGGCCCGGCGGCGACTCGAAAGGCCACGACTGCTGCGGTCACTGAGCGGAAGGGCAGGCGCAGGGCGCCCGTCGTGTCAGCAACCAGGAAATCGCCGCGCGCCCCGGTATGGTGCGCCGCGTGGGATCTTGGACGCTCTACACCAGCAACCGCGTCGACGTGCTCGTCGATGCGCTCGTGGAACGAATGCGCGGCGAGCGGTTGCCGCCGCTCAAGGATGAGATCGTGTTGGTGCAGAGCCGCGGGCTTGCCCGTTACCTGCAACTCGAGGTGGCCCGCCGCGAAGGCATCGCCGGCAGCCTCGACATGCCGTTCGTCGGTTCCTATCTGCAGCGCCTGTGCGGAGGCACCGAGCGCGAGGATGCGTGGTCGATTGCCGCGTTGACGCTGCGCATCTTCCGGCTGCTTGGCGACCCTTCTTGCGCGCATCATCTCGGCGCCGCGCACGACTACGTCCGCGACGACCCGACCCAGAAGAAGCGGCTCGCGCTCGCGCAGGCTTTGGCGCAACGGTTCGACGACTACCAGCTCTATCGCCCGGACTTCCTGATCCAGTTCGCTGCAGGACGACACCCGGACCTCGAGCACGCCGACTGGCAGCAACGGCTGTGGCAGCTGCTCCTCAATGAGCGCGGCGGCGATGCTCTTGGCTCGCATCGAATCGAAGCGCTGCGCGCGCGGATCAAGGGCGAGCGCGACATGGATTTGCCGAGCCGCCTGTCAGTGTTCGGCGTCTCGACGATGCCGCCTGCGTTCCTCGACGTGCTCTCCATGTTGCGGAACCGCGTCGACATCGCCCTGTATGTGCAGCGCCCGACGGCTCACTACTTCGGTGAAGTGCGTCGCGCGCGGCGCGGCGAGGAACGACCCGAAGGTCCCGTCCTGCTCGCCAATCTCGGCGGTCAGTGCCGCGACCTGTTCAACCTGCTGGTTGACCGCGACGGGCAGGAACTCAACGAAGTCGAACTGGAGAGCCCCGACCCAGGGAGTGGGTGCCTGCTGCACACGCTGCAGTCCGACATCCTCAACCTGCGCGTTCGTGGCCCGCACCAAGGCGCCGACGCTCCGCCGCTGCAGCTTTGCGCCGACGACACGTCGCTTTCCGTGCATAGCGCGCACGGCATGCTGCGCGAGATGGAGATCCTGCGCGACCAACTGCTCGCGCGGTTCGCTGCAGAGAAGTCGCTCACGCCCTCCGACGTGCTCGTGCTGCTGCCCGACGTCGATGCCTACGCACCCTACGTGCACGCGGCCTTCGCGCCCGTGCGCCAACTGTTCCGCACCGTCACCGCCGACCGCAGCCCCGGCGACACGCTGCCGCTCGCAGCGACGTTCTTGTCGTTGTTCGACCTCGCAGGCTCGCGGTATCTCGCTGCTGACGTGCTGCAGCTTCTGGAGGACGAGGCGCTCGGACGCAAGTTCGACATCGCGCGCAGCCAGGTCGCGACGGTGCGCTCCCTCGTCGACAACGCGCGAGTCCGCTGGGGCCTGGACGCGTCGCAACGGAAACTAGACTTCGAGTTGCCGCCGCTGGACGCCAACTCCTGGGCCTTCGGCCTTCGCCGACTCGCACTCGGCGTCGCGACGGGCCCCGTCGACGGGTTGGTGCTGGATTGCGCGCCGGCAGCAGATGCCACGCTTTCGCGCAGCAGGTTGCTTGGCAGCTTCCTCGAACTGTTCGACGTGGTCCGCGATGCCACGCAGAAGCTCTCCATGCCGCGTTCCATGCCGGAGTGGGCAGAGACCATCGAGCAGGCGCTCGATCAACTGTTCGACGCTCAGTCCGCTGCCGAAAGAAGCGCTCTGGCAAGCCTCCGCGATGCGTGCCAGAAAATGCGTCGCCTGCACGATCTCGCCAAGGGCGACGAGCCACTCGTCTTGTCATCCTCCGCCTTGCGCGAATGGTTGCGTGACCAACTCGACAGCAAGCGAGAGGGCTCGGGCTTTCTCTCCGGCGCGCTGACCTTCGCGTCGATGCGGCCGATGCGTTCGGTGCCGATGCGCGTCATCGCCATCTGCGGACTGCATGACGGCTCCTTCCCACGCAGTGCAGCCATCCACGAGTTCGACCTCATGGCAAAGGAGCGTCGGTTGGGCGACCGCAGCAAGCGCGAAGATGACCGCCAACTGTTCCTCGATGCATTGCTGTCCGCGACCGAAGCCGTCGTGCTGACGCACATCGGGCGCTCCAGCAAGGACAACTCCGAGACCGCGCCGTCGACCGTGCTGAGCGAACTGCTCGACCACGTCGACGAAGCGTTCTTGCCGCCAACCGGCCACGCGTCAGCACGCGCATTCGTGCACGTCGATCATCCGTTGCAGTCGTTCAGCGAGCGCTACGGAGATGGCGCGGACGAGCGGCTGTTCACCTACGCGGCCGCGGCAGCAGCGTCGCTCGCGGTGCCCAAGCAAGGTGCGGATGCGGCTTTGACCGTCAGCCCGCCCGTCATTTCGCTCGATGCGCTCGTCGCGTTCTGGAAGGAACCGCAGAAGCGCTACTGCGAGGACGTGTTGCAGGCGAGCTTTCCGAGGGCAATCGAGGACGAGGAGGAGAGCGAGCCGTTCCTCCTCAACTCACTGGATCGCTACAGCATCTTCGAGGCAGCCGTGGCCTCAGCGCTCGCGTCGGGCAATGCCGCGACCCTGCCGAGCGAGGTGATGGCAACCGGCGCACTGCCGCCGGGATCACTCGGAACGCTGACCCAAAAGGACTCCGAGCGCCAGATCGCGACGTTCACCGAACGGATCCGCAAGGAGCACGGCACAGGGGTCGCGCGGATCCACATCGAGCTCGACAACGCAAAGGTCACCGGCGATCTGACCGGCCTGTCGCCGCAACATCTGTTGCTGTGGCGGCCGTCGGGCATCAAGCCGAAGGACCTGATGCGCGGCTACGTGGTGCAATGCGTGCTTTCCGTGGCACGCGACTATGGAGCGGACGTGCCAACCCAGACCTTGGTCGCCGGGCTCAATGGAAGGCATGAGTTCCAACCGCTCGACAACCCGCAC
>SXPK01000048.1 GCA_005776365.1 Planctomycetia bacterium
CTGCTGAACGGCAAGCCGGTGCAGCGGCGCGTCGTGCGCGACGGCGATGAAATCCAAATCGGCGCGACTCGAATCGTCTACGCCGAGCGCGCCGCAGCGCAGGCGCACAAGCCCGCTGCGGATGACGGCGATCTATTTGGTGACGACGAAGCTCCGGCAGTCGCGAGAGACGACGATGAGCAAGTCGTGTCGTCCCGCGCGCCAGAGGCTCCGTCGGCGCCGCCGCGCGCCCCAGCGCCACAGGCGCCACCGCGAACGACGGTCGAGTTCGCGGACGAAGTCGTCGAGGTGCGCAAGCCGACCGCCGCGCCGCGCGCAGGCGTTCCTGCTGCAAGCGCTGCGGAGCCGCAGTTGGCGCAAAAGCAGCGCGTGCTCCAGTTCTCGCAGCACCGAGAATCTGGCCCGCTCGGCGACGACCTGTCGCAACTGAGCAGCGGCAAGCGCACGCTCATCGTCGTTCTCGTTCTGCTTGCTGCCGGCGCGCTTGCATGGGCGCTGATGAATCTGGTCGCCTGAGGCCGTGCTGCAAGCTCGCGCTCATCCGAGCGAGCGCCAGACGTCGAGCATTGCCACTGCCGCCTTGTCCCAGGAGAGCTTCGCGGCGCGCGCTCGCCTTGCCTGCCGTGCGATCGCTGTGTCGTCGAGACGAGTGATTGCGCTGGCCCACGCCGCTGCGTCGCGTGTCGGAAGCGCGGTTGCTGCGTCGCCGGCGACTTCGGGCAGCGAACCGGCATCCGCCACCAATGTTGGCCGTCCCCATGCGAGGCCTTCGAGTGCCGCAAGGCCGAAACCCTCGTAGGCGCTCGGCACGACTACGGCTGCCGCGCTTGCGTAGAGATTCGCGAGTTGCGCGTCATCCACGGGGCCGAGCATGCGCACGCGCTGTGCGACGCCGAGCGAGCGCGCGAGTCTCGAAAGCGAAGCGCCCGACCCAGCGTCCATGCCGACAAGCGCGACATGGTGCGGCGAATCTTGGGGCAGCAGCGCGAGCGCGCGCACCAGGACCTCGAGGTTCTTGCGCGGCTCGAGGTGGCCTACGTGCAACAGCATGCCGAGTGTCGGCCTGACTGCATCGACGTTGCCCGGCGGCGGCAACTCGACACCGTTGTGCACGACGACGACCCGCGCCCGCGGTGCGATCTGCGTCACGCACCGTCGCGTGAACTCACTCGGCACGATGATCACGGCTGCGCGTTCCGCGGCCCGACGCAGGGCAAGACGCGCGAGCCAGCGCGGCCGTGATGTCCAACCGTCCGCGGCGCGGGTGTCGTGCACAGTCAACGCGAGCGCACAACTCGTTCGAGGCGCCGGCAGAAATCCGTGGTCACATACCGTTGCGGCGATGTTGCGCAGTTCGCCGGGAAGGCGCATCGCCTCGTGCGTCGCGCGCAACCACGATGGGCCGCCCGGGATCGGCGTCATGCGCGTTTCGATGCGTGCAGGAAGGTCTGGAGGCGTCGTGCCGTTCCGGCAGAGCAGCGTGACGCGCTCGTCGTCGCGCAGCAACGGCGCGACGTGGCGCAGCAAACAGACCAGCCGACGATTGGCGCCCGAGTGCGGGCCGAGCAGCCAGCCGGAGACTGCGACGTGCATCACGCGGACAACTCCTCGTGCAGCTGGCGCCAGGCTCTGGCAACTGTGTCCGGCGCGAAGGAGGCGGCGCGATGGAGCCCATCCTCTCGCAAGCGAAGGCGCAGCGCATCGTCGACGCACGCGCGAAGGATTGCATCGGCCATTGCGTCGACGTCGCGGGGGTCGGCGAACACGGCTGCGTCGCCCGCAATCTCCCGATGCGGCGGAATGTCGGAACAGGCGACTGGCAAGCCGTGCGCGAGACTTTCGAGCACGGGCAGGCCGAAGCCTTCGTAGACCGACATGTGCACGAGCACGCGGCACTCGCGCAGCAGCACGCCCTTTGCCTTGGCATCGACGCGGCCGTGCGGTGGTCCGACGAATCGCCCAGGCGGCACCCGCGGGTCCCGCGTCTGTGCGAGTGCGATCGCTGACTCGACGCGCGTCCTGTTCTTGCGCGGGCGGTCGTCGCCGAGGATCAGCAGGTCGCCGCGCCTCTGCTCCGAAGGCGGCGGGTTTTGCGGCAACTCGGTCGCGTGCGGGAGAACGAGGCACTTCTCCGTTGCGACGCCAAGCTGCAGCGCCGCTTCACGAGTGAACTTGGATGGCGCGAGCACGCGCGCGGCTTTCCGCAATGACCAGGCGATCGCGGTGCGCGTTCGCCACGGGCGCGTCTCGCCACAGTCTGGATCGAGCCACGGCAGGTCGTGCACGGTCGCAATGCAAGGCGCACGGCACGCCAGTGGAAGTGCGGCGACGGGGCTGTGCAGCACCCGCGCCCCGAGGCTCTTGACGAGGCGGGGCAGCGCGAGTTGCCGTGCAAGTGCCCCGCGTGGCGCATCGACAACGCGCACCCCTTCGATGCGTGGATCGCCCGCGCCTTCCGGAAGCGCCAGCGCAGCGTCGCCTGGCCATCGTGCTGCGTAGGCGCGCAAGCCGGTCAAGAACGCGGTCGCCACGCCGAGCGCGTTGCCGTCTTCGAGCGGCGCGCCGTCGAAGAGAACGATCATTGCAGCGCCTCGCGATAGACCTTGGCGTGCCCAGCAGCGCAGTCGCTCCACTGAAACGCTGCAGCGCGACGGATGCCCTGCTTCGCCAGTTCGTCGCGCAAGCTCGTGTCGCCGAGCAGTCGTTCGATCGCCGCCGCCAGATCCCCTTCGCGCGTCGCGTCACAAAGTAGAGCGCAGCCGTCCGTCAGCTCGCGCATCGGTTCGCAGTCGTGGGCCAGCACCGGCAATCCGCTCGCCATCGCTTCGAGCGGCGGGAAGCCGAAGCCTTCCCACAACGACGGGAACGCGAGCATGGTCGCGTCGCGCATCGCGGCGAACACCGCGTCATCGTCTGCATCCTCGCGCCATTCGCACCAGCCTTCGGCTTGCGCCGCATGCAGGTCGGCTTCGATCGCGTTGCATTCCCAGCCTCGTCTGCCGAGCACGACAAGCAGCGGTTTCTTGCGCAGCGAGCGGATCGCGGCGAGCAGCGCGCGGTGGTTCTTCCGGGGTTCGACGGTGCCTACGCACAGCACGACGTCGTTGCGTCGAACACTTTGGCTCGGGCTCACGTGATCGGCGCCGAAGGGGATCACGATCGGCGACGACGCCTCGGGCAGCAGTCGACGCACGTCGTTTGCCGTCGCTCGCGATGGTGTGATGATCACGTCGGCCTTGCTGGCGAAAGCGCGCGTCCGTTCGCGCAATGGCAGGGCGTCGGCTCCGTGCCACGACGGCTCGCGGAAGAACGCAAGGTCGTGGATGGTGCGGATGCGCAGCGCGTTCGCGATCGGCAATTCCACGTAGTCGGTGTCGTGGAACACGGCTGGGCTGCCGCACAATCGGTCGGCGCCAAGGCCGAGCCTGCGCAGCGTCGGCAACGACCGACCGGGGATCGGCAGGCGATGGAGTCGGACGCCCTGCGGGATCTCGCACCGCACCCGCGCGCGCGCCAGCGAGTGGCCGAACAGTCGCAAGTCCAGGTCGTCCCTGCGCGCGAGCGCCTTCGTCAGCTCGCGCGTCGCGCGGCCGATGCCAGAGCTAGAAAGGAGCGCTGGCCTGTAGTCGATGCCGACAGCGATTCGCACGATCAAGTGGGACGACTCTAGCTCGGAATCCTTGCCATTGTCCGTCGTCTGCCAGCGCAAATGCATGCATCGACCGGGAACTGCGATGGGTCGACGCGTGCCATCGTCAGCATGAAGGCTCCTGATCGAGAGCCGGAGTGCGGCGCAGTCGCGCGCTCGGCGAGTCGCGGCTGCGACCCAGGTGTCGTGTCGTGCATCGCAACGCCGCGCAACGCCGGGCCTGACGACGTAGACTCCTCGGCCTCCCTCGCATGAGCCGCGCGCTTACCACCGCATTGTCCATCACCCTGGTCGTCGTCATCGGCGCGGCGGTCTTGCAGCGGACGAGCGGTGACGAGCCGCCGCCACCGGAGCCTTCGCGTGGCGACGCAGTTCCTGCGCAAGAACGTCCCAATGCCTATACCGCGCCTTCGCTGCCTACTGCGGATGCACCGAGGGCCTGGGTGGAGATCGAGGTCGTGCAAACGGTCCGAAGGGTCGGAGAGCGATTCGAGGTGACAAGGAACGGCCAGCCGCTGCATTGCGAGGTGGCCGTCGTCGCAGGCGCCGGCGGCGCGTTCGTGGCGCCCGAGGAACGCCGGGGGCCGGTGCTCGTGCGCGCACGGTTCGACGGTCGCGAATTGCACCGTCGCGTCGCGCGCCGCGACGACGGCGGCCTTTCGGTGGAGATCGGGCCAGATCGTCCCGTTCGCGGTCGAGTCGTGGATGACAAGGCGCAGCCGATCGCAGGCGCGATCGTTTGGGTCGGCGGCAAGCCCGAGGATGTCGTGTCGACCGATGCGGATGGCCGCTTCGAGACCGTGACGGCCGCCGGCGTCGGTGTGCCCGTCGTCGTGCGCGCCGAGGGCAAGGCGCACAAGTTTGCGTTCGTTCAAGTCGAGCCGGCGAATGGCGCAGAGTTGACCTTCGTGCTGCTCGAGTCGATGCCGGTGCTGGCGCAAGCGGCGGGCACGGTCGACGCGCTGCGCGACGCCGAGATCGCCGTCGTCCCGATCGGGATCAGTTCGACCGAACTGCAGACCTACCCGTTCTTCGCGCAGGGATTGTGGTCCGACACGGCGCTCGATGCGGATGGGCGGGCAACGCTGCGGGGCCTGCCACGCGGTTGCGTCGTGGGCCTGCTGTTGCTCGGGCCGGGTGTTTGTCGCGCGGCCCCGATCGAGGTCTCGCTGCTTGGCGACCAGCCGGTGCGCGCGAGCCTTCCGGCGCCGCCGCGGCCGCGTGCGATGGTGGAGTTGGTCGACGAGCGCATGGCGCCGTTGCGCGGCTGCGAGGTGCGATGCGAGCCGCAGGAACGCGTGGCCACCGATCCAGCAGTCGGTCAGTTCTTGCTGCCCGAATGGCTGCCGCCGCGCGGCGGCAGTTTCTTCGTGCGCGGCGATGGCCAGCGTTCGCTAGCGATCGCTCAACCCAGCAAGCCGATCCGACTCGTTGCGAGCGACGGCGTGGTGGTGACGGAGACCGAGCCATTCGTCGCAAGCGCAGCGAAGACGCGGCTGGTGCTGCCGCAGCGGCCGTTGGGCCGACCGTCGATCGTCGTGCCGCCGCCGCAGTCAGGCGTCGCGTGGTTTGCGCGAGTCGATCCAGTGACGAAGGGCGAATTCGTCGAGGTCGCGGCCGACGAGGCGTTTGTCGCCAACCTCGAAGGCCCGATGGTCGTCGATGTGCGGGTGCGCATTCCCGATGGCGCCGCATGGTCGGTGCCGCGCGAGCAACGCGGAATCGTTGCTTTCGCGCCTGTTGGGTTGCCGCCAGCCCTTTTGGGGCGCTGAGCGAAGTCCCGTCCAGGGACCGCGGTAGCTGCGATGCCGCCGTGCTTGCCGGCGTTGCGATGCCTCGGCCGAACGGCGCATCCGACCCGGTGCTGGATTGTGAGGTATCTTGCGGCGCGCAGACCGAGAGCCGTGAGGCCCGGCCGGCGCAAGATCGATTCGAGCGAGCACGTGTTCTTTGGGGAGCGCGTACTTGGTTGTGTGTGGTGGGAGGGCCGGGTCGCGCCGGCCCTCTTTTTTTTGCGCGCGGCAACAGGCTAGAACGCTTGGCCCGAACGCGCGGTCCGCAGGCTGGTCGCGGTTCAACAGGAGCAAAGTGACCGTCCTCCGCGAACCCATCCACGGCGACATCGAACTGACGCGCGAAGAGACGCGCCTGATCGACACGATCGAGTTCCAGCGCCTGCGCGGCGTCAAGCAGCTCGGATTTGCCTACCTGGTGTTCCCCGGCGCGATGCACACGCGCTTCGAACATTCGATCGGCACGCTGCACATGGCGGAACAACTGTTGGCCGCGGCCAACAGAAACGCTGGCAAGGATCCGGCGACGTGTCACCGCGTCAGCGATGACGAGAAGCGAGTGCTTCGAATCGCGGCGCTGCTGCACGACGTCACGCACATTCCGTTTGGGCACAACATCGAGGACCAGACGGGATTGCTGCCGCGGCACGACACGCCGGACCGGTTCCGCGCCGTGCTCGGCGACACGGATCTGGGCAGCGAGCTGGATCGCATGGGCCTTCGCGACGAAGTGCTCTCGGTGCTCGGCGCTGGCTCGCGCGAGGTTCCGGAGTTCTGGCATCAAGTCGTCAGCGACACGATCGACGCCGACCTGCTGGACTACTTGCGCCGAGACGCGCACTACACCGGGCTCGAGTTGCGGTACGACCGCCGCGTCGTCGATTACTTCCGGGTCGATCGGAAGTCGCAGCGGATGTTCGTCGACTGCGAGAAGAACGGCATGCTGCGCGAAGACATCGTGTCGGAGCTGCTGCGCGTGCTCGAAACGCGCTACCACTTCAGCGAGCGCGTCTACTACCACCACGCCAAGATCGCCGCTGGGGCGCTGGTCTCGCGGATGGTCGAGCTTGCGCTGCGCGCTGGCGCGCTGACGGCGGATGACCTGCAGAAGGCCACCGACGAATCGTTGGTGATCGCCTTGCAGCAGGCGCGGCTTCCCGACGCCGAGTCGCAGGCGCGGCTGCGACGGTTTGTCGAGCGCTTCCGCCGCAGGCAACTGCCCAAGCGCGTGCTCGTGCTGCCGTACTACCTCAATGCCGCGATGCAGGAGAGCCTCGTCGCCGAATGGTTCGCGCCCGAAAGGCACGATGCGCGCCGTGAGTGGGAGGCGTCGATGGAGCGCGAGGCCAAGCAGCGCTTTGGCCGCGACATGGACGTCTTGCTCTACTGCCCGGCGCGATCGATGCAGCTCAAGGAGGCCAAGACGCTGGTGCGTTTTCCGGGCCTCGGCGATCGCACGTTGCCGATGTATGCCTTCGCCGCCGAAATCCCGCGCCTTCGCGATCTCCGCGATGCCTATCCGCGGATGTGGAAGCTCTACGTCTTCACGTCAGAGCAGGACAGAGCGACGCGACGGCAGTTGCAGGAGATGTGTCTCGCTTCGATGCCAAAGGGTGTCGCGAACGCGCTGCGGCTCTAGTGGCGCGATCTGCATCGATGCTGATTGCGATCTCGATTTTGAGAAGCATGGGCGAAAGCGTGGATGCGACTTCGTGCTCACTCCCCGAACTCGCCCCTGCTGCCGGAGTCGCGGCGACGCAGCCGTTCTTCAACGCGCTGCCACCTGCCTGATCGTAGGAGCAGCTTCGTCTTGCAGCTGGCTGCTGGCGTGACCGCGCGTCACTTCCAATCGCCGCGATAGCGCAAGATCGAGTCGCGGACCTTGCGGTAGACCTCCGCGGTCGCGCGCACGTCGTGGCGGTTGTATTCGGCGATCTTGAGGATCTCGCCGCGCGCATAGGCGGGCGCGACCTTGGAGCCGTCCATCTCGCCCTTGGGGCTCGCGACACCGAGCGCCCAGCAGATCACGTCCAGTTTGCTCGGCGCCTTGTCGCCTTGCTTCAACAAGTCGAACAGGTCGAGGTGCGGCTTCAGCGAAAAGCGGTTGGACAAAAGGTCGCAGCGCGCGGGGATGCCGAGCACCAGACTGCGGCCCTGCAAGAACGGAACGTCGAAGCTGCGCCCGTTGAAGGTGACGACGACCTCCGCCTTGCCTGCCAGCGCCCAGAACGAGCGCACCAGGTCGGCCTCGCTCATCAAGCGGAGCCACGACGGCGGTTCGACCACTTTGAAGTCATCGTGCGGCACCGCGAGCACGTGCACTTCGGCGTCTGGGTCATCGCCGTCGCCAACCGCGATCGAGACGACCTTGCCAAACAATGGCGACAGCCCCATCGCCATGCCGATGCGCGCTTGCAGCTCGTCCTCGCTGTTGGTCGAGTCCTTGCGATGCGCGTGCTTCTCGAGCGCATCCGCGACGCTCTCTGGCAGCGTGCCGATGTCGTGCGCGGGCACGGTTTCGATGTCGATGACGAGCGTCTTGCAGGCGAGGTCTTCCACGAGCGCGAGGCCAGGGTCGACCAGCAGCGACAGGTCCATGTCCGGGTCCTCTTTGATGCTCGTCGGCTTGATGCGCTCGATCTTGAGTTGGAGCTTGCCTTCGTATTCCTCGGCCTTCGCGATCACCTTGACGATCGAACCGCGCACCAGCGATCCTGCAGCCTCCATCGCCTGACCCTTGTCGCTCCAGATCTTGGCTTCGAGGACCCGCGTTTCGTCGGCGAGTTCGATCGCAAAGAACGGCTTGCCCTGCCTGGTCCTGGCGGCCTTGCTCGATTGCACGCGTGCGTAGAACAACCACGCGCGGTCGTCGCTGCAAACTTCGGCAAGGGATCGCGCCCTTAGGACGCGTTCGTCAGGTTCTTCGTGGATCATCGGCGGACAGGCTCCAGCGAGAACGCGCGCAGCCGCAGAACTGCACGCTCCAACTCGCGCAGCGGCGCAGCGTAGCTGATGCGGAAGAATCCCGGTGCACCGAAGGCGCTGCCGGGCACGGTTGCGACGAACTGCTCGTCGAGCAGGCGTGCGCAGAACTCGACGTCGGTCACCCGCATCCGCTCGCAGAGTTCGCGCGCGTCAACGAATGCGTAGAACGCGCCGCGCGGCGCCTGCAGGCGCAGTCCTGGTATCTCGCCAACCGCCTTCACGAGGAATCGACGACGCTCGTCGAAGGCCGGCAGGCGGCGTGCGATCTCTTCGTGCGGCGGCTCCGCGCAGGCGACGAGCGAGGCTTCTTGGCTGATCGTGCAGGCGTTGCCGATCACCTGGCTTTGGATCCGCGCGGCCGCTGCGATCACGTCGCGCGGGCCGGCGAGGAAGCCGATGCGCCAACCCGTCAGCGTGTGGCTCTTGGTGAATCCGGCGACGACCATCGTGCGATCGCGGCCCGAAGCGAGTTGCGCGGGCGAACAGTAGTCGGCGCCGTCATAGCGCAGTTGCGCGTAGATCTCGTCGGACACGATCCACATGCCGAGTTCCGCGGCGACGTCGACGATGGACTCGAGTTGCGCTCGCGTCGGCACCGCGCCGGACGGGTTGTTCGGGAAGTTGAGGATCAAGCCGCGCGCGCCGGACTTCTTCGCCGCGTCAGCGATCTGCGCGGCGGAGTGGACGAACTGCTGCTCGGGAACCGGCGGGACGATCACGGGCTCGCCATCGGCCAGCTTCACGAGCGCGGGGTAGGAGACCCAGTAGGGCGCGGGAATCAGCACCCGATCGCCCTTCTCGACGATCGTCGACAGCGCCATGTGCAACGCGGGCTTCGCACCCGCGGTGACGATCACCTCGTTGGCGTCGTAGCAAAGGCCGAATGCCGCCTGCAGCCAACGCGCGCCTGCCGCACGGAGCTGCGGCATGCCGCTCGCGGGCGTGTAGCGATACTTGCCGTCGCGGATCGCACGCACCGCCGCGTCCGCGATCGGTTCGGGCGTCGGGAAGTCCGGTTCGCCGGCGCCGAGCGCAATCACGTCCTTGCCCTCTGCCTTCAGCTGCTGCGCGCGAAACGAGATCGCGAGGGTCGCGGATTCATCGATCGACAGCGAACGGTGATTCGGGGCAAGGGGGCGCATGAACGGCCTCGCAGTAGACCTTGGTGCCGGGGTGGACGCAAAGGTGCGCGGCATCGTAGACCCGCGAACTTCGCGTGGGTCTGGCGGAAGATCAGGGCCAGTCGCTCTGTCCATGGCGGCGCATTTCCGGCCGCAGGAGTCGGTTGTCTGCTGCGGCGGCGCTGCGGGGCGACCGTGAGAAATCCAGGCCGGCTCCTCGATACGCTCTGCCGCCGATGCCATCGAAGCGCACGCAACGGATCCTCAAGAAGCTCGCGATCGCCGCCTTTCTGGTCGCGGCCTTCGTCGCGATGTTCCTCGCCGCCTTTGTCTACAACCCATTTGAAGGCGACCTCAGAGACGTTCGCGACGCGGTGCCGCGCGAGGTCGACTTCTACGCGCGCAAGACCAACCTGCGCGACGACTTTGGCGGCGACGAAGGCCTCGTGGTGTCGGCCGGCGCGTTGCCGCAACCCGACTTCTGGGGGTCATTGACCGACGCCAACGGTTGGCGCGATTTGCAGCCGGGACCGTTCGCGACGTCGTTTCGGCGCGATCACCTTCCGCAGTTGCAGCAGGCAGTCGATGGGCTTGCGCAGTTGCAGGCGGCAAGCGGCGGGTTCATCGACATCGCGCGCGACATCGTGGGCCAGGAACTGGTGCTGGCTGGCTACACCGAAGACCGCTCCAAGCAGCCGGCGCAGCCGCTGCAGCAGGCGTGGTGGTGCGTCTACGCGCGGGTGAGTTGGCGCTTGCGCGCCGCGCACGGCCTGTTGGGTTGGTCCATGGTGCAGGATCAGGCGCGTGCGGCAGGCGTCGAGATTTCTGCGATCGACGGATTGCTCCAGCTGAAATCGCCGCAGATGCGGGAACCGCTGTTCTTGGCGCGGCGCCTCGACTGCGTGATGCTGGGCAACAGCAAGGACCTGCTGATCCAGTCGCTGCGGCTTGCCGATGGCTCGGTCGACGAGCAGCCCTTTGGTCTCGCGGCGCACTACGCCGAGGGCGTGACGACGCCGATGCAGCGCTGGGTCGAAGCCAATCAAGCCGACGAACCGAACTTCGTCGAGTTCAGCGCGGCGACCAGTTCGATCGACGGGTTTCGCCGGTTTGCGGCCAAGTGGCCGGACGCAACCAACCGCGACAGCATGAACGAGCGGGTGCTCGCGAGCTTCCTGAACCTGAAGGGATGGAACTCGATCTCTGGCGCCTTGATGTTCGAAGAAGGCAAGCTGTCGACCTTTGGCCGTGTGGTGCTCAACAGCAACCTCCACACGCCATTCCAGACTTCGTTCTACCGCGCCGAGAAGCAGGACAAGGAACAGTGGCTGACGCCGTTCTTGCGCATGACGCCGGAGTCGGCCTGCGCTGCCGCGGCGTTGCGCGTGCCCGCGGGTGAGTTCCTTGCCGCAATGCACGAGGCCTTGCTGCCCAACGAACGCGAGATGTTCGATGACGTCATGCGACGATGCATGTTCCAGGGCGCGCAACTTGCGGACGCGCGCGACCTGATCGACAAGCTCAAGCTCTCGCTGCTGCCGCGCATGGGCTTCGTCTTTCGCAAGAATGTTCCGGACCTTGCCAAGAACGAGAAGGGCGAGCTGTATGTCCCGGTGGTTGCGCGCGCGCCGATCCCGCAGATCGCCTGGGTGTTCTGGCTGCGCCAGGACATCCGCGTCGGCGCCGAGGGGCGCACACCAGCCGAGGACCTCGTCGACATGCTGCGCAAGTACGGCTCGTCGGTGTTCAAGTTCGCGAACATCTACAACCTGCCGGTCAATGGCCTGCCGGAGCCGGTCTGGGAGTTCACGAATCCACAGATCCCGGGCACCGGCGAGATCGCGACGATCGTGTTCCGCGAGTTCCTCGTGCTGTCGAACTCTGGTCCCTTGATCCGCGACATCCTGCGCACGCGCTACAGCTTTGACGGAGCGCGCTCCCTGCTCGACGGCGAGCAGTATCAGCGCATCGCCGACGAGCTGCCGGGCGCAGTGAATGGCTTCGTCTGGTTGCGCGGTGCCAAGTTGCTGGAGGTGCTCGACGACTATCGCCAGGCGAGCGAGCAGCAGAACATCGAGCCGGACCCGGAGTGGATCATGCAGCAGCGGTCCGCCGCCGAGGATGTCGTGCGCCGGACGAAGTACCCGCAATACCCGAGCATCGCGTCACTGCCCAAGTCGCTGCTCGAGGGCGAGTTCCAGGAAGCGGTCCGCGCTTACCTGCGCGAGCAGTGGGGAAAAGCGTCGGCAGGCTTCTCGGCACAAGACCTGCCGAACATCGATCAACTGCGCGGAATGGCGAAGATGGTCGACGCCGCCTATCTGCAGCTCGAGCTCGAAAACAACTACATCCGCTTCCAGGGCAAGGTCGTCACCAACTGGTAGCGGCGAACTCCACGGCGCTGCTGCGAGTTGGCGCAACGCAGCTTCGGTATAAGGGGTCCCCGCTCGCTGCGCTGCGCAGCGGCGGGGGAGTGGTGCCCAGGACAGGAATTGAACCTGCAAGCCCGGTAAAGGGCGCCAGCACCTCAAGCTGGTGCGTCTGCCAGTTTCGCCACCTGGGCCCGTGTTGGGGCGGCGAACGATAGCTGGCTAGGGCACGGATTCAACTCTGCCCGTTCGGTGCGGGCCCTGACGCCGTTTCCTTTCCGCATGCTGCCGTCCGATCCAGGAGTGGGCATCCGCTGGCGCACGCATCGGACTCGACCCGCGTGCCATGCTCCTGACGTCGGCGGCGACTGCTTGCAAGTCAGCATGGGCTGCGGATGGAGTCGTGTTTCGTGCATGAAATCGGCCTGCTGCTGCAGGTTTTTTTTGAACGCTGCCGCGATGCCGAGTTGCCGACGGCATCGTGGCGACGGCGCATGCGCACTCCGATTTCGCCGTGCCGCGAGCGCGCGCTGCGGCACCGCAACAAACGCGTGCGACCGCGTTGCCATCGAAGGTAGGCGCGACGCCGACACCGTACGTGCGCACGACGCCGAGCCATCTGCGTGGCGCTCGCGGCAATCTCACACTCTTGCTGCCGCGTGCGTCGTGGTATGGTGCGCGCCTCTTCGCGGCGCTTTGTCGCGGAACGGATCGAGATGTCCGAAACACAGCCTGCCACCGAATTCGCGCCGCAACACCCGCCTGCGCGCGCCGCATCGATCGAAGCTGCTGCGAAGCTCCTCGGCGATGAGTCGCAACTCGTCGTGAACGCCGCGCGAGGATACTTGCTCGGCACCGGCGCCGCCGGTCGCGAAGCCCTGCATCGTGCGAGCGAGCAAGGCTGCGCAGCGACTCGAATGCGGGCGCGGGCGATGCTGCGTTCGCTCGAGGTCGAGCAGTGGCTGCAGCGATTCTCCGGCCTCGAGTTCGATGCCGATGGATCGCGCAATCCCGAACCGCTCCTCGCCGGGGCAGTGTTCGCGTCGCACATGGTGCGGACGTTTGCGCCAGATGCGAACGAACTGCGCAGCAAGCTCTGGCGAGAGGCCGAAGTGCTCCGAGCCAGGTTCGAGGGCAGGAGCCTCAACCTGTGCGCGCGGATGCTCAGCGAGCACCTGAACGAATCGCTCGGGCTCGGTGGAAGAGGCGCGGCGAAGAACGATCTCGATCACGTGCTGCTCGACCGCGTCGTCGATAACCGCGTCGGCGTGCCGGTGACGCTGTCGATGATCTACCTGCTGGTCGCACGATGGGCCGGCCTCTCGGTCACCGGAGTAGGGATGCCCGAGCATTTCCTCGTTCGCCTCCACGGCGTGCGGCCGGTGCTCGTTGATCCCTACTACGGCGGCCGAACGGTCACCAAGACGGACTGCATCCGACACCTCAAGAGCCTCGGCTATGACCAGGTCCAGGAGCACATGCGCGATCTCTCCGACCGCGAAGTCCTCGCGCACTATCTGCGCGCCCTGCAGAAGACGGCGAGCCAATGCGGCAGCCACGATGCGCGTCGCTCGCTCGGTGAGGCTCTGACTTTGTTGGGCGCGAACTGATGACTGCTGGGCCAGTCCCGGTCGCCGTTGGCGCTCACGTTCGTTGCTCGCGTTACCTGCCTGTCCTGTCCTTGTTGGCGCTCGGTTGCACCGGCGTCTTCCAGCGCGCGCTGCCCGATCGACCAGCGACCCATTGGGTGAAGGCTGCGGGTCCAGAGTTGCGGGTCGGCGCCGCCGAGCGCGACATCACTCCTGTAGTCGGTGGCTACATGGCCGGGTTCTCGCTCGCGCGAACGAGTGAGGGCGTCGCGTCGCCCCTTAAGGCGCGCGCGATGGTGCTCGAGATCGGGGATCGGCGCTTCGCGATTGTCGGCGTGGACAATCTCGGCGTGATGCGCGAGGACACGGACTGGATCAAGACCGGCCTTGCAGGTTTCGCGAATGGCGACGTGTTCCTTTGCGCGAGCCATACGCACGCGGGCCCTGACCTCATCGGCTTGTGGGGTTGGTACTTCGTCACCTCGGGACGCTCGCACGAGTACCTACGACAGTTGCGCAAGGCCGTCGCAGAGGCGGTCGCAGAAGCGCGTGCGCTCGCGGCGCCGGCGACGCTCGTGCGCGGCAGCGGCCGGCTGTTGCCGGATGGCACCGTGCGCAACACGAACTACGGCGCCTGCTTTGACCGTCGCGTCGAAGTCGTGCACGCGCGCGCGGTCGACGACGGTCGGCCGCTAGGCACGCTGCTGCACCTGGCTTGTCACCCTGAGGCGTTGTCGCGTCGGCTTGCGTTGATCTCAGCGGATTTCGTCGGCGCGATGTGCGACGGCTGGAATGCGCGTGGCCACGGGCAGGCGGTGTTCGTCAATGGCGCGCTCGGCGCAATGGTCTCGCCGCGGGTGAAGTCAAAGGACGAGTCTGGCGCACGCGAGATGGGCGCGCAGTTGCTCGGGATCGCAGAAGCAGCGCTCGCATCAGCTGATCCGCTCCCAGTCGATGCGATCGAGGTCCGTCGACGCGACGTCTACATTCCGCTCGACACGTTTGGATTGAAGTTGGGCCGGCTCACGATGGCGATTCCGCGCGAGCTTCATCAAGGTCGTGCGCACACATCGGTCGGTTGGCTGCGCATCGGTTCGTTGCAGGCCATTGCGATGCCCGGCGAGCCGGAGCCAGGCTTCGCGCAGCGTGTGCGCGCACGGACCGGCGTTCCCGACTTGCTGGTGTTCTCGCTGTGTGACGACGAACTCGGCTATCTGCTCCGCGAGCAGGACGCGCGCGACCGCGAGTTCGCATACGAGCGGTCGATGAGCGCCTGCGTGCGAGCAGGCGAAATGGTCGAGGAAGCGCTCGTCGGTGCCCGTTGAGGTGGCCGCGTCAGAGCGGTGGGCGCAGCCACGAGTTCACTTCGCGCCACACGGGTCCGAAGATCTCGGGCATCACGTAGATCGCGACCAGCAGCGTCATCACGCCTGCCATCGGCAGTCGCGCGAAGTTGTCGTAGAAGACGCGCACAGGCTTCAGCAAGCCAGACACCACGCCGGCGCCGTCGAGCGGCGGCAAGGGCAGCAGGTTGAACACCGCGAGCAGCAGGTTCAGTAGCAAGAAGTAGCCGGCGATGTAGCGGACCGTCTGGGCTTCGTTGGTCTCGGGGTAACCGATCCACTGCAACAGGCCAAAGGCAAGCGCCGCAAGCAGCAGGTTGGCCACTGGGCCCGCGAGCGAGACGAGCGCCGCGCGTTTGGGGTGATGGAACGCCCAGATGGGGTCGATCGGCGCGCTGGCGAAGCCCATGCACATCGAGCCGCCGCTCGCGAAGATCGTGATCAGCGGCAGGACGACCATGCCGAATGGCTCGCGCTGGATGTGCGGCATCGGGTTCAAGGACACTTGCCCGCCGCGGTAGGCCGTGAGGTCGCCGCCGAGCTTCGCGCACAGCGCGTGTGCGGCCTCGTGCACGGTGTTGCTCACGAGCAGCACGATGAACAAGGTCATCGCGCCTTGGAGGTCGATGCTGGCGATCATTGGGTGTCCTTGTCGCGTTCGGTTGCGCGTTCGTCGGCGCCGGCGTGCAGGTCGTCGACGACTTTCTTGACCTTGGTCTCGGTGGCCGAGAGTCGTTCACGGCAAAGCGCGAGCAGCGCAGCTGCGCGCTCGACCTTCTCCGACAGCAGGTCGAGGTCGATCTCGCCGGCTTCGACTTCTCGCAGGATCGCTTCGAGCTCAGCGCTCGCTTCGGAATAGGTCGCTACCGGCCCCTTCTGCTTCTTGTCGTTCATGGATTGTTCTCGATGGATTCGGCGCGCGTGCGGATCGAGCCATCACGCAGTTGGATCAGGATCGGCTGGCCGCGGGTGACGCGGGTGGCGGAAGGCAGCACGCGGCCGCGCTCGTCACGCAGCAGCGCGAAACCACGAAGCAGCACGCCGCGAGGGTCGAGCAGGCGCTGCTTGTCCGCCATCCGATCGAGGTGCGTGCGGGCGCGTTCGAGCAGGCGCTCGGCGCCATTTCTGCCACGGTCGGCGGCGCGGAGCACCGCGTTCCGTTCGCGATCGCAACGTTTCACGGCAGCCGTTCGCAGACTGCGAGCTGTTTCGTTGAGGCTGCGTCGCGTGTCACCGATCGCGCGCAAGGCACCGGCTCCAAGTTGGCGCCCGGCAGCGAAGAGCCTCTGGCCTTCCGTTGCGAGTCGAGCCTTGGCGTGACCTGCGAGCGAGGACGACGCCCGCGAGAGCCAGTTCGTCTGTCCTTGCAGCATCCTGCCGACGTCGCGCTGCAGCTTCAGCGCGCGGTCGCGACAGCGGTCGCGCTCGCCGAGCACGACGTCGACCAGATGTGCCGCAACGGCGGTGGGGGTCTTCTCAGAATGCGCGATCTCGTCGAGCACCGAGCGATCGCGTTCGTGGCCGATGCCGACCAGGACCTTGATGGGGTGCTTCGCGATCGCGACCGCGATCTCCATGTCGTCGAAGCTTGCGAGGTCGGTGCGCGAGCCGCCGCCGCGAACGATGCACAGGCAGTCGAACTGCTCAGCCCGCCTGGCAAACCAGGCAAGGCCCGAGAGCATCGTCGGCCGGGTTCTTTCTCCCTGCACGATGACTGGGAAGATCGTCACGTCGAAGCCGACGCCAGAGCCCTCCAGGTGCTTCTTGAAGTCGTTCCAGCCGTCGGCATCCGGACTCGTCAACACGCCGATGCGCAGCGGCGGGATCGGCAGCGGCAGCGACTTGTTCAACGCATCGAGGCCCTGCTCGCGAAGTGCGCGCAGGGTCTGCTCACGGTTCAACGCGAGCTTGCCCAGCGTGAACGTCGGGTCGATGTCTTCGACGTGCAGACTGACTCCGCCGGTCGGCACGTAGAAGTCGACCTTCACCTGCACGCGGATTTCGATGCCGTCGCGCATCGTGAAATCCGGCGACTGCTGCGCGAGTCGGCGAAACAGCTCCCGGGCCTTGCCATCCCAGATCATCGCGTTGATGCGAGCCTTCGGCCTGGAGTCGCCTTCTGCCTTCTCGACCAACGTGAAGTACTTGTGCTGCTTGCCAGCGCCTTTGTCGAAGTCCGAGACCTCGCCGACGACCCAGATGCTCTGTGCGAAGTTGCCTAGCAGGGCCTCCTTGATCCGCTCGTTGATGGCCGAGACGGTGAGCGTGTCGGGTGGCGTGGTCCGGGCCTTCGACTCCGCGGCGCAAACATCGTCCGCGGGCTTCTTTGTCGGCACGGGAGGCTTCGGGACGCCCCTGGTGCCAGCAACGATGCTCATCACCTCGGGCGCAAAAGTGAACAGGTGCCGCGACAACTTGGCGTAGACGATTTCGGCATGCGTTGCCGGCACGTGCCAGGTCTTGTTGCTGCCATCGAAGCGACGATCGGGCAGCGTCCTCACGAGATCGACGAGGTCTTTCTGATAGCCGAAGCGGATCCTCAGCGTAAGTCCGTCGGGCAAGAGGTCGACTTCGTTGTTCATGGGTTGCGCGCCTCCGGCGAGCGGCCTCGGTCGGTTGCTTGCGCAGGGGCCATGAGGATCTCGACGCGCTCTCGAACAGCAAGGCGGACCTCGTCGAGCGTGATCGGGCGGCCGACCGCCGAAGACAGGTCGCTCATCGTTTCCGGCGGTCGTCCGCAAGGGCGGACCGCGAACCACGGGGAGCGGTCCATGGCGACGTTGATCGCGATGCCGTGCAGGTTGGTCCAGCGTTTGATCGCGACCCCGATTGACGCGATCTTGTGCGCGCCGCAGAACACGCCGGTGCCATCCACCGAGGCCTTCGCCTCGATTCCGAACGCGGAGCACACCGACACCCCGAACCGTTCGAGTCGTCGGAGCCAATCGCGCGCGTCGCGGACCGGCAACTCGACGATGGGGTAGATCACGAGCTGGCCGGGGCCGTGGTAGGTGATCTTGCCGCCGCGCTCGATCGGCACGACTTTGGGGCCCAGTTCTTCGCGTGGCGTTGCGCGGCCGGCCGTGTAGACGGGGTCGTGCTCGACGAGGAGCACGCGACCGGGTTCGAGACCGCCGGCGACACGCGCATGCAAGATGCGCATCCGTTCGAGCGTGGCCGTGTAGTCGGCGCGCCCGAGGTCCTCGATTTCGACCGTCACGCCCGACAGACTACTCGACCTCCTCCGCATGGCGACCGCTCTCGTACTCTCGTTGGCGCTGCAGCAGTTCAGCGTTCTGCCGTTTCCGTGCGAAGTCGGCCAGACGGCGGTCTTTTCTGCGGAACAGGACGGCGAGCCGATCGCCGCGTTGCAGGTGGTCATCGAGCGGCCCGACGGATCATCGTGGGACGTGGGGGCGACCGACGCGAATGGCAAAGTCGCATTCGTGCCGACGACGGCCGGCCAACACATGTGCGTGGCGCGTCGTGGCCGCGTGCGTTGGGTGGCGCCGCTCCAGGTCGTCAGAGCCCCCATGCGCTGGCTCTACGCCGCGGTTTGCACGCCGCTTGGTCTCACGCTGCTGTGGTTGTCGCTGCGGCGCAGGCGAGTCGGCGTCGCGCCCTGACAGTGTGGCCGCCGGTTCGCGCCGGCGACCAACCGGTCACTTGAGGACCTTCTCGATGTGCGTCTTGATCGTGCGCATGTCGAGCGCGCCGGTGAAGCGGTCGGCTTCTTTGCCGTTCTTGAAGAACACGCAGGTCGGCACGGAGCTGATGTTGAAGTCCGTGGAGGCTTCTTGCGCACTGTCGATGTCGACTTTGTAGACCGCGAGCTTGCCAGCGTACTCGGCTGCGAGCTTGTCGATCGTCGGCGCAAGTGCCTTGCATGGACCGCACCAAGAGGCGCTGAAGTCGACGAGGACCGGCGTCTTGGCGTCGGCGATCGTCGATTGGAAATTGTCGTCGGTGAGTTCTGGTGCCTTGCTCATGGGGTGGGCTCGAGGTCTGCGATCGTCGAAGGCGCGGAATCTTTGGCCGTCGCCCTGCCTTGCGCAAGGGCTGCGTTGACCGGGCGTCGCTGCTCAGTTCGAGCGATTCAGCGCCGCGAGCAGCCGTTCGGTCGGGATGCCGTTTTGCTGGGCCACTTCTTCGATCGACGAGTGCGGGTCGAAGCCACAACTGCGGCAGCCGCCGATGTGGAAGTCGCGCATCAGCACCATGCCGAGCGACGGATCGGCCGTCAGGCACTCGAGCATCGTGGACTTGGCGGTGAACTGGCTGGGCTTGGAGCTGGTGTTCTGGGTCGGGTTCATGGGTTACTCCGCGTTCAGGATGCTGACTCGTTGGGCGACCTTGCCGGCGATCGCGCGCAGCACCTTGGCCGTCTCGGACTCCGGGTGTGCGGTCACGATCGGGCGGCCCTTGTCGCCGCCTTCGCGCACGGCGATCTCGATGGGTATCTGACCAAGCAGCGGCAGTCCAAACTCCCGCTCGATGCGGGCGCCGCCGCCTTCGCCGAAAATCATGTAGCGCTCCGTGCTGCCAGGGGGCGTGAACCAGGCCATGTTCTCGACGATGCCGAGCATCGGCACGTTGACTGACTGGAACATGCGGATCGCCTTCTTTACGTCGAGAACGGAGACGTCCTGCGGCGTCGTCACGATCACGGCGCCCATCAGGTGCGCTTGCTGGCTCAGCGACAGTTGGGCGTCACCGGTGCCAGGCGGCAGATCGACGACGAGGTAGTCCAGGTCGTTCCAGGCGACGTCGAACAGGAACTGGCGCACGGCCGAGTGGAGCATCGGGCCACGCCAGATGACCGGCTGGTCCTCGGCGACGAGCAATGCCATCGACATGACCTGCAAGCCGTGCTGCACGAACGGCTGGATCTTCTTGTCCTTGACCTCGGGCTGGCCCTTCACGCCGAGCATCAGCGGCACGTTGGGGCCGTAGACATCGGCGTCGAGGATGCCGACCCGGGCACCGGCCTGCTGCAATGCGCACGCGAGGTTGACGGCTACGGTGGACTTGTCGACGCCGCCTTTGCCGGACGAGACGGCGACCACATTCTTGACGCCGGGGATCATCCCCTTGGCGCCGAGCACGGGGCGGCTCGCGGTCACGCGGGCCGTCATCTCGATCTGCACACCCTTGATCCCGGGCACGGCGGCAACGGCTCGTTCCGCTTGCTCCTTCATCAGGTCCTTGACCGGACAAGCAGGCGTGGTGAGTTCGATCGAGAAGGCAGCCGTGCCGTCGCAGATGCGCAGTTGCTTGACGAAGCCGAGTGCGACGATGTCCTGGCCGAGGTCCGGGTCGCGCACGGCGCGGAGGGCGTCGAGGACGGAGGATTCGCTGGCTTGCGGGCTTGTACTAGCGGCCATGGGCGGCCGAGGAAACTAGCCTCCCCATGGGGCGCTTTCAAGGAAGCCAGCCCGGTCGCGGCTCGACGAGAGCCGCCATTGCCATCGGAACCGCGCGCCTTCCGACTCGCGATTGCGCGCCAGCGGGCCAACTTTCGTGGCGGATTAGCGGCCCTGCTTCGTCGGATGCCAGCCCGCGCAGGCCCAAAGCGTGCCCGCATGCATGCGCTGGTATCCTTGCAGAACCCCATGACCAGCTTGCTCCGACTTCTGTTGGCGTTCGTCATCACGCTCCCGCTCATGGCCCAGGACGAGCCAGCCCGCGGCCAGGATGGCGGCAGTCAGGCGCCTTCTCGCGGCGGCGACAAGGGCGGCATCCGATCGGTAGATGTCGAGGTGGTCGAGAAGGGCGGCGCCGAGGGCTTTGACCCAGAGACTGGCGCGAAGATGGGGTTCAAGCTCGACAAGGCTGCGCAGATCATGACGGCGCGCGGTCACTGTCGTTTCGATGGCTCGGTGCAGCCTCGTCGTCTCCTTCCAGGGCAATCCGGAAGGCTGCTGGTGACGATGATGCTCGAGGGCGACTCCGTGTTGGCCTCTCCCGAGGGACTGACGGTCTCGTCGGCGGCGGGCAGTCTGGCCCTCAGTGCCTGGAAACTCCTGCCCGCGACGGTGGGGCGCATTGCAGCCGCCTACCGCGGGCGCCCGGTCTATGACAACTGGGCTGTGATCGAGGGCACTGTCACCATGCCGACCGAGGCAAGGCTGGGTGAGAAACGAAACATCGTGCTCCAGGTCGAACTCGACCTGCACAGTGGCAGCAGCGCTGCGTTTCTCGGGCACTTCGTCGAAAGCGTCACGATCCCGTGCGAGGTCGGAGTCACGGCCAACCCCATGGTGTCCGGCGTCATTCCGGCGGGGACTGGAACCGAGCCTGCTGCAAGGCCGATTCAGACGGATGCGGATGCGACCAGCCCAACGGTGCCCGCGCCGCAAGCTACTGCTGCCAATACGACGACTCAGGCTGCCGAAGTGACCGATCCCGTGGCGGCGCAGACCCAGCCCGCGGGAGAGGCCGAACTGGGCCTCAGTGCGGAGTTGGCTCCGTCGGTGGAAGAATCTACGAAGGACAACATGTTGATTGTCGGTGGCGGCGCAGCCGTGCTGATCCTCGTGGTCGCGGTCTTCCTATTGCGCCGACGCTGAGAGCCAGCCTCGACTTGTGACATCGCGCCGCGCCGTGGCGGGCGGCTTCGAAGGCCGCGTGCCATGGCCGTGTTCGCCCGCATTCTGCCTTGTGCGGAGAATCTTCTCGGGGTCCGCGTGCGTTCTGATCTTGTCCGGCCACAGGCACGTTTGTTGTTTGCGGCCAGGCAACGCTGCATCCGACCTCTGGGCTGCTGCGGAGTCCTCGCCAGTCTGGCGCGTCCTCTCCGCAGTTTCGCCAGAGACGGCGCAGACCAGGAGGCACTCGTGATTCACCGAATCTTTGCCAAGTCCAAGTTGCCGTTGTCGCCAGGCCGAGCCGTGACGATTCCCGAGATCGACGCGGCCCTCGATGTGCCCACGGAACGATTCCTGAAGGCTGCGGAGCAGATCCTCTCGCAATTGCTTCGCGCCGAAGCGGACATCGACATCCGCGGCTATCGCGAGAGTCGCACCGTCGCGGTCGGCGAGCACGCGCACCAGCAACTCGTCGACGTCCGGGGCGTGGGCTTCTACCAGATGGATCTTCGTCGCCTTGCGCCCATGGATCGCGAGGAGGAGTTCCGCATGGCCCGCCGCTACGAGTTCTTCAAGATGCGGCTTGAGCGCGAACTCACCCGCGCCGGCGTTGCCGCGGAAGTTGCCGCCAAGGCGGTCTCGAAGTCGCGCGCTGAAATCGATGCAGCGCTCAAGGGACGCCCGCGATCCTGCTACCTCGAGCGTTGCGTGGATCAACTCGAGGAGCTGCGCAATCTCTACATCGAAGGCGCGCTGCACATCGTGCTAGGCACCGTGCAACGCTACCGCGGTCTCGGCGTCGACAGTCCTGATCTGATCCAAGAAGGCAACGCATCGCTGTTCCAGGCCATCGAGGGATTCGACTGGCGTCGCGAGGTCCGGTTCCGCACCTACGCGCAATACTGGGTCCAGCAGGCGGTGTTGAAGATGCTCTACAACAGCTCGCGCACCGTCCGCATTCCGGTTTGGGTCCAGAAGATCCTCGGCCGCGTCCGTCGCGCGCAGGACGAAGGCCGTCGTGCAGGTCACGAACCGACCCATGCCGAGCTCGCGCAGAAGTTGGGGTTGCCGGTCGAGAAGATCGACTGGGTGCTTTCAACCAAGCGCTATGCCGTCAGCCTCGACGCCGAGCGCGGCGGTGAGGAAGGCGCCTTGACCTTGCTGCAATCGCTCGCAGACGAGGACGCGGTGCCGGTTCCGGAGAGTGTGCCGGTTGGTGATCTTCGGGCGAGTCTCGAAGCGGTGTTGTCCGATCTCTCGGAGCGCGAACAGCAGATCCTGCGGCGCCGCTTCGGGCTCGGCGGCAGCGAGCCTGAAACGCTCGGCCAGATCGCCATGGACTTCGGCATCAGCGCCGAACGTGTGCGTCAACTCGAAAGCGCCGCACTCGGTCGCCTCAAGAAGCCCAGCGCAAAGGCGCGATTGGCGGCCTTCGTGGAGTGAGACGGCTCGCGCACGGCGCGCCGCCTCACTTTCTGGCTTGGCCTTCCCGACTCTGACGGACCATGTCGCCCATCGTTTCGTCCCACAAGCGACGATAGACCGACGGACGTTCATCACGCTGAAGCGGCAGCATGCGACGCATCGTGCGGATGGTCCGCATGTCGAGGGTCGCGACCAAGGCGCCGCTGTCGCCGCCGCCTGACGCGAGCACTTCGCCGGTCGGATCGACGATGCGTCCGTCACCGAGGAAGGACAGGTCTTCTTCGCTCTTCAACGAAGCGTCATGGCCGGTCCGGTTGGAACCGACGACAAAGAGGATGTTCTCGATGGCGCGAGCACGGAGCAGCGTTCGCCAGTGTTGCGAACGCGCCTCCGGCCACTGCGCCGGCACGACGAGAATCTCCGCGCCCTTGCGGAAGTAGTAGCGGGAGAGATCGGGGAACCGCAGGTCGTAGCCGATCATCACGCCGAGCGACCCAGCGCTGGTGTCGATCACCAGAGGATCGCTGCCGCCGGCGTGGTGGCGATGCTCGGCGTTGGCCGAGAACAAGTGCAACTTGCGGTAGGAGCCGACGGTCTTGCCGCAGTCATGGACGCGAGCGCAGTTGAAGATCACGCCATCGCGCGCTTCCGGGCTGCTGCCGACGATGACCATGGCGTGGGCTTGAGATAGCTCGCGCAATCGGTCCTCGGCGGCGTCGGACCGGGCCAGCAGGTCCTTGTCGTAGCTTGCGGCGAACGACGTCGACCACATCTCCGGCAACACGCAAAGTCGCGCGCCAGCGGCGGCCGCTTGCTGGAGCCCTTGCTCTGCTTTTCCAAGGTTGCCTGCGACGTCGCCGCGATGGACGTCGAACTGGACACACGCTGCGACCTGGGTCTGCGGCTCGTCGTCGTAGGGGTTTGTCATGGAAGCGGCGTCGCCGCAGCCGTTGGACGATAGCGACGCCCAGCCGACCGTTCCAAGGGCGGTCCGTACAGCAACGAGGGCGGAGCCGCGATGCGGCTGCCGCCCACAGTCGTGTCGGAGATCAGCCCTTGAACAGGATGTCTTCGGTCGTGCTGGTCTGCGGTTTCCGCGTGCGCGGCGTCGCAGTCGTGCGCGTGTCGATGATCAGCTGGTCGCTAGGCTTGAAGATCACCGTCTCCTTGTTGGCGACGTCGATGCTCTCGCCGGTGAGCGGGTGCTTGTAGGCGCGGCCCTTGCGGATGCGGCGCTCAAACGTGCCGAAGCCCTTCACCGCAACCTTGCCGCGCGAACGCAGCAGCTCGCTCATCGAGTCGAGCACCGCGTCGAGGACGCGGGCAGCGGTGCGGCGAGGAACGTTGAGTTCGATCGCGACCTGGTCCGCGAGGATTCCCTTGTTCGCCTGGCGAGCGAAGGCTTCCTCGGTGGTGTGATCCATGCGGGCGACGTTGGTCTCCGCATCCGTCTTCGTAAGTCGGGTCATCCCTCTTTTCCTTTTCTTCCCTGAGTTCCCAGGCGGGTAATCCGCCCTCTCCCTGAAATCCTTTGCCCGTTTTCCTCCGCCCCCATCACCTCGTCCGGGTCGGCTGGGACTTCGGACTCGCGCTCACATAGCGCGCGAGAGAGGTCACCAGCTTCGCCAGATACTTCGAGGCGACGCTGCTCGGGAAGGCTTCGCTGAAAGGCAGTCGCTTCATGACCGCGCTCTCAACGGAAGTATCTTCCGGCAGCAATCCGAGCCAGTTGAGGTCGAAGTTCAAGAACCGCTCCGTGCAGCCCTTGATCTTCGCAAACACTTGTTCCGCTTCTTCCGGCGATCGCACGCGGTTGACGACGCAGTGGATCGGGTTGCGGTAACCGTCCTGCACGACGACCTTGATGATGCCATAGGCATCCGCGATCGCCGCGAAGTTGCTGGTGGTCACGACGACGGTGTGGTCCGCCGCCAAGACGAAGTCCGTGACGCCGTTGCCGACGCCGGCGCCGGTGTCGACCAGGATCACGTCGCAGTGGGGACGCAGCTCGAGGATTGCATTGAGCGCTTTTCGGCGGCCCTGCTCGTCGAGATTGGCCATGCCCTTCACGCCGGAGCCTCCGGCGATGAAGCGCACGCGCGCCGGACCCTCTTCGAGGATGTCGCTCAGCTCTGCGTTGCCCTCGACATAGTCGCAAAGCGTCTTGCCAGGCCGCATGCCGGCGAGGATGTGCGCGTTGGCGAGCCCGAGGTCGGCGTCGACGAGCGTCGTGCGGTAGCCGCGACGGCTGAACTCGCACGCGAGGTTGACGGAGAGCGAGGTCTTGCCGACGCCGCACTTGCCCGAAGTGACGGCGATGACGGTCGCGCCTTCGCGTGCGTCGTTGCTGCCGTTTCGCGCCTTCTCCGTCATTCGTTGATCCTGTCCCGCTCGTCGCATCGGACATGTGCCCGACGTTCAGCACACCTTCGGCATCCGCGAAGGCGCATCTTGCGTCCAAATGCGGGACGTCTTGCAGTTTGCGCGCTCAATCGCGGCGCGGTGCGAGCCGATGAGCGCGCGTGTCGGAGAACGCGACAGATGGTGTCGTGAACGACGGCGTTCTTTGGGCTTGATGACGGTGGGGATGCGATGCGAAGGCGGTCTTGGGAACGGCGTCGGGACGAAGGCATCGCCTCGGATCCGGCTGCGCGTCGTCCGCTGCTCGTGATGGGCACGATTGCGGCAGGCATGCTCGCGCTCACTGCCGTGACCTGGGCGGTCCTCGACGCTGCGGCAGCAGGCACTGTCACTGCGCCCCAGGTTGCACCGATCTACCTCGCTGGCGCGTTCTGCCTCCTTGCGTCGTGCATGGTCGTCATCGTGCACGGAACGCGCACTGCGTATCGGATCGCAGGACCTGAGCATCGACTCGCGCAGTCCTTGCGCCGCGTGCGCAAGGGCGACCTTGCATTCCGCGTCAGCCTTCGACGCGGCGACTTGCTGTCATCACTGGCCTACGAGTGCAACGCGCTGATCGACTACCTGAATCAGAATCCGCCGACCGGCGCTCGTACTGGCAGCGATGTCGTCGACGTCGGGCACGATCTGGAAGCGCATGAACCTGTCGAGGAGGCGCGGCCGTGACAGCAACAGGGCATCGAGCTGAGCGGCGGTTCTTGTTCGCCCTCATCTTCCTCGTTGCCCTTTGCAGCGCAGTTGTCGCCGCGGGTGCGAACACGCTTGCAGACGCGAACGACGTGCGTCGTGCGCAGGCGAAGCGGCTCGCCGAACTGTTCGAGGAGCCCGAGGTGATGGCGGAAGGTGCGATCGATGGCCTCGACGACCTGTTCGGGCGCCGCCTTCTGCGCGTGAACACCGAATTGGGGCCGGCGGTCGTGTTCGCCGGTCGTGGCGCCGGAGGGCGCACGTGACCGCGACCATGGCTCCATGGGGTTGCCGGTCAGCCGGCTTGCTTCGCCTCTGGCTGGCGCCGATCTCGATCGGCGCACTCGCCGTCGGCTGCGTCGCGATTGTCGTGCTCGCCAGCGCCGTGACCGAAGTTCGGGAAGCGATCTCGTTGCGACGCGATGTGCATGGGCTCGCGGCTCGCGTAGCGGCCGAAGAATCGGCGCTCGCCTACGTGCAGAGCGACGGTGTTCGCGGCCGTCGCGCCGTCGACGCAGGCAATGGCCTCGTCGTCGAGACATCCGTCGAACCGGTGCAGGATTCGCAGCAATTGCGCCTCGATGCGCGCGTCGCGGAGCATCGCTACTCGTTCTTGTTCCAGCGCCTCGAAGGTGGAACGCCCTTCGCGTTCGGTCGTCAGTTGACGTTTGGCCCTGACGCGGTCGTGCCTGGCGACTGGGGCGAGGGCGTCATCGCGGTGCGCGAAGAACTGCCCGCATTGGATCTTGCGCGCGCATCGGTTCGCGACGCGGTGGACGGGATAGCTGCCGCCGACCCTGGCCTGGCGTTGCTCCGACTCTCGGCCGGCACGGATCGCGCCGACTTCGTTCTCTGCGGAGGGACGTCCGCAGGATTGCCGAAGGTTCCCGACGGCGGTGTCGTGGCCATCGCCGGCAATCTCTGGGTCGACTGCGGTGGCATGCCTCTCGAATTGACGTTGCTGCGCGACCTCACCATCGTCGTGCGCGGCAACGTCTATCTCGGCCGTTCCATTCGGGTCATCGGCGCGGGCCGATTGACCATCGCAACCGATGCAACGGGCTCGACCTCGTTCTCGGACCTCGACGGCAATGGCCGCTGGTCCATCGGCGAGCCGCTGCATGGCGCGACATCGTTGTGTGGGCCGTTGGAAGGCGGTGGCAACGTCTACGTCGGGATGCCGCGCGAAGTCGGGGAGCAGATCGACCTCGATCTTGGTCTCGTCTGCGCAGGCGTGCTTCACGTTGCGGCTTCGGTGGCGACGTTCCATGGCCCGCTCGCCGTGGGGATGGCAGGAGTGCGACTCAGTGCGGGCGGCGGTCGCGTCGTCGCGACTGGCCAACGCATGCCGTCGCTTCGACGCGCTGCGTTGCCGGGATTTGCCGCGATTGGCAGTCCGCGCCCGAGCGCGCTCGTGCCTGTTCCTGACGACCTGCCCCTTTACTCGGCCACGCCTGCTCGCTAGCTTCCGCGCCCCCTTGTGCGGGGTCGTAGCTCAGTTGGTAGAGCGCTGCGTTCGCAA
>SXPK01000049.1 GCA_005776365.1 Planctomycetia bacterium
CCGGCGCGCATGGTCGAGCACGAGCCCCGGACCGGACAACAACGACTCGACGCAGCCAGATTGACCGCAGTAGCAAGGCGACGCCGGCTCATCGTCTCGGCGCCGCGGCAACGCAGTGTGACCCCATTCGCCCGCGAGGCCATTGGGGCCGGTCAGAACGCGACCGAAAGCGGCGATGCCGCCACCGACGCCGGTCCCGAGAATCGCAGCGAACACGACGTCCGCCCCTGCGCCCGCGCCATCGGTCGCCTCCGACAGTGCGAGGCAGTTGGCGTCGTTGGCGATGCGCACCTTCTGGCCTAGCGCATCTTCGAGGTCACGCGGCAATTCACGGCCGTTGAGGCACGTCGAGTTGCAGTTCTTCATCGTGCCTTTCGAAGTCACGCTGCCGGGCGTGCCGACACCGATCGTCGCCGCGTCAGGACGAAGATCGCAACGCAACGCGCGCACCAAGTCAGCGACGGCGCGCACCGTGCCGCCGTAGTCGCCCTGCGGCGTTGCGACGCGACGACGCCATCGTTCGACCCCGAGCGCGTCGAGGCCGATCGCTTCGACTTTGGTGCCACCCAGATCTACGCCGATCGAAAGCGTGCTCATACTGCCTTGCCTTTTCCTGCAAGCCTGCGCCTTGTGAGTTCGCGCAGAGGCGCCTCGGACCATCGCGCCGAATCGCCGCATCGCGCGTCAACCGCCTTTCGCCACGCGTCAATAGCGCCATCGCGATCGCCTTCAGACCAAAGCGCATCGCCGAGAAAGAGAAAGTTCAGCAAGCAAGGCGCCTCATCGACAGCGCGAAGCAACGCCGCGCGCGCGACCTCGCGATCGCGCAGTGGCCAAGGCGCCTTGTGGAGAAACCTGCCTTGCAGTCGAAGGGCTGCGCAATCGTCGGCCTTCGCGTCACCCGCGACCGACTTGTCGATCGCGTCCAGGATGCGGGGACCAAAGCCTTGCACGAGGCTTCTCACCGAGCCATTGGCCCACGCGAGCAGGCAAAGACACAGTCCCCTCTGCAATTGCGCGGCGGGGTTGTCAGGATGGCGCGCGACAACGCGCTCGGCCGCGCCCAGGCCGTCGGAGCACAAAGACGCGACTTGCTTCCGCACTTCGGCGGACACCCGGTCGTCGGCCGCCAGCACGATGTCGACAGGGTCACCGTCGACGCTCGCGGCAACGATCGCGCACTGGGCGCGCGCATCCGCGGCCTGGAACAGCAGCGATGCTGCGCGCACGGCGAGTTCATCGTTGTCCGGCGAACCGTCGCTTGCGAGCAGTGCGGCCTTCGCCAGAGAGTCGATCGCAGAAAACTGCGCAGCGGCAGGATCGCTTGCGGCAACGTTGAGCGTCGACAAAGCCGGCGGCGCCTGCAGCGCACAGCCTGCGCCGAGTGCGACCATGGACAAGATCACGGCGCGTGCCATCGCAACGCAAAGCGTTCGTTGTCTTGCGATCACAAGATGTCCAGCACGCCGCTGCTGCCGTTGCTCAAGGTGTCGACGAGCGCGCTGTAGTTCACATCGCGCGCAATGACGGCGTTCCAACGGAGTTCGTCCTTGTCGGCGACGCCACCAAGCGCCGCAGCGGCGAAGGCTCGTGCCAGCGTCGATCGTTCCATGTCGGCGAGCGCAGCGACCAGCGGAGTGATCGCCCGACGATCGCGCAACTCGCCCAGCGCCGACGCGATCGCTGCCATCGTTGCCGTGCTCTCGCTGGCCTTCAACATGTCGAGCAATGCCGGCACCGCGTCCGCATCACCGAGGTGCGAGAGTGCGACCGCGCATTGCTGCAGCACGAACGGGCGGCGCGCGGCGCCGCGCATCACAAGGACGATGTCACCGGCCGCGCCAAGGTCTCCGAGCATCGCGAGCGCGACGACCGCGTAGCCGGTCTGCACGTCATGCAGGAACTTGCCGTCGACGAGCCCACGCAGGTCCGGCACGGCGGCAGCGTGGTTGCACAATCCGAGCGCGAGCGCGAATCCAGCGCGGACGCTATCGACCTCGATCGAGCGCAAGTCGGACAGCAGCATCGCGCCGAGATCCGGATCCAGCGTCCCATCCTTCAGCCGACGCTGCCTTGCGACGAGCCCGAGCGCGATTGCGATCCAAGGCTTCTCCTCGGTGCGATTGGCCTTGCCGTAGAGCCGGAGCAACAGCTTGCGGTTGGCGTCGCCACCGATGCGACCGAGCGCAGCGATCGCGTAGTAGCGCGTCTGCTGGTCGATGCCCGACTCGAAGTACTGGGCCAACGCCTTGCCGCACGCAGCGTCGTCAGCATGCTCATCAGCTGGCATGCAAAGCACGCCAAGCGCAAGCGCCGCCGACTGCCGGATCGCGTTGACGCGGCCTTCGGCGGCAAGCTCGGCGACCAGACGCGCCTTGCTGCGTTCGTGCTCCGCGTCCTTGCCGCGGCCGAGCAATCGTGCGACCGCGGTCGGCACGTGCGCTTGCACGAGTTGATTGCCCTTGCCGAGATCCTGGTCGTAGAAGGCCCAAAGCGTGTCGACGATGCGGTAGCGCAACAAGCGTTCCTTGGCGCCGCGCTCCGGCCGTGCGTCGATCAGTCCAAGCGCGTGAACGAGGCCAACGCGCAAGTCGCGGCTGCGGTCTGCAGGATCGCGTAGATGCGATTCGAGCAGTTCGAACGCCTTCGCCTTTGCCTCCGCGTCCGTTGCGCGACCTGCGAGCAGGCCAAGCGACCAAGCTGCAAAAGTGCGCGTGCGGTCAGGGACTTCCTCTTTGCCACCGGCGAGTTTCCGACCTTCTTCGTCACCGCGCAGCAGCGCCGCGAGAGTTGCGAATGCATCCTGTCGACCCGCGATTCCGAGCGCGAGCGCAGCCGTTTCGCGCACTTCCTGATTGGGCGCGGATAACCGGACGGAGAACAACTCCGACAACCGTCGCGTTGGCAAGTCGAGCCCGATCTTCGCGAGGCCCACCATGCAAGCAGTCGTCGTATCACGGTCCGTACTCGCAACGAGCGCGGCGTGCAGCGCATTTGCCGCGGCCATCCGCTCGGAGTCGCCCGGCGCGAGCGACGCGCGGGGGACCACGCCGCGACGCACGCCGAGGTAGAACTCGTCCGAACCTGAATTCGGCCCGTCGTCCTCGCGCGGGCGCAGCAAGTCCTCCTTGTTGTGCTCCCACCACAGCTGCCAGTTGGTGCCCGTGGCCGTCGCCGCGCGCGGCGCCGTGGCAGGGCCGCCGGTCGTCGGATTCGGAACGGCGCCAGGGCCGCGGTATTGACCACCGTGAGCGTGCGCCGACGCAGCGAGCGCAATCGCGAAACCAAGAGCGACAACGGACCTGATGGGCCACGTCATCGCCGCACTCTAGCGCGTCAGCCGCCGCCCGTCTTCGAGTTGGCTTGCTTCAATGGCGCCCCTTGCGTGACGCGAATGCGGCCATCCATTGGCGGCGCGTCGATGCGCTGCGGCATTGCGTCACTTGGCCATCGCACCTCGAGCCAGCGCACGGACGCGGCGTCGCCAAGCCCTAGGTAGGCACGCATCGGATTGCATCCGAGCGACGCGCCAGGCCCGACCGTAGCGAAGACATCGCGTTCGGCGCCGTTCTGATCGACGATCTTCGCGTGGATGCGAGCGCCGACGCCATGGCGGTTGTCACGGGTGCCGACGAGGTCGACAGCAAGCCAATGCCGCCCATGACCTGGGTTGACGAAGGCAACGTCGGCAAAACCGTCATCCTGGAAGAACCCACCGGTCTGGCAAACGAGATCGAGGTCGCCATCGTCATCGAGGTCCCCGAACGCGACGCCGTTGCCCTTCTGGAGGTGACCGACGCCGGCAGCGAACGTCGCATCGCGGAAGGTCTCGCCCCCGAGCAACAACGCGTTGGGAAACAACGCGGCGAGATCGTGCGCGCCGGTCGCAATGTAGGCGTCCAGTCGGCCGTCCGCGTCAACATCGCCAAAGTTGCAGCCCGTCGCCATCAACGGGCGCCGCATCCCGCGCTCGGCGGCCACGTCGACGAAGCGACCCTGACCATCGTTCTGGTAAAGACGCGAAGCCTCTGTCTCGACGCGACCCTCGAGATAAAACGCCGCGACCGTGCGGATCTGCCGGTAGTGGTGCTGGTATGCGACGAACAGGTCGAGGTCGCCGTCGTTGTCAAAGTCGAGGAAACCGCACGGGCCGCTCGCGTCGGGGCCGTCGACGCCACGAGCGACAGCTTCTTCACGGAACACACCGCCGCCCTCGTTGATGTAGAGCCGGTTCTTCGCGAGCCAGTTGGACACGTAGAGGTCAGGATCGCCGTCGCCGTCGATGTCCCCGAAGGCGCAACCGACAACTCGATCCGCATTGGCGACTCCCGACAGCGCGGTGGCATCGATGAACCGACCCTTCCCATCGTTGTTCCACATGCGACTCGGGAACCGCAGTCCCTGACCAGACTTTTCGGTTTCGTAGCCCACGAACAAGTCGAGGTCGCCGTCGAGGTCAATGTCCGCAAAGGCCGCGTTGCGTGTCGGGCCAGCCACCTCGATGCCAGCGTCCTCGGTCACGTCGACGAATCGGCCCTGGCTCACCTGCCGCAGCAGCGAACAAGGGTGCTCGCATGGCGCGAACATGCCGCCGCCACGCAGCACGAGCACATCGAGCAACCCATCACCGTCGACGTCGCCTTGCACGATCGCACCGCCCCCGAGTTGCCGCTGCAAACCAGCCTCCTCGGTCACGTCGACGAGAGTGGCTCCGTCATTGCGACACAGCCGCAGCGGGCGGTCGAGATCCATCGAGCAGGTCAGCACATCAAGCCTGCCGTCGCCGGTGAAGTCATCAATCACGACGCTGCCTGCGCGCGTGTGCGTTGCGAGGCCGAGTTCGCGCGAACGCTCTCGCCAACGCGGCGCATCGACCTGAGACGCCAATGCGGAGGGGGGCAGCAGGTGCGCCTTCGGCACGCCTTCTGGCCAGGAACCGAGGGCCATGTGCGCAATGTTGAGCAGCCACTTCGCCTCCAGCTTCAGGTCGGAGTCCGGCATCGCGAGCAGGCGAACGAGCAAGTCGCGCGCGGCCTCGGCGCCGCGGCGGTCGACGTGCACCGCGCCACCCTCCAGCGGAAAGATGCAACTCTCGGCGTTGTGACGCGCGATGCAGTTCTCGCGTTCGGCGAGCCTGAAGTGCGCAGCCGCGAGTCGGAACAACACCTCAGGCATCCACGCCTTCGACTGCTGTGGGTTGTCCTCGCAACCTCGCAGGCACTCGGTGCACAACGCGATTGCCTCGTCAAGTTCGCCCAGTCGCACGAGCGCGAGCGATAGCGACCATTGCAACGAGAACCGCTCCACGAACGGCGCATCCTTCGGCAACTTTGCGAGGCGCTCGCGCCACGACTCGACGTAGCGGGCCGACAGGTAGATGTTCGACGCGTCATCTGGCGCCTCGTCGTGGATGCGGCGGAGCCAGCGTTCTTTCTCGGTTGCGTCCGCCGGCAGCGGCGCCAGCACAGGGCGTTCTTGCGCGCAACACGGTTTCTCGTCGTGTTGCGCGAGCAGCGGCGCTTGCAACAGCAGCGCCAGGGGGGTTGCCAGAAGCAGGCGCATGGCAGCAGAAGGATACCCCTCGGTCGGTTCGAGCCTCGAGGAACAGAAGCGCCGCCGCCATCGCGGACCAAGCCCCTGACCAATCCCATCCGCCGCATCTGCGCGTCAGGATCGCGCCCACTGCACTTCAACCTTGCCGCCTTGCGGCCTACCCTCTCTCCCCTCCCATGAGCCAACCGGCAGCGAATGATTCCGCCCGCTTGCGCGACTTTGCGACCAAGGCAGTCGAAGGCGGCCGCCTCGCGCCCGACGAAGCCCTTGCCCTCTACCGCGGCCTCGACCAGACATCGCTAGGTCTGTGCGCCAATGATGTGCGACTCCGCATGCATCCTGCCCACCAGGACGGCAAGGCGCGCGTGACCTACATCGTCGACCGCAATCTCAATCCGACGAATGTCTGCGTCACCGATTGCGGCTTCTGCGCGTTCTACCGCCGCCCTGGCGACGCCGAGGGCTACGTGCTGCCGCGCGAGGTCATCTACCAGAAGGTCGAAGAGCTCATTGCCAAGGGTGGGATCCAATTGCTGCTGCAAGGCGGGCACCACCCCAAGCTGAAGACCGACTGGTTTGCGCAACTGTTCACGGACCTCAAGCAGCGCTATCCGCAGGTCTGGATCCACGGCATGAGCCCGCCGGAGATCACGCACCTTGGCAAGCTCGAGAAACGGCCCGTCCGTGACGTGCTCCAAGACCTCAAGCAGTCAGGCCTCGACAGCATCCCCGGCGGCGGCGCCGAGATTCTGGTCGAGCGCGTGCGCAAGGTCATCGCACCCAAGAAGGCAACGACCGACGAGTGGCTCGAAGTGTTCCGCCAATGGGCGATGCTCGGTGGCAAGGGCACTGCGACGATGATGTTTGGCCATGTCGAGACCGACGCGGAGCGCATCGAGCACATGACGCGCATCCGCGACCTGCAGGACGAGTGCGCAGTCTTCACGGCATTCATCCCGTGGACCTTTCAGCCCGAGAACACGGCAATGGGCGCGCGCATGCTCGAGAACAACGGCGGCAAGAAGACGACCGTCGCCGAGTATCTGCGCACGCTGAGCCTGTCTCGCCTCTACCTGCAGAACGTGCCTCACATCCAGTCGAGCTTCGTCACCCAAGGCATGAAGACCTGCCAGGTCGGCCTCGCGATGGGCGCCGACGACTTCGGCTCGGCGATGCTCGAAGAAAACGTCGTCAGCTCCGCCGGTTGCACCCACCCGACTTCGATCCCAGAGATTGAGCGGCACATCAAGGACGCGGGGTTCGTTCCGCAGCGCCGAAACATGATGTACGAGCCAGTGCACACCCCGCTCACGGACAAGTTCGGCAAGCCGGCAACTCACAAGAAGGCCATCGTCTCGGAGGCCAGCGCATGAAGTCCTTCGCCTACGCCAGCCTCGATGACTCGCTCGCAACGAAGCTCATCGCGCGCGCCGGTCTTGCGGACATCGACGCCAAGGTCAAGAACGGCGAACGGCTCTCGTTCGAGGACGGCGTGCGCCTCTACGAGACCCCGCAACTCGCGGCGGTAGGCCTGATGGCGCACCGAGTGCGGACGCAAAGGCACGGTCGCAAGGCCTACTTCAACGTCAACCAGCACGTCAACTACACCAACATCTGCATCTACTCGTGCAAGTTCTGCGCGTTCGCCGCAAAGGAAGGCGAAGAGCGCGGCTACCTGATGACGCCCGAAGTCGTCGAGCAAAAGGTGCGTGAACAACTGCACCGCCCGGTGACCGAGGTGCACATGGTCGCAGGCATCCATCCCAAGATGGGCTACGACTACTACCTCGACGTTGTGCGCGCAGCGAAGCGTGGACGCCCGGAGATCCACGTCAAGGCGTTCACTATGGTCGAGATCGACCACATCCTGAAGATCTCGGGCAAGAGCGAGGACGAGGTGTTCGCGGACCTGCGCGAAGCTGGCCTCGGCAGTTGCCCCGGCGGTGGCGCCGAAGTCCTGGTCGACCGCGTGCACAAGGCCGTGTTCCGAGAGAAGCAGGGCCCGCAGAGCTGGCTCGACACCGCGCGCAAGGTGCAACGGCATGGCTTCAAGATGAACGCGACGATGCTCTACGGGCACATCGAGCGCGTCGAAGAGCGCGTCACGCACCTGATGCGGCTGCGGGAGCTGCAGGACGAATGCGGTGGCTTCATGGCCTACATCCCACTCGCGTTCTGGCCCTACCACACGGACCTCGAGAACTTCGGCCACGTCACGACCGGCCACCTCGACGAGCGCAGCATCGCTGTCGGCAGACTGATGCTCGACAACTTCCCCCACATCAAGGCCTACTGGGTGATGCTGACGCAGGAGTCAGCACAAACCGCCTTGAGCTTCGGCGCCAACGACCTCGATGGCACCGTCACCGAAGAGAAGATCACGCACGACGCCGGCACCACGGAGCCACAGGCGCTGACGCCAGACGCGCTCCAGCATCTCATCCGGCAGGCCGGATACGAGCCGATTCAGCGCACGACGGTTTACGAAGAAGTGTCAGCCGCCCCGGCCTGAGCAAGCGCATTTCTCTGCGGCGCGACGTGGATGCGCTCGTGCATTTGGGTCGTTCGCAGCGACAACCGGCCGATTCGCAGCGACGCATCAGCGCGCCCAAGGTGCATGCCATCGCGACTTCGATATGGCGACATTTTCCACAGGGCTGAGTCCCCAGCCGCAGCTTGCGCGCAATACGCTTCCGGCCCAGACGCCCGCTTCAGGCACATCTTATTGAGCCCTGTCGTGCGTCGTCCGCGGTCTGTTCCTACTCGTCCCTCGTCGCCGCTCCCTGCCTTGACAGGTAGCAGCTCTCTTGCTCCCGCGACCAGTCCGTTGGTCGCTTCTTATCTCTCCATCATGACGCTACCTAGCCGTTATCGCATCCAGTTCGCGACAGGGCGCCGCGCTCGCCCTGACGCTGCAAGGATCTCGGGCTCTTCCGAGACCGCCATCCTGCTCGGCCTCGTGGCTGCGGGGCTCCTCGCCCTGCCGATTGCACTCTCGCTGCAGCAGGCCCCGCCTGAAGCATTCGAGGGCGCGATCGAGGGCCCGCTCGGCTCGCACGTCGACACATTGCAGAACAACGTTCTGCCTCCGGCCTTGCAGACCACCCTCAACATCCCGAGCGGTGGCTACCCGAGCCCGCTGTTCGGCGCGCAACCGTTCACGCAGAAGATGGTGATCTTCGAGGAATTCGGCACTCAGCCCCTTCCCGCGGTGCAGTCGCAGCAGGGTTGCCAGTTCCCGTGCGGTCCTGACGCGCATGAATGCCCACCGACCGACCAAGTCGACCAGTGGCTTGCCGCGCCGATGTTTCCCGAACTGAGCTGCGAGGCAAACATCCTCCAGGAAAACCCGTTGAAGGCGCAGGTTGAGCAGTTCCTTGGTCGCGCGCTCACCACGCCGCCGGCGGAAGGTAGGCCCGAAGGCGTCGACTTCTCGCACCAGCGCCTCAGTGAGTTCCCGCCGCAGATCTATTTCCAATCGGCGATGACCGGCGCGCGCACCGGATCGGGCATCCGCGACACCCTGCAGATGCACCAGTTCGCTCACGGCGAGTTCGGCCCCGGCGGCTTGTATCACGTCAGCCCGGCGGGCATCGCCGGCAGCAACCGCGGCATCCCGGTGAAGTTCCACCCGAACATGCCGACGCAAGACCCACTCGCATTGTGGACCTTCGACGGCACGCTTCCGCCCAAGCTGCTGATGGCGCGCTACGGCGAGACGATCCTGTTCCGCCACTACAACATGCTGCCAGTCGACCCTGCGGCCAACCGCGGCTTCGGCATCCACACGATCAGCACGCACGAACACAACGGCCACAATCCGGCCGAGAGCGACGGGTTTGCCAACGGCTTCTTCTTCCCCGGCCAATACTGGGATTACCGCTGGCCGATGATTCATGCCGGTCATGACACCATCAACACCGCGGCGACCGACCCACGCTGCGGCGCGCCGGACGGCAACGGCGGCATCATCAATCTCCGCGGTGATTGGCGCGAGACGATGAGCACGCACTGGTTCCACGACCACATGCTCGATTTCACGTCGCAGAATGTCTACAAGGGCAATGCGGCGATGATGAACTACTACAGTTCTCTCGATCGCGGCAATGAGGCGCTGAACGACGGCGTCAACCTGCGCTTCCCGAGCGGCAGCGCCCTCGACTGGGGCAATCGCGATTACGACGTCAACCTCGTGATCGGCGACAAGGCCTGGGATCGCACCGGCCAACTCTGGATGAACCCCTTCCAGAACGACGGCTTCCTCGGCGACCAGCTGCTGGTCAACTGGCAATACAAGCCGTTCCTGGATGTCCGTTCCCGCAAGTATCGCTTCCGCATCCTGAATGGCGCGGTCGCGCGCTACATGAAGCTCGCGCTCGTCGACAGCCGCGGCACGCCAGTGCCCTTCCACGGCATCGCGAACGACGGCAACATCATGGAGCACACGGTTGCGTTCGACGGCACGCTTGGCACGCAGCGCGGAGTGCTGCCCGAGCAAGCAATCGCCGAGCGCTGGGACATCGTCGTCGACTTCAGCCGGTTCCGTGCGGGAGACCGCCTCTACCTCGTCAACTTGATGGAACACCGGGACGGCCGCTCGCCCAACCGCGTGGTCCCGCTCAATGACATCGTGCGCGGCAACTACCGTCCCTTCCCCCGCGATATCGACGGCGATGGCCAGATGGACGTCTATGCCGGCGGCGATCCCTGCGTCGGCAAGATCCTCGAGCTGCGCGTGCAACCCTACACGGGCACGGACCTCAGCATGAACCCGGCGGACTTCATCTCCGGCCGCCAAAAGTTGATCCCACTCAACCGCCCGACAACGGCGGAGCTGGCAACGGCGCGTCGCCGCACCTTCGAGTTTGGCCGCAGCGGCGGCTCGGATGCAAAGCCATGGACCGTCAAGGTCGATGGCGGCACCGGCCTCGGGGCTGACCCACGCGTCGTCTCGGCCTGCCCGACCGTGAACTCACTCGAGATCTGGACGATCCGCAACGGCGGCAACGGTTGGAGCCACCCTGTGCACGTGCACTTCGAGGAAGCCCACATCCTCTCGAAGGACGGTCGCCAACCTCCGGAATGGGAGCGCTGGGCGCGCAAGGACATGTTCCGCATCGGCACCAAGGTCGAGAGCGCGAGCACTGTCGAGATGTACATCCGCATCCGCGACTTCGCCGGCACCTATGTCGAGCACTGCCACAACACCACACATGAAGACACGGCGATGCTGCTGCGCTGGGATGCAATGAACCCTGGCCAGACGGTGCCCATCGCATGCCCGATCCCGCACTGGGATGGCTGCGAATGCGTGCCGACTGCGGCGCTGCCGACGGCCGTGACCGGCTCCGGCTTCGGACCGAGCCGCTGAGTCAGCGGCCGCGGCCAGACCTGGGCTGCAGCAAGGAGGCTGTCGTCTGCATGAGCAGGCGACAGCCTCTTGGCTTTCTTGCTGGCACGAGTGAATGCAAGAACTCGCAGAGGGTGCGCATCGTCCACTTGGCCACGCAACGGCTGATACCACTTGGTCGTCTCGCGACGGAATCCCGGAGCGAGAACGATCTGCGCGAAGCGGAGCGCCACCTTCACAGGGGCCGGCGGAGGTCGCGACCCCTCGCCCTCGCCATCACCAGGTCAACGGACCACGAAGCAATGGGTGACAGGGGCAAGAAGTGACATCCGCGGGTCAATGCCAATCAACATCCCTGCGCCCTGCAGCACATCGTCGACGCCATGGGCGATGCGAGCCGAAGCGTGCCCGCCGCAGTGACAACGAGAACCCTGCCAGAGTTGCGTTCCGGACTGCGCTTCCCCAACGAATCGGCACGCGAAGCCGAGCACATAAGAACGAGTGCAAGCCGCGAGCCAGAAGCAGTGGCTGTGGCTTCCACAGAGTCCTCGCGACGCAGCCATCGAGACTTGGGGCCCATCGCGGCCGGCGAGTCTGAGTGAAACCACTCAATCCACGACCACCGATGCGCCCGAGGCCAGGGCAATGCCGCCAGCCGATTGCGGGCTACAATCGTCTAACTCACTCGGTTTTGGATTCTGTGCCGGGCCACTCTCTGGCCACGGCCCAACTGCTCTTTCCCTCACTGTCATGCGCAACCGTCATCGCCCGTTCACGTCCATGCTCCCGGTCGACCCAGGGCGCAATGTTCCGATGCGACCGCTGCGATCCGAACGCGGTGCGTCCGAGACCGTGCTCCTCATGGCACTGGTGGCCGCTGGATTGCTGGCGCTGCCGATCGCTCTTGCTCTGCAACAGGCGCCGGTCGAACCGAATGATGGCGCGCTGGTCGGCCCGAATGGGATCCACGTCAACACGCTGCAGAACAACGCACTGCCGCCGGCCCAGCAGACGACTGCGGGGATTCCAAGTGGCGGCTACCCGAGCCCACTCTTCGGCGCGCAGCCATTCACGCAGAAGATGCTGATGTTCGAGGAATTTGGCACCCAACCCCTGCCTGCAGCCTGTGCACCGCAGACTAACCCCATCCCTTGTCCATCGTCCTCGTCGTCGTGCCCGGACGGTCTGGGCGTCGAACAGTTCTTGGCAGATGGCTTGTGGCCGTCGGCGGGCTGCGAAGCGAACTGCACCGACTTGAACCCGTGGTGCGACGAGATCCAGCAGTTCCTTGGCCGCACGCTCGACACGCCACCATGCGAAGGTCGCCCGGAGGGCCCTGACTTCTCGCACCAGCGCTGGCAGGAGTTCGGCCCGCAGATCTACTTCCAATCAGCGATGACTGGCGCTCGCACGGGCAACGGCCTGCGTGACTCGCTGCAAATGCACCAGTTCGCGCACGGCGAGTTCGGCCCCTCCGGGCTGTATCACGTCAATCCGGCCGGCATCGCCGGCAGCAACCGCGGCATCCCGGTGAAGTTCCACCCGAACATGCCGACGCAAGACCCGCTCGCGCTGTGGACCTTCGACGGCACGCTGCCGCCCAAGTTTCTGATGGCGCGCTATGGCGAAACGGTCCTGTTCCGCCACTACAACATGCTGCCGATCGATCCGGCGGCAAACCGCGGCTTTGGCCTCCACACGATCAGCACGCACGAGCACAACGGTCACACCCCGGCCGAGAGCGACGGCTTTGCCAACGGCTTCTTCTTCCCAGGCCAGTTCTGGGACTACCGCTGGCCAATGGTGCACGCGGGCTATGACACCATCAACACCGCGGCGACCGACCCACGCTGCGGCGCGCCGGACGGCAACGGCGGCATCATCAATCTCCGCGGTGATTGGCGCGAGACGATGAGCACGCACTGGTTCCACGAC
>SXPK01000004.1 GCA_005776365.1 Planctomycetia bacterium
ACGTCGACGTCGATCGTCTCACTGCCGCCGATGCGCCGGATCTTCTTCTCCTGCAGCGCGCGCAGCAGCTTCGCCTGCAACGCCGCCGGCATGTCGCCGACCTCGTCCAAGAACAGAGTGCCGCCAGAAGCGAGTTCGAGCAGGCCGGGCCGGTCGCGGTCCGCGCCGGTGAACGAACCGGCGACGTGGCCGAACAGCTCGCGTTCCATCAGTTCCGAAGGAAGGGCGCTGCAGTTCTCGGCGACGAATGGGCCACGCGAGCGCATCTCGCTGTTCTGGTGGATCGATTGCGCGACCAGCTCTGTGCCGGTTCCGGTCTCGCCGAGGATCAGCACCGACAGGTCGAGAGGACCGATCTTCTGGATCTGCGAACGTAGATCACGCATCGGCCTGCTGTCGCCGAGCAGCGAGGACTGTTCGCGACGCACCGTGCGCTGCGCGACCGCCAGTTCTCGGCGACTGTATTCGAGTTCCTTGGCGAGTTGTTCTTCGCGGAGCATGCGGTCCACGGCGATTGCCGCCTGGTCCGCAAGAACTTCGAGGCTCGACTTGTCCTCTTCGCGGAACGCGCCCGCGCGGCCAGAGTGTTCCACGTAGATCGCACCCGCTGCGCCGGTGCCGGACTTGAACGGTGCGCACACCGCCGAACGGATCTGCAGGTTGCGGATGCTCGGCATGTCCGCGAGCTCCCGATCCGCGAGCGCGTCTTCGCCGGTCAGCGTGCGCTGCAACTGCATCGCGCGATTGGCCAACGACCGACTGAACGCGTTGCCGCCTGGACTCTCTGTTCCTGCCTGGAACTCGCGTTGCAGGCCATCAGGACGAGCCACGAGCAAGTAGCCAGTGCGACCACCGGTCAGAGTGATCGCCGACTCGAGCAACATGCTCATTGCGCGATCGAGGTCTGACTCGTTCGCCAGCCGACGGTTGACGGCCAAGAACGTACGGAACAACTCTCGGCTCGGTCCGCTTGGATCCTGCACGATTGGTTGGGGAGAAGGTTGCTGCAATGGTCCCGGCCCCCTTGCTGCTGTCGGTGGGGGAGCCGACTGGAGCAGTTCGAGAACCTGCGCGATCTCGTTGGGGAAGCGCGCCCTCGCCGACTCGTCGATGCGAGCAAGCTCAGATCGCGCGTCCTGTGCCCGACTCTGGGCCGCAAGTGCGCGAGCCAACAATACCCGCGTGTGGGCCGCGGCTGCACGCGCTCCGACTTCCTCCAGCGATTTTGCTGCCGCCGACAGTCGGCGCTCCGCTGCGACTGCATCGCCCGATGCGAGCGCGGTGCTGCCGAGCGCGGCCTCCGCGATCGCGGCGCCGACGCGGTCGCCGATGTGCTGGAACAGCCCTCGCGCCTGCCGAAACCGTTCTGTTGCTTCTTCGGTCCTGCCCAGGTCGCGCGCTGCCAAGCCCAGGTTGTGCGTCGCGGTGGCGGCGTGGCGCTCGTGACCAAGGCGCAGCAGCAACGTGCGCGCATCCGTCATGTATGCGTGTGCGTCTTCGATGCGGCCTAGGCGTCGTTCGGTGAGCCCGAGGCTCGTGAGCACTGCAGCGCGCAAGAACGGCGTCGTCGTCGCCGCGACGTTTGGCAAGACCTCGAGCAAGAGCCGTCGTGCCTCGGTTCCGTCACCGAGTTGCTCGTGCATCGCAGCAAGAGTCTGCGTTTCTTGCGGCCGCGGTGAGTCTGCACATGCTGCCTGCAGGTCTTCGATCGCCTGTTGCACTTCGCCTGCAGAGGCGCGCAGACGCGCTCGCGTGCGCGCGAGATCGCGCGCCGCTTCGGCGTCGATGGTGTCGGTGACTTGTGCCATCGCCTCGCGTGCTTCGGCGATGCGGCCGAGATCAAGCAATGCCTGGGCGCGCTCGGGAGGCAGGTCGGCGCAGAACGGCAAGGCGCGCGCGGGCTCGCCCGCCGCGAGCAGTCCAAGAGTCAACGCGCGGCGCATCTCGCGTTCTCGCTCGGGAGTCAGGGTGCGGACGGTGGCGGCGAATCTCGTCTGCGCCGCTTCGCCGCGACCAGCGGCAGCCTCTTCCCGCAGGCTCTGCGGCGTCGACGGGCCGAACGGGACTACCGCGGCGCTGGTCAAGCGGCCTTGCGCCGCCTGCGGCCAGATCCAGCGCGAGCCGTCGGGCACGATCTGGCCATCGACCGCGCGTCGGATGAGGTCGTAGCCGATCGCGACCGGTGACGCCCCGACGTCTGCGATCAAGAACTCAGCCGCGGTTTGCGCCGTGTCCTTCTGCAGCGAAAGCACATCCTGCAAGAACGGTCGCAGCATCGCGGGATCGAGATCCGGCACGCGAACGGTGCGCGCAGGCAAGCCGCCGCGAACCACGTGGATCGCTTCGCCGTCGATGCGATAGTTCTGCACGCTGCGGTCCGAGCACAGCAGGTGCAACGCGAGCAGTTCGCGCTCTTGCTCGGACGCGCCTTCGATGCGGAGGTCGCTGGATGTCTGTGCGAGAGCTGCTTCGAGCGTATTGCCGAACAGTGCCACCGGGTCGGGCTTGAGCAGCGAGTGCGACGGCTTGCCGGCGCCGCCGACGAGGAACTCGAGCGCTGCTTGTGCATCGGTGAACCGCTCCTGCGGCCTGCGCGCGAGGCAGCGCTCCAGGAACTGCGGGAAGGGCGCTGGGAACTCCTGTGGCCGCACATCAACCGCTTCCCAGAAGTCCGACGTGGGAAACATGCGGAGGAAGCGACCGAGTGGCAGTGGTCCATTGCGAGGCCACAGCGCTGCAACGAGTACGGCCCCAAGCGAGAACAGGTCGCTGCGGGGGTCGGGAGTGCCGCCGAGCAACAGTTCAGGGGCGGCAAAAAATGGCGTGCCGCCGACGCTCGCGTGACCGCGGCGCACTGCGAGGCCGAAGTCGAGCAACTTGACCTCGCCGCCTTCCGTCAGCAGCAGATTGCCGGGCTTGATGTCGAGATGAAGCACGCCGCGCAAGTGGACGAATGCGAGCGCTTCGAGTGTCAGTTGCGCGAGCTTGAGCGCCGTCGTTGGCTCGAGCGGCATGGCTTCGGACAGCACGACGCCATGCGCGTACTCACGGACGATGAAGACGCGGCCGTCTGGAACCTGCCCGACTTCTCGCACCGCCGGGATGGAGCGATGCTGCAACGACATCAACACGGACGCTTCGGCGGCGGGCGTGGTGCCGTCGAGGACCTTGCAGATGGAGAGCTTGTGGCTCTTGCGGCAGCGCACGAGCGCGGTGGCGCCTTCGCCGCCCGAAAAGGTCTGCACGACCTCGAAGCGGTTCGCGAACGCCGCCGCCGGGAACTGGCTCGCTTCGCTCAAGGGAGCCTCCGGATTGCGTCCCAGCAGGCGTGCGCGAAGAAGAATCGACGGTGGCGTCGATGTCTTAGCTTCGAGGTGCAGCGAGCACCTGGCGACCATGGCGGCTCTGATGGCATTCGTCTTCGTTGCGCGAACGAAGAACGATACGGCACGCCGTGAACGCAGGTCGCCCTATCAGTGCAACTCGAAGGCGAGGCCGTTCGAAACTGCGATGCCAGCGGGATTGGCGAGCGCGTCGAACAAGAGCCACTGCGTAGTCAGCGGAACGCCGCGAAACGTCGGATCGAGCGGCACGAACAAGGCTGCCTTCGCCAAGCCGCCGGGGCTCGGGATCACGAAGGTGGTGAGCAGCACATCCGTCAGTGCGTGGCAACCATCGGCCGACAGTCCGACCGTGGGCAGGTGCAGAGGGAGGCCAGTCGACCGATCCTGGCCGATGCACAGCACCGTCGCCGGGCAGTTGTCCGATGCGAAGCACTGGAACTGCGCGAGTGATCCGACGGTGGCGATCCCGCCCAGGTTGGCCTCCGGCAGTCTGCCCGCCGAGGTGGGGCAGCCTTGACCAAAGCTGGTTGCCTGATCGCCGAGTTGCAGGATGCCCCGGATCTCGCCCGTCGGAAACGCTGCCGAATGCAGATTCACGTACCACAGACCCGCGCGCAGGTTCGCGAGATCCGTTGGCGTCGCCTGGTAGGTGGCGGTCAGTTCCCCGGTTGCGTTGGAGTAGGTGATCGGGAACAAGATCGGTCCGGCGACTCCTGGCGGTCCAACATGGACATGGGTCGCGATCAACTGCACGCCCTGATACGAGCCCGTCAAGGTCAGCATGTCGTCGGGGCCGACGGAAAGGCACGCATTGCCGATCGCCGTGGAAGCGTTTGGCGGCACTTCTTCACCGCCGACGCAGGCCGCGTGGAAGCAACTGCCGCGATCGACGAGCAACTGGCCGCGGATCTCGCCACTTGGATAGGTGCTCGTGTGCACGTCGACGTAGGCCAACTCCGCCAACATCGCCGCGGCCTCTGCGTCGCTCAGGCTGTCCGTCACGCCGCACCAGATGCCATTGCTCGCGGCTGCGATCGAAGTCAGCATCCCGTTCTGCCCGGGTTGCCCGAAGTGCAGGTGCGCGGCCGTCGCATTGGTGACGTTGCTCGTCTCCACCAGATAGCAGAGTCGGTTCTGCGGCTGGTGCAGGAATGCGACCACTGTGCCCGACGCAAGACTGCTGGTTGGCGGTTGGACTTGTGAGCCACTCAACACTCCTTGCAGCAGCGTGTGCTTGGCGCGCACGACCTGGCCGCGGATCTCGCCGCCGCTGTTGGCTGTGCTGTGCACGTTGAGATACAGGCCGTCTTGGGCTAGCGCTGTTGCTTGCGCGCCAGTCAGCGTGCCGGATCCCGTCCAGATTCGATTGGCAGTCTGCGCGAGCGTGATGATCACCGCGCCGTTCTGGCCGGCGATGCCGAGATGCAGATGTGCGGCGACTGCGGGCGATGGCAGCGCGTCATGGTTGCAGTAGATCTGCACGGCTCCAGTGGTCGCTTCGTGCTTGATGATGCTCCAGCCGGTCGAAGCAGTGGGGACCGGAGGAACTTGCCGTTCTCCGTTGAGGTGGCACGAATACCACGAGGTCTGTGCCGACAAGCAGCCAGCAAGGAATGCGAGGGTCAGTGAGGTGCGGAGGAACAAGAGGTGAGACTCCGGCCGGGCTGTCAACAGGTGGAGCTGTTGGCGGCAGACATAGGGACAAGCCGAGCAGCAATACGTCTCTGCTGGCGACCTGACTGTAGCAACCAATGTTGCTGGTCGCCAAGCCCCGGCGCGCGATGGTGCGCGGACTCAGTTGCGGCCGATTCGCGATACTGCGGTGCGCATGCGCTGCAGCAGTGGATCCGAGGGCCACGAGCCTGATGCCGAGGTCGCGACGAGGTTCGTGAACATCAGCGGGTGCTCGACTTTCGGCGTGCGCAGGTCGAGGCACTTGCGCACGGCAGCAACGGCGAGAATCTCGGCGGGATACAGCATCATCCCCGGCTCGTCGAACTCCGCGGGACTGCCTGGCGCGCCGCGCGTGCGCGTGAGGTGGTATTCGCAGAGCGCATGAAGTCGACGGCTCAACGTGTGATCGTCGCTCGTCCAGGCCTGCAGCACGTCGCCGTAGATGCCGAGCCTCGGCGTGAAGACGGGTCGCTTCAGGTCGCGTAGCGCAAGGAGTTCGCGCACGAACAAGGGATAGGCATCCGCCTCGCCAAATCGGTCGTCGGGCAAAGCCGCGAAGGCAGCGAGCAGTTCTTCGCAATCGGGATCGTTCAGCGCGAGCGCGAGCACGACGCAATTCGCAGTCTGCAGCGCCGGCAGGTCCGCGCCTTCACCACGTCGACTCTGCGTGCGGCGGCTGCAACGCAGCCAAAGGGCGGTGCGTTGGAACGCGACCCCCAGCCGCACTCGGTCCCATCCTGTCGCATTGCCTGAGAGCACATCGAGTTGGCCGCAGCCGAGGTGCCAGGTTCCGAGGAGGTAGCCCGACACGGAAAGTTGCGTCACGCGTCGCGGATCGTCGAGCGCGGCCAGGATCATCTGCTGCGGACCGCGCAGGTAGTTGCGCTCGTTGCTTGGTTGCAGCGACCATTCGCGCAAGCGTCGCTGCAGTGATGTGACGTCAGCCAGTGCCATTTGCAGGGGGGCGACGAAGTGTGCCGCTTCGCTAGGATGGAGGCCATGCCATTCCTTCGTGGAGCGCTCTCGCTCCTCGCCACTCTGCTGCTGGTGGACTGCGTGCGCGCGACGTGGTCGATCATCCTCGTCGATCGTCGCACCGGCGAGGTCGCGATTGCGTCGGCCACCTGCCTGACTGGGTTTGACCTGCAGAACGGCGCCTGTGTCGTGGTTGTCGGTCGCGGCGCCGCTGCCGCGCAGTCCTTCGTCGACACGACGGGTCAGAATCGCATGCTGATCTTTCAGCAACTCCAACTGGGCGCGGATCCGCAGCAGATCCTGGCGCAGCTTGCGGCTACTGACACCGGCCATCAGTCGCGGCAATACGGCATCGTCGACGTGCAGGGTCGCGCGGTTGGCTTCACCGGGACCGGCGCGGGGCCGTGGGCTGGGCACCTGACCGGCCAGATCGGCGATGTGTTCTATGCAGTGCAGGGCAATGTCTTGACTGGCCAAGTCGTGATCACTGCGGCCGAGCAGGCGATCCGCACGACGACGGGCGATCTCGCCGAGAAGTTGATGGCTGCGATGGAGGCATCGCGACTGTTCGGCGGCGATGGCCGTTGTTCTTGCAACCCCAACAACGCAACGCAATGCGGCGCGCCGCCGCCCAACTTCACGAAGTCGGCGCACATCGGCTACCTGCTCGTCGCGCGTCCCGGTGACAGCGACGGTGTATGCGACGGCAACGTCGGTTGTGCCAACGGCCGCTACTACCTCAACATCAACGTCGCCAACCAGATCTCATCGGCGGCCGATCCCGTCTACCAGTTGCGCGCGACCTTCCTCAACTGGCGGCTGCGCAACGTGCTTCGCCCCGATCACTTCTTGTCGACGTGCGAGGTGCAGCCAAATCGTCTGCTCGACGATGGGGTCACAACCGCTCGCATGCGCATCGTGTTGCGGGATTGGCGCGGGGTGCCGGTTTCATTCGGAGGCGCTCAAGTCACCGTCACGCAACTGCCCGGTGGCCCGACCCTGCCGATCGGCACGGTGGTGGATCACGGCGACGGCACCTATTCCGTCCCGCTCGGACCTTGCGCTCAGGTGGGAACGGCGCGGCTTCGTGTCGTCGTCGACGACGGTCAGGGCGCCGTGCAGCTGTCGCCAGCGCCGGAGGTCCGTGTCGGCAATGACTCGCTCTGGCTCTCGGCGAGCGTGATCGACGCTGCTGCCGGCGGCGCCGTCGATGCGGTGATGCGCGGCGGCGCTTCGTTCGCCAACCGTCCGTTCTTGCTGCTTGGTTCGTTGTCGGGCACTTCACCGGGCGTCACCTTGTCGCCTTCGGTCACCTTGCCGCTCGTGCCGGATGCATTGACCTACCTGATGCTCGATCTCGCGCCTTCGGCCGGGTTTCTCGGCTCACTCGACGCACAAGGTCGTCGCACCGTCCCCCTCGCGGTGCCGGCCGGGCTGTTCGCCTCGTTCCCGGGCGGTCGTCTCGATTTCGCCTGGCTCGCACTTGCTCCGATCGACTTCGCGAGCAACCCATCCGGCTTCTCGTTCCGCTGAATCTTTGGGTCGCGGTGTCGCGTGATGCCGTGCGCGCTTGACGCACCTTGGCGCAGCGGGTGTCGTCTGCGGTTCAACGACCCCAGCATGAAGACTCTCCTCTGCGTCGCGGCGCTCACAGCCGCGTTCTCCCTTCCGAGCAACTCCCAAACCACCGTCGCGACGTCAGGCGCAGCCAACGAATGGCAAGTCGACGGCGTGCACAGCAGCGTGCTGTTCAAGATCAAGCACGCGAGCGCAGCGTGGTTCTACGGCATGTTCGCGAACGTGACGGGCACGATCGTCTTCGACGCGAGCAAGCCAGAAGCCAGTTCCGTCGCAATCGAGATCGGCGCGGAGTCGGTGCAGACGCGCGACGAGAAGCGCGATCAGCATCTGTGCGGCCCGGACTTCTTGGACAGCAAGCAGTTCCCGAAGATCACCTTCACGAGCTCCGCGTGGAAGCCGTCGGGTTCGGACTTCGAGGTCGTCGGTGAACTGGAGTTGCGCGGCGTCAAGAAGCCCGTGACCGCGATCGTCACTCCGACGGGCACCGGCGAGTTCTATGGCAAGCGCGCTGGTTTCGAGGCGACGTTCGTCATCAAGCGCAGCGACTTCGGCATGGACTATGGCGTCGCCAAGAAGGTGCTCGGCGACGAAGTGCACATGACCGTTGCGATCGAGGCCGTGCAGGCCGAGGCCAAGAAGCAGTAGGCGAGGCGTGGGAGACGCCATCCGCACGGTTCTCTACGGCGTGCTGCCGTCGCTCGGAGCCACGCTTTTGCTGGTCGGGCTATTGGGTCCGCGCTGGGTCGGTGTCGCGCTTGGCGTCGCCGCAGTCGCGGCGTGGAATCTGATCGGTCAACAATGGCCCACCTGGCCGCACGAACTGTGGGCAGGGCAAGGCGACGGCATGCAACGCCTGGCCTGGAGTCTCGTCGGCTTTGGCCTCGTCAGCGCCGTGGCGCTGCGGCGCGAACTGCCGGCATGGTTGTACGTGCCGCCCGCGGCCATCTTGGCGTGGGGGCAGGCGTGGTTGGTGCAGGAACGCGTGCGCGAGAACCAGCAGTGGAAGCCGGTCGAGATCCTCGGTTGGCAGGTTGCGGCCTTGGTCGCGTTTGCGTGCGCCTGGCTGCCGGTGCGCCGGGCGTTATCGCTGCGTCCTGGCAAGGCGATGTGCTGGATCTTGTGTTCGATCCTGGTCGCGGACGCGGTGTTGCTTGCTTCGACCGGCAGCGCCAAGCAGGGTCAGTTGGCCGGCGCGCTCGCTGCGGTCTTCGCCGCCGCGGCGGGCACTGCGCTGTGGCGCCAGGGCTTTGCCTTGCCGCGCTCCGCGGCGCTGTCCTTTGCGGCGGCGCACGGCGGGCTGCTGATGGGGGGCCTGCACTTCAGCTCCCTACCGCTGGAGTCGACGGCGATCGCGGCGGCGGCGCCGCTGCCGATGCTGCTCGTCGGGCCAGCCGCAGGCGGGGCCCTTGCAATGCTGCGTTTCGTCGGCGTGCTGGTGGGTGTGTTTGGCGCACTGGCCGGTGCCGTTTGGGTCGCCGGCGGAATCCCGGGCTGAGGCCAGGGCCAAGTCGAAGACGGCCGGTCCGCGCCAATCGCCAATTCCACTCAGCTGCTGCAAGACATGGCAGCGCGGATCCTGCATCATCCGCGCCCTCGTCGCCTGGGCGGGCGGCGACCTCACTCTCGATGGTCGATCGCAAGGGACAACCCGTCGCTCCGTCGACGGCTGCAGGCGCGCTCGGTCCGCGTGGACGCGGACTATTCGGTCGTCTGCTCGGTTCGGCGCGGCCTGCGCCGGTCGCGCGCGCCGAAGCCTTTTCGATCGCGGTCGCGAGCGGCAAGGGTGGCACCGGCAAGTCCTTCGTGTCGACATCGCTCGCGGTGCTGCTGCATCGCGCGGGGCGTCGCACGACGCTCGTCGACTGCGACTTCGGCCTTGCGGCGGACCACCTGTTGCTGGGAGTCAAGCCCGTCAACTCGCTGCAGCAACTGCTGAGCGGCAAGGCGTCGTTGCAGCAGACGTTGATCGACACGCCCTGTGGGCCGCGGTTGCTGCCTGGCGCGTCGGGGGTCCGCAAGCTCGCCGCGATGACCGACAAGGAGTTGCTGCACTTCGCTCGCGAACTCGGTGCGGTCGCGTCCGACAACGACGTCGTGCTGCTGGACGTGGGCGCCGGGATCTCGCCGCCGGTGCTGCTGACGATGCTTGCTGCCGACGTCATCGTGCTCGTCACGCAGCCCGAGATCGCGGCCTTGGTCGACGCCTACGCCGTCGTCAAGTGCATCGCGCAGCTGCGCAAGGACGCGAGGTTCTGCGTGCTCGTCAATCGCGTCCAGTCGCCGGGCCGTGGCGAGCAGGCGTTCAAGAAGTTGACTGAGGTTTCGCGTCAGCACGTCGGCATCTCGCTGCAGTATCTCGGCGAAGTGCTCGACGACCCGCGCGTCGGACAGCATCGACTCGGCCAGTTGCCGCTCGTCTTCACCGAGCCGGATGCTTCCACGAGTCGCGCGTTGCTCACGGTGATGACGAGACTCGAGCAACTGGTCGGTCCGTTGGCGCGGCGTTCGATCGACTGCGAGGCCGGGATCGAGTCGCGGTTCCGCCGCCACCGTCTCTTCCTCTGATCGCGCGCTCAGTTGATCGTGCGCGTCAGTCCGGCAGCTTGCCGCGGACCACGCAGAATGCTTCCCAGTAGCCCTTGCCGCGCCCGTGGACCAGCGAGCGATAGGCGTTGAGGCCGCGCACGCAGTGATCGTAGGAAACGTAGGCGGTCTGGCTGACGTATCGCAGCATCGCCTGCTGCTTGCGTTCGATGACGCTCGTCACGTCGATCACGCAATCGGGGATCATCGCATTCCACACTTCGTAGCCGAGCGCGAGGCCGTCGAAGCGGACATGGTCGAGCGCCGCGGCAACGATGTGGTGGAGCGCGTGGTGGTCGGGATGGCCTTCCATTGCCCACGGCAGATAGACGACGCGCGGCTTGGCTCGTTGCAGCGCAGCGACCGTGTACTGCATTCCCAGGTTCAGGTCGTTGTGGCTCAACTCACAGCTATCGGGAAAACCCCAGAACTCCACCTCATCGACGCCGAGTTCGGCGAGCCCGCGCACCGACTCTTCGCGTCGCACCTTGGTGTAGGTCGCCTTGTCGAAGCGTCCGTCAGGGTCGCCAGCGACGCCGTCCGTGCCGACTACGACGCGGACTTCATGGCCTGCGAGCCGATGCAGCGCCAGGACGCCGCCGGGGCCCGCGATCTCGTCATCGGGGTGCGGCGCGAACGCCAGTACGGGTCCGCCGGGAACTCGAGCGAGGTGTTTGGGCTCAGCCGGAGCCTTGGGCATCGAGTGAAACGGCGACATGACGGAGCATGCTAGTCGCGCGCCGGGCGTCCTGCCGCATTCGTCGCGCCGACATTCGCTTCGAAGTGCTGTCCTGGCCCAGCATCGCGTCCTGCGGTTCGGCGCGGCGACATGATGGGCCGAGTTGCGGGCAAGTGATTGCGAACAGGAGACGTTGCACTCCAGGCCGCGGCGGGCAACCTGCTCGCCTCCTGCCTTCGTCGATCCCGTTCTGAACCCGGTCTTCGCGCCGACTTCACGGCGGATCGAATGCTGCCTGCAATCCTGTCCCCCCAATCGAAACCCGATGACTCGACTCTCCAGCGCCATCCTCCTGCTCGCGGCCACAGCCGCAGCGCAGGATCACGTGTTCACCATGGGCTTCGCCAGCGCCGCAGGCCCTGGCGCACTCACTAACGGCAACCACCCCTCGGCCCGCGTCAAGGACAACGACCTCGACGGCGCGATCCTGGTTCCGGCCGAGCTGCACACCTTCTTGTCGACGTGCTACCACACGACGGGCGGGGCCTGCTTCATGACGGACGTGCGCGCGGTCGTGACGGACGGTGAATACGAGTTCTTCTTCACGGACAGCGAGCAAGGCCGCGTCGTGCGCGGCGTCGACGCCAACCACAACGGGTTGCTCGACCGACTCGAAGACAGCAACGGCAACGGCTTGCTCGACGTCGGTGAAGACGTCAACGGCAACAGCGTTCTCGACACCGAGGTCAGCGAGTTCTTCTTCTTCGGCATCCGCACGACCGCCGGCGCGGTCAACCTGCTCGCGCCCGACACGCTCGGCGTCTATCGCGACAACACGACCGGCCAGACCCGCGTCTATGCGGCGATCGACAACCCGTCCAACCTCGGTTATGCGCGCGGCATCTACAAGCTGGTCGACCTGAACGGTGACGGCGATGCGAAGGATGTCGGCGAGAACTCGGTGTTCGTCAACTCGACGATTGCGCTGACCACGCCCGGCCTTGGGACCCCGTTGCCGAACTTCTGGCAGCAGGTGCGCATCCTGCCGGGTGGCAAGGTGATCGGCTACGCAAGCGGCACCACCTACATCGCAACCACTGCGCGCACCAACGAGAATGCGTGGTACGGCTTCACCGACAACGGCGGCGCCAGCGCCGCGACGGTCGAGCTGTGGTTCAACTGCTCGCAGCTCAACGTGCTGCCGCAGCACCCGGACTTCGCGAGCGGCGCCTTCCCGGTGTGGGACATCGACTACATCAACGCGACGGTTCCGACCCGCCGCACCTTCGCGCGTTGGCTCGCAGTGTCTGAGTTCGGCGGCACTGCCGGCGCCGTCCCGGCCTACTACATCGCGTCGAGTTACACCTGGAGCACGATCCAGGCGCCGCCGACCTTTGGCGACATCAACGTCAATGGCCAGCACGTCTCGGGCCTGATCTACAAGGTCAACGACCTGAACAACAACCAGTCGATCGATGCCGGCGAACTGAGTCTCTGGTGCAACCTGTCGGGCGCCGCGGTCGGAACGATGGCTCCGGTCTCGTTCCAGAACGCGCAGAGCGGCGTGACGATCAACACCCTCAACGACCGCACCTGGAGCATCGATGCCACCAAGGACGGCGCATTCCACTTCGTCTACGCCAACGGCGGTGGCGCCGACGCTGTCGTCACGATGAAGGACGGCAACCTCAACGACGTCATCGACACCGGCGAGATCACGATGACCTACTACACGTCGGCGCCAGGCGGCACCTTCCCGCCGCCCTTCAACCCGACGCTGGGCCCCTACTTCAGCACCGGCCACCTGTCGCTCTCAGACGGCGCGATGCCCGGCCCCTTCGGCACTGGCCTCGCGGTCCTCGGCGACGGTTGTGTGCAGCCGACGACCGGAATGAAGTCGGTGATGGATGCTTGGGGCGGCTCGCCGCAGCAGGGCAACACGAACTTCAAGGTCGGCTCGATTCGCGGCATCGCGGGATTCCCGTCGATCATGACCTTGGACGGCGCGCTGCAGCCGGTGCCGATCCCGTTGTCGGCGGTCGGCTTCCCGAATGGCTGTTCGCTCTACGGCTTCAATCCGCAGATCTTCGGTTTCGCATTCGGCGATGGTGTCGGCCGTGCCTTCTTCGGCGCAGGCATTCCTGCGAACCCAGGCTTGATCGGCCAGACCGCGATCTTCCAGGGCGCAGTGCTCGACATCGCCAGCCCGGCCGCCATCCAGTGGCACACGACGAATGCGCTGCTGGTGACGATCCAGCCTTGATGGGTTGAGGCATTGAGGCACGCCGCGCGCCGGGCCTTCGCTCAGGCGCGCGGTTGGAGCCGCGGCAACATGCGCAGCAAGATCGCGATCGACGCGGCTGCGCCGAATAGGCAACCAAAGGCCTTGCCCCACTCGCCAAAGATCACGGCGCCGATTCCGGGCAGCGTGAGCCAGATTGCGGCGGTGCCGATGACGGCGCAGGCGAGCGACATGCCGAGCGTGCCGTCTGGCTTGGTCTCCGGCGTCAACGCAGCGATGGGGGACCAACCCGGACCGTCAGGCCGCACCTTGCGATAGAACGAGATCAGCGTTGCTTGTGGCGCCGGCTTGGTCACGAGAGTCGCGACGAGCCAGAGCGCCATCGTTCCGAACGCAACGATCAGCGCCGTGTATTGCTCGGGCATCTTCTCGCTCGCAGGCAGGTCCGATTCGACGGACTCGCGCCATGCGACCACGAGCAGATACAGCGCAATTGAGCCGAGCATGGCGACAATCTCGCTCCATGCGTTGATGCGCCACCAGAACCACCGCAGGATGAAGACCGCGCCGACTCCGGCGCCGAGCGCGGCGAGCAGGGTCCACGCGGACTGCACGGAGACCCGCTGCACGATCATGATCCAGGCGGCCGCGCCGCCCAGCACCAGCACCATTGTCGACGCGAGCTTGGAGGCGCGCACCAGTTGCCGATCGTCGGCAGAGCGATTCCAGAACCGCTTGTAGACGTCATTGACGAGGTAGCTCGCGCCCCAGTTCATCTGCGTGCTGATCGTCGACATGAAGGCGGCGAAGAAGGTCACGAGCAACAGTCCACGCAGTCCGGGTGGCGCGAGTTCGCGGATCAGCATGGGGAAGCCAAGGCCAGGGTCGGTGTCCTTGTTGCCGTCCGTGGCCCAGGTTCGCAATTCTGGGTGCAATGCGAGCGCCGCGAACGCGACCAGGATCCATGGCCACGGCCGCAGGCAGTAGTGGGCGAGTTGGAACAGCAGCGTCGCCTTGACTGCGTGTCCCTCGTCCTTGCACGCCGCCATGCGCTGCACGATGTAGCCACCGCCGCCTGGCTCGGCGCCGGGATACCAAGTGGCCCACCATTGGCCGAGCACGAGCGCCAAGAACACGCCGAGCGGCATCCAGGCGGCCTGCGAGAAGTCCGGCACGAAGTCGAACAGCTGGGTGCCGCCGAAGTTCTGGATCGCGCGCTCGCGCAGCGCCTCGGTTCCGCCGACGTGATCGACGGCGACGAACGCGAACACGATGCAGCCGACCATCGCGAGCACGAACTGCACGACGTCGGTGATCGCGACGCCCCACATGCCGGAGATCACGCTGTAGATGCCCGTGATCCCGAGCATCCCGACGACCAGCCAGAAGTCGCCATTGCTGCCAGGTTCGAGGTCCGTCAGCAGGGTCTGCCGCAGCACTTGGACCATCGCCTGGGTGACCCAGCCGATGACGATCGAGTTGACGATGACCGCAACGTAGATCGCGCGGAAGCCGCGAAGGAAGGCCGCCGGCTTCCCCGCGTAGCGCAGTTCGACCAGTTCGACGTCCGTCAGGACCTCGGCGCGCCGCCAGAGCTTGGCGAAGACGAACACCGTCAACATCCCGCCGAACGCGAATGCCCACCAGAACCAGTTGCCGGCGAGTCCGTTCTCCGCGATCAACCCCGTCACCGCCAAGGGTGTGTCCGCAGCGAAGGTGGTGGCGACCATCGAGGTCCCGGCGATCCACCAAGGCAGCGACCGTCCCGACGCGAAGTACTCGACGAAGCTCTCGCTCGCCTTGCTCCGATACATGAGCCCGATGCCGAGCGAGACGACGAAGAACGCGATGATGATCGTCAGGTCGAGGCCGCTGAGTTCCATGAGCGGCGAAGCAAGCGCGCTTGCATGCCATGCGCCAGAGTGCGCATGCCAATCTCCAGTTTCCTCACGTCCCGACGGCTCGCTTCGAGTGCGCCTTCGCGCTACGGTGCGCGCGGCGGATGCTGCGGATACGACACAACGAAGCGCGCACGGCGTTGCCGGCGCGCATCTGGGCGGACATTGATCTCGACGCCGTGCGCGACAACCTCGCGCGCGTGCGCGCCCGCGTCGGTGCCGAGTGTCGAGTCGTCGCGGTGGTCAAAGCGAATGGTTATGGCCACGGCGCGATCCCGGTCGCGCGGGCCGCGCTAGAAGCTGGCGCAACCGAGCTCGCGGTCGCGGACTGCGGCGAAGGCGCTCGGTTGCGAGATGCGGGCATCGACGCGCCGGTTTGCATCCTCGGGCCGAGCCTGCCGGAGGAGGCCGCCGCGATCGTGGGCAGGCGACTGGTTCCGACCGTCTGTGACCTGGACTTGGCGCGCGCACTCGACCTCTCGGCCACCGGGCCGATCGCGATCGAAGTCGAGATCGACACCGGCATGCGGCGCCACGGCGTCGCGCACGAGGACGCGCTTGCATTCGTGCGCTCGCTGCGGGTGTTCCGCAACCTCGCCGTCCGCTCCGTGTTCACGCATTTTGCTGGTCTCGACGAGGATGCCCTCGCCGACATGCGGTTGCAGTGGGACCGGTTCTGCGTCGCGCGCCACGAACTTGCGCGGGCCGGTTACGAACTGAAGGCCCATGCGTGCAACTCGCTGGGCGCCGACTTGATGCCTTTTGCCCACGCCGACGCGGTCCGGGTTGGTGGCGCCCTCTACGGCTTCGATATCGGCTCGGAGCCTTCTGGGCTGCGGCCGGCGATGACGTTGAAGACACGTGTGTGTGCTGTGCACGGCGCGGCACCCGGCGATCGCGTCGGCTATGGCGGCCTGCATCGCGTCCTGCGCGCGACGACGCTTGCGTTGTTGCCCTGCGGGTATGCGGATGGACTTTCGCGGGCGCACTGGAACGACGGCGCCGCGTTGGTGCGCGGGGTGCGCGTTCCGATCGTTGGCCACGTCAGCATGAATCAGATGGTCCTCGACGTCGGCGAAGTCGAGGTCGCGCCAGGCGACGAAGTCGTGCTGCTGGGCGAGCAGGGCGGCCGTCGCATCCGCGCCGAGGAACGCGCGGCGGCGGGATGTTCTGCCTACGAAGTCACTGCTCTGCTGCGCTCGGACCTGCCTCGCCGTTACTCGCAGGTGGACGTCGCCACGCCCATCGTCTGAGCCGACGCGGCCGTGATTCAGTCGTTGCGCAAGGCGGCGAGCAGACGAAGCGTTGCGACCTCGACGCAGTCGTCGACCGTCTTCGGGTCGATGGACTTGAAGTCATCATGGTGCGAGTTCTGGTAGTCGACGAGCACGAAGGATCCGTCCGGCGCGAACAGGCACGTGTGCACGGCGCCAAAGGCATGCTCGCCGCGCGGTAGGAAATCGCAGACCAGCGCGTAGTCCGTGGATGCGTCACGGGCGCGCAGCAGACCCTGCATCGAACGGGCTCCGCTCCACAGCACGGCCTGTTGATTCGGGCTTCGCTGCGTCACGAAGACCAGCGGCTCGATCTCCGCGACTGCCTTGTTGAGCCCGGACTGCTCGATGCGCGCAGCGAGGGCGACCGCCGCCGAGGTGGACCACTGTTCGCCAGCGCGCGCGGGATACACGCGGATCGTGGCCGACTTCCCTTCGGTCCGCAGCGCCGCGAGCCGGCGCGACATCGCCTCGACCTCCGCTCCGTCCGGCACGCCCGAGCGTTGCTGCATGCGTGCCTGCAACTTGCTCGGCGTCGCGTCGCCTCGGAGCGGGTCCAAGAGGCCAAGGGGCTCGCGCAGCGTGTTCACCGCGAACACGCAGCAGTCCATCGGTTCTTTCGGCGCCGCGGCGTCGAAGCGAGACGAGCCCCCGGCGTCACTTGCTTCGAACACGATTGCGCCTCGCTTGTCGACGAGCATGGTGCGGATGCCTGCAACGCCCGTCTGCGGCGATCCGTCGATGGCGACTCGGAGAGCGAGGTCTGTGGCGAGGCCGCTCGCGGCGACCCAGCGACCGAATGCGGCCGGCTCGGTCGTTGGGTCCGTGCCCGCCTCCGGCGCATAGGCCTGCTCGGCGACCTCGACGGCCGTCGCGCCCCCGCGTTCGAGCAAGATGCCGAGGACATTGCCGGCTTCGGGGCTGGCGCGACCGGCGAGCGCGACTGGAAACACCGTGATCGAAGCTCCTTTTGCCTGCGGAGGAGCCGCATGCGTACTTTTAGCGGACGGGGAGGTGCAGCCGGCGAGAGTCAGCAGGGCGGCTGCGACAAGGATCGTGATTCGGGCCATGGTCCGTTGAAAAAGGTAGTAAGCACTATCAATCAGGCCAGGATGAGTCACCAGTGGCCAAGGTGCGAATGCGTCAGGCCTTCTTCTTTCGGCTGCCGAGCAGGGCTGCGCCAGCTTGCGTCCAGAGGTGGCGTCGCTCCGCCGCGTTGATCGTGCCGAGTTCCTTGCCGATGCTGGACATCGTGCCCATGCCGATCAGCGCCCAGGCCGCTGCGGCGCAGTCGGGGCCGGCGGCGCCACGTCGATGTTCGTCGATCCGACGCGCGACGAACTCGAAGTAGCGACGATACATCCGCGCCAGCGCGTCCCGGATCTCCTGGTCGTCGGTTTCGCTCAATCCGGCGAACACGAGGCGATACAGGCCAAATTCGCCATGGTGAACGGATTCGTGCTCGAGCAGTCGTTCTGCTGGACTGCGGTCGTCCGTCGCGACCAGCAGCTTCTCCCAGGCGATCATCGACGTGTCGTAGACGTATTCGATCGCCGCCAAGAACATCGCGCGCTTGTCCGCGAAGATGCGGTAGAGCGCGACTTCGGTCAGGCCGCAGCGGGCAGCAAGCTGCGCAGTGGTCGCGCGACGGTAACCGAGCTCCGAGAACGTGCGCGCCAGCGCTGGCAGCACGTCGGCGCGGCGTTCGGAGCTGCGGTTGACCCGAGGCATCGAGGCAATCTAAGCGGTAGCGCACACTAACGCAACCGCCGTCGCGATCGTCCTCTTCACGCTGCCGCGCCACCAGCCTCGCCGCGCGCTTGTTCCGTCGCGGCCGCCGCGCACGATGCGCGCCATGAAGCCACTGCTCGGCGTCGTGCACCTGCGCGCGCTTCCGTCCGCTGCCCGCCATGTTTCGATGGACGAGGTGCTCTCGTGGGCATTCGCGGACGCAGCGGCGCTCGCGCGCGGTGGCGTGACCGGAATCTGCGTCGAGAACTTCGGCGACGCGCCGTTTTGCAAGGGGACGAAGGACGACCCAGTGAAGCCCGACGTGGTGGCCGCGATCGCGGTCGTGGCGCGTGAAGTCGCAGAACGTCACGGCCTGCCGGTGATGGTCAACTGCTTGCGCAACGACGGCGTCGCGGCGCTTGGCATAGCCGCGGTCGTCGGCGCGAAGTGGGTGCGGGTCAACGTGCTGGCTTCGGCATACGTCACGGATCAGGGCCTGATCGAAGGCGAGGCGGCTCGGTTGTTTGCCTACCGCCGGCAACTCGGCGTGCGGACCGAGGTCATGGCCGACTTCCTCGTGAAGCACGCCACGCCACTGGCGCCATTCGAGCAAGACGCGGCGGCGCGCGACCTCGCCGAGCGATCGGGCGCCTCTGGCGTGATCCTGTCGGGGTCGCGCACCGGAGAACCGGTCGACGTGACTTTGCTCGACACGGTCCGCAAGGCGGTCGGCGCGTTCCCGATCTGGCTCGGTTCTGGCTTGTCCGCTGCCAATGCCGCGGACTTGTGGCCCCGATGCGATGGGGCGATTGTGGGTACGGCGCTAAAGCGCGGGGGCGACGTGACGCAGCGCGTCGACCCGTCGCGAGTGAAAAAGCTCGTTGCCGCGCTGCGCGCCGCGGAGCGACGTCGCGCGCGCTGACAAAGGTCCGGCGCCTCCGCGGGCCGAAGAACCGTTCGCAATGAAGGTCTTGTTGCTGACGCCTGCCCCTGCCCATCTCTACCTGGGCAACGCGACCACGGTCGCGCGCTACCGCGACGGGTTGCAGCGCTGCGGCCACCTGTGCGAGGTGTTCGGCGGCACGAGCGAAGGCGGCATCAAGCAGTCGCTCGAAGGCACGGTGGGACGATTCGCGCCAGACATCGTGCATGCGCACGACGCGGCACGGACCGGCTTGCAGTTGCTCGGCCTGAAGCGACCGTGGGTCGTGTCGCTGAGCGGTGAGGACGTGCACTCCTTGATGACGGACGAACGGCAGGGGCCGATCGTCTGTGAGACGCTTCGGCGTGCGCATCGCGTGCTGGCGCCAAGCGCCGAGTGCGCCACACTCGTCGAGCAGCGAGTGCCGGACGCAGTAGGCAAGATCGACGTCGTGCAACGCGCTGCGGTGCGGCTCGACACTTCGGGCACGGACTTGCGTCGTTCCCTTGGCATTCCAAGGCAGCGGTTCCTCGTGTTCCTTCCGGGCGGCTTTCGTCCGATCAAGGGCCAACGGCGCGCGATGTCGCTGGTGCGCACGCTGCGCGCTGCCGGCGCAGACGTCGAGATGATCCTCGCCGGGCCCGATCAGGACGCCGAATACGCTGACCTGCTGCGGAAGGAGGCCGCCGCGGCTGGTGGCATTCGCGTGCTGCCCGCTCTGGCGCGTGATCGCATGGGAGCCGCATACCTCGATGCGGACGTCGTGCTCAATACATCGACCAGCGAAGGTTGTTCGCCGACGATCCTCGAGGCCGGCATCCTGGGGCGTCCCATCGTCGCTGCCGCGGCGCCTGGCAACGAGGACCTGCTGCGGCACCGCGAGACGGGGCTCTTGTTCCATGACGAGGACGAACTGACGCGCCAGGTGCTGGCGCTCTATCGCAATCGCCCAGCGGCCGGCGCGCTCGGCGTGCGTGTTCGCGAGGACTTTCAGCGGCGGTTCTCCGCCGAAGCCGAGATCCGCGGCTTGTTGAGCGCCTACGCGGCGGCGTGACCGGCTGCGTGGCGCCGACCGAGCCTGTTCCTTTGCCGCCGCTCTGCCGTTCGCTACCGTTCCGCGCGTGAACGAAACCTGCATCCGGGCCGGAGTCTTGCTGGCGTTGTCGCAACTGGGTTGGGCGCAGTCCTTCGACGATCTCGCGACCTACCGCAATCCGCGACTTCCCTACCGTCAGTTGCTGCAGATCGAGTCCGGCGTGATGGGCAGCATGGCCAAGGAGAAGGATCCCATTGCCGGCCTCGATGACGAGATCGCGTTTGACGGCAGTGTGCTCTATCACGATGAAGCGATCGCCGGCAAGGATGGCGGACTCGACCTCTACGCCGGTCGCGACGGCTTGCTGCTCGGCTTTCGTGACGGGGACGCGCGTGGCAACGACACCGTGAGTCGCTTGCAGATCACATCGCGCATCTGGCCCTTCTATCGCGAGGGCTTCTACCGCGACGGCTCGTTCGTGCCGACGGGCCAATACGAGGGAACCGACTACGAGGCCTATCTCGGGTTCGGTCGCGAGGCAGCACAGGACCTGTTCGTGGAGACTGGGCCTTACTACCGGCGCAATGAGTTCAACGAAAACGACCAGACGGCGCCGACCTACACGGTGCCAAACGACTATGCCGCTTACGGCATGCGCATCTACCTGGAGCACAACACGGTGCAGGTCGATCGCCGGACGGGCATGGCCCGCGACGGCTTCATCCTGACGGTGTTGATCGAGCGCGAGTGGAACAACAGCGACACTGAGTTCGGCACCACGGTGTGGACGAGCCCCCTGCCTTCCTCGGTGTTCCGCGGCCGCGGCCGCATGGAATGGTACCTCCCTTCCGGAACCGATTCGGCGTTCGAGATCTTCGCCACGGGCGCGATGGCTCACGAGTCGGACCGCATCGTCAACTACGACGCCACGCGACCCCAGGGCAACATGTACGGCGATGTTCAAGTCCGCTACCGCCTGCCGCTCGGCGACTGGCTGTCGTTGGCGCCATTCGGTCACCTGCAATACGTGCAGGCGGTCGCGGAGAATGGTTCCGATGGCGGCGATGAGTTCTTCTTCGGTGGCGGCGCAGAGGCCTACGTTCATCTCGGCGAAAACGTCTCGTTGAACGCTTGGTATTCGTATCTCGACAACGAGAGCCGTCCGTCCGTCAGCATCCAGCAGGACATCCACGGCGAGCACATGTTCTATGCCGGCATGATCGTGCGCCTTGGCGGCACGCGCCGCTGATCCCTACTCAGCCGCGCACGGGCGCGATTCTCGAATAGACCGAGATCCGTTGGCTTTGCCCGTCGTCCACCACGGTTGTGCATCGGAATGGCGCGCGGATGCCGTCGACGGTCCGGTAGTCCGTCCAGGTGTCGACCGAGCGAGTCGCCACTCCGTCCGGCGAAGTAGCCCAGCACTCGACGGAACGGATCAGTGCAGACTCGCGGTCGATGTCGATGCGCAGCCGCTCGAAACGGTTGCCGAGCGCCTCGAGCGTTTCGAGTTCGCGGTCGCCGACCGTTCTGGTGGTGATCCGACGGAACTCGAGGTCGCCGCGCTGCCATGCGAGGAGCAAGGCGAGCGGGTGGCGTGCCGCTTCACGCAGCCGCCAATCGGCTTCTTGCGGCGTCAGCTGTGAGGTCTTGCCTGCCGCAGCTTCGGTCCAGGCGTTGCCCTTCATTTGCGTCTCGACAACGACGCCAAGGATCTTGCGAGTGCGAGTGAGGTCCCCCGCGGCAGTCCACGTCGCGGTCTCTTCCAGCGGTGGAGCGCCCTCGGTGTCGATGCGGCGATCCGCCGAGTAGCCAAGCAATCGGGCGACCTTGTCGGCGCCGCCGATCGCCTCGATGGCGGAAGTCTTCCAAGGCAGTGCTTCGGCCTTCGCTGCCTCGTTGTCGGCAACAAGCGCGGGAATGGCGAGCGCTTCCGGTTCCATGGGGCACGGCAGGATGTCATCGACTCCCGCCGGCGGTTCGCCGCCTTGAATGATCATCGCAAGCGGCTGCGCAAGGAAATGCCGGACCGTCTCGGCTCCAGGGCTGCCAGGCCGATCGAGTTCGGCCAGCTCGCGCATCTGGGTTTCGGCGTCGACACCGAGCAAGGCTCGCTCGATCTCGTCGCGCAACAACGTGGAAGCGCCGGCGCCCGCCGCTCGGACTCCCAACCATGCTGCCGCGCGCGCTTGCGTGCGTTCGCTCGTCGACACGGGGATGTCGCGCAGCGATTGCCGTGCAGCCATGGCAGTGGCGTAGAACCGCAAGGCTTCCGGCGCCGTCATCGTTCCCCACAGGGTCAACGAGAAGCCTTCGCCGAAGCGAAGCATCTCGGCGCGCAACTCCAGCTTCGACAAACCCGCCTCCTGCTGCAGCCGCTCGAGTCGGCCACCGATGCCGCCGACGGTGAGGCAGTTCGCGAGCACCATCTGCGCGATGGAGTCGAGCGTCAACGCGTCGGGCAACTGCAGCACCAAGACAACGTCGCACGCGGCATCGGCCGCGCGCGCATCGCGGATCCACGCGATCCCCTTGGGCCTCGGCCTCGCCTTGGTCGTGATCTCGCCTTCGGGAGCGGGATTGTCGGATTCCCAGGTGCCGAAGCTCGCGCGGACCGCGGCTTCGAGCTGCGGTTCGGCGCCAGGAGCGCGCACGACGAGCAGGCTTCGATCAGGCCGGAAGTAGCGTCGGTGGAACGCGACTGCCTCGCCTGCGTCACGGTTCTGTAGGTCCTGCAAGTGCGCCGCGGGACTCTCGTCGCCGAGCAGGGCACGCAAGGTCGCCACTCGCAGCGGGTCGCGCCTGCCGACTTCGCTCTGCGCAACGATCAGGTCTTGTTGGGAGCGTTCCAGTTGGCTGCGCGGCACGTCCTTGACGTCGAGCGCTGCCGCGAGCGCTTGCGCGGCTCGTTGCCACGCGGCAGCCGGAGTCCGGACGTGGACCCAGGTCGACTTTCGGCCGATGTCGACAACCAGCGTCCCGCCCATCTGTTCGACTTGTTGTGCAAGGCTCCGTCGGCCCGAGGTCGCGTCGGCGCTGTGCAACAACAGATGGGCTGCGAGTTCGACGGACCCGGGGCGACTGGTTTCGGTGCCGCCTTGCAGCATCACGGCGATCTCGGCCGAATGCGCGATGTCGGCGGCGTAGCGGAGCAGGGCGACGTCGAGGCGGTTCTCGAGCGTCAGTCGCTTTGCGATTGGGTCTTGGTGTGCCGCGTCGGTCGCGCCTCGCGTTGCCGGTGCCGTGGTGGGCTGAGCCGAGGTCGCTACAGGCGTGGCGGGTGCTTGTGGAGCGGGCTCGGCGTGGGGGCCGGCGCACGCCGTGAGCACTGCAACGAGCGCTGCAGAACGCACTGCCGAGCACTGACAAGCGGCGCGCCGTTGGCGCACGAGGTTCATTCCGTAGGCGCTCATGCGTCCCTCCATTCGACGACGATCGGGCTTGCGGCGAGGATCGCGTGCAACTGTTGAGCAAGTTCGCCGAACGCAGGCGTCGCCGGAGGCGCGAAGGCGTCGGTGGATTCGATCTTGACGCCGAACGCAGCCATCGAACTTGCGAGCTCGGAGGGGCTGCCGGTCGCCGTCAAGAAGTCGCGCTGGATCGCGGCAAAGCGCAGCGGCATTCGCCCCGGTTCTGGTGCCGCCTTCTGGGCACGCGCCAGGATGTGAAGCACGTCGTCCGCAAGCGTCGGTGAGGTGCCGGCCACGTCCGTTGCTTCGATCACGAGCAGGCCCGGCTCGGCCGAATCGGGCCACGGCGCGCGCACCGCGACAGTTGCGCCAGCGCGACCGGCTTGTGCCAGTTCGCGGGCCAGCCAGGAATCGGGACCATCCGCGAACCATCGCGCCACGGTTTCGATGGCGTGCCGGTTGGTTCCTTGCGGCAACGCGTAGGCGATCAACGCGGCGGGACGCCGAGCCCCGGGAACGATTGCCCTGCGCGTCGCGTTCGGCGCACGAGCTTCTGCTCGCGCGATTGCGCCGGCGTTGGTCAGGCTCGTGGTCGAGAAGGCACGCTGGAGTTGCACGCGCATGGCAGCGACATCGAAACTACCGACGAGGGCGTGCACGGTGTGCTGCGGGTGTTGCGAACGGGAGAAGGCGACGATGGCATCGGGTCGGCGAACCGGATCGTTCGATGGTCGTTCGCCGGCGCGAGCGATGGGATGCCCCGCGAACGCGAGCGCGAGCGCTTCGGCGTAGAGCGGCGCAAGCGGATCCTGGTCCCACGCTGCCGTGTCGCGGCGACGGATCGCCGCCAGTTCGGTTGCGTAGTCTCGCAAGGCAGGATGTTCTCGCAACTCGAATAGCAGCTTGGCGATCGTCTGCGCGCCGAGCGGCGTGGTCGTGAGCGAGAAGATCGCGACGCCACCGCTGGCGCGCAGAGTGATGTTGGTGGCCGGGGCGCCTGCCAGCACGCGACGGAATGCTGCACGGTCGCTCAGGCTCGCGATGGACGCGCGCAGTTCGTCGGCGCGCACCGCCTTGACCTTCGACTCGTCGGGGCTCTTTCCGACCGGGCCATGGAGTTCGGTCTCGAGCGCGTCGAGTTCCTCGATGGCCTTGCGTTCCTTCGCGGCGTCGAGGCTGCCGATTCCGAAGCCGCCACGAATCGAGGAACGGAACACGGCCTCGGTGATGCCGGCCTGGCCAGGCGGGTCGACGCGCGGGCCGATCGGCACTGCGATTGCCCAATGGACCATCGGCGCGCCTCCTTGCGACAGCAGCAAGAAGCGAGTGCCGTCCATGGCGCGGAAGTCGACGACTTCTTGCGCCAGGCCTGCCACTGCGAGTGAAAGGGTGCACGCGACTTTGCTGGCGCGGCGCGCTGACGATGCGGAGCGAGTCTTCATGGATATGCGGGGAGCGGACCAGCTTCGCGCATGGCTCCGTTCGTCATCGGTCTGCTGCATTCTGTTCTCCGGTGTGTCGGTGGGACTGGACCGACGGCGACACCTTCTCCAAGTTGCGCGCCTTTGGCGACGACTGCGGTCGGATGGATGTCCTGCGGCACGGTGCGAAGCGTTGTCGGACGCGCAGCGGTGGTGATTCTGGCTGCGGCGGGCGGAGGCTACTCGCTCGGCCACGGGGCGCGCCACATGCGAGGCAGCAGAGGTCTGGCGAGGTCGGCGGGATCGTGCGTCCGTTTTGTTCGTCCCCCTTTCGCTGGCGGGCGGCGATACGTCGCGCCATCCTCTGCGGACCCGTCGCCGATGCTGCAGATGATGACTTGCCTTTCCAAGAGTTGCCTTCAGGTGTCCCGATGAACACGCTGCGCGGCGAGTCCGTTGCCCCAGGGATCGCTGTCGGTCCGGTTCACCTGCGCGGCTACGACGACGACGAGATCGGCGTGACACGCATCGCGGCCGATCAGGTCGCTGCAGAGCTCGAGCGCCTGCGCACCGCGGTGCTGCAGAGCCTTGCCCAGATCGAGGAGATCCGCGGCAAGCAACAAGGGCAACTCGGCGAAGCGGAGCTGCGGATTTTCGACGCGCAGATCGCGTATCTGGGCGACCCGACCTTTGTCGCCGAGATCGAGCATCAGGTCGTGCAAGAACGGCTCGCCGTCCGCGCCGCGGTGAAGACCATCTACGCCAAGTACGACCGCATCTTCCAGCTCGTCGAGAACGAGATCCTTCGCCGTCGCGCCAGCGACTTGCGCGACGTGGCGACGCGCGTGCTGCGCAACCTGACGAGCGGTGAGACTTCGGCTCGCCCAGCGCCGACGGGTCGCTACGTGCTTGCTGCTCGCAAGCTCACGACGGCTGACATGTTCAACCTGCAGGCCGAGGGCGTCGACGCCATCGTCGCCGAGGAGGGTGGCATGAGTTCTCACGCGGCGATTCTCGCGCGCGGCATGGGCATCCCGACGCTGACTGGAATCCGCGGATTGCCGCGCGTCCTCCGCGAGGGCGCAGTCGTGGTGGTCGATGCCGATCAAGGCGAGTTGCGCGCCGACTTGACCGAGGCCGAGTTGACGCAATTCACGGATCGGGCCCAGACCTGGAAGGCGCACCAAAAGCAGGCGCCCGACGCAGCGGTGCGCCACGAACTGCGCGACGGCACGGCGATCGAGATCCTCGGAAGCTGCGGCAGCCTCGGCGAAGCAGAGATGGCTCGCACCTTTGGGCTGCATGGAGTCGGCGTTTTTCGCACCGAACTCGCATTCCTCGCGGACCGTCGTCGGCCGACCGAGGACGACCTGCTCGAGCAGTATCGCAAGGTCCTTGCGGCCAACGCGGGAAAGCCAGTCAACTTCCGCCTGCTCGATGTTGCCGCGAGCGCATTCTGGGCGGAACCGAAGGACGCGGAGCGCAACCCCGCCTTGGGTCGCCGCGGCGTGCGCGGCTTGCTCGCCAACCAGGATGTGCTGCGCATGCAGCTGCGCGCGATCCTGCGCGCGGCCGCGGACTGCGAGTCCGTGGGGGTGCTGGTGCCATTCGTCACCAGCGTGATGGACCTGCAGCGGGTGAAGGCGATCGTGATCGAAGAACGTCTCGCGCTACGAAAGGCCAAGACTCCGGTTGCGGGCAGCCTTCGCGTCGCGCCGGTGGTCGAGGTCCCGGTTGCAGCGCTGAGCATCGGCGCGCTCGCCGTGGAGTCGGACTTCTTGGTCCTGGCGATCGACGACCTGCAGGCATATCTGCTGGCGGCGGATCGCGACAACTCAACGGTGCGCGACTACCACGAACTCGCGCATCCGGCGGTGTTCGAGACGCTCGCTCGCATCGCCAAAGAAGCGGCGAGGCTCGACAAGGACGTCGTGCTGTTCGGCGAGAGCGCAGCGGATCCGCAGCGGCTGCCGTTCTACGTCGGAGCCGGGTTCCGCTGCTTCTCGATCGCGCCGGTCCGGCTGCGCAAGCTGCTCAAGGTGATGCGCCGCTATTCCTCGGAGGAGTGCCGTCGACTCGCTGCGCGCGTGCTCGAAGCACCGCGCGCGGTCGATGTGCAGCGCGTGCTCGTCACCGTCGAGACGGATTGAGCATCGCGCGCCGGGCGCATTGGGCCGGCGCAGCGGGGAGAGGGCCCGGCGCAGCGGCGAGAGCGCTCAGAACAGCGTCGTCGTGAACGCGCCGCTGGACGCGAAGCCGAAGGGGCCGTTGGGGTCGAACACCAGCCACTGCCCGTAAATCGGCGCGCCGGCCAAGAACGCATCGTTCGGGATCGGCAGGCGCAAAGACTGGTAACCGTCGCCTGAGTTCTTCGCGATCGTGAAGCCAGGGATGAACGTGGTCGAGGCCGGGGTCAGGCCGATGTAGACGTTCTGGCCAAGGGCTTGGAAGGGCACCGGGGCAGGCGCGAAGTCGAGGACGAACATCGCCAGCGTGCCGGCGAGCGCCTTGTCGAGTCCGATCGAGAACTTGCTGTTGCCGAGATAGGCAGGCGTCGCCCCGACAGCTTCTGGGATCAGGCCGCCGGAACCGGCGGTGCCGACGCCATAGAGCAAGGGAACGCGCGTGCTCTCGGACCACAGGTGCGGACGGTCGAACGGCGGTTGGCCGAGTTGTACGCGTGGGTCCGTCAGCGAGTTCATGAACGCGACGAGGTTGGGGATCACCAACGGTCCCATGCCGCCAATCGACACGGCGAGGCCAGTGACCGCCGGATCAACCGGCGTGAAGCCGCCGCCACCTTGCGAGTAGGTGACCATCACGCTCGTCAGGTCTGGCGCGCTGCCGTTGTGGAAGTAAGGCGCGCGCAGTCCGACGTTGCGCAGGCCCGGAGTCTTGAAGCTCGCGTCATCCCACGCATTGCCCGTGATCGCCATCCGGCCGGAATCCTCGCTAGCCCGGCGCAGGCCCAACTGGAACATGCTCGGGAACGAGTTGCTCGGAGTCGGGTCGATGCCGACGACGTCCGTGTGGCAGAAGTTGCAGCCGAGCGTGATGAACGCGCTGCGGCCCGCGATCTCTTGCGGCGTCAACGTCCCGAGGCCGGCGTTGAAGATGTCGAACGGCGATTGGTCCGCGATCAGCGTCCGCTCGTAGGCCGCGATGGCGAAGATGATGCGCTCGACGGTGACGCCGCCGGGGCCATAGGTCGCGTCAAACAGTTGGGTGTAGGTTTGGCCCGCGACGAAGGCCGCGAGATTCGCCGGCAACTGGTCAGCAAGCGCCAGCGGCTCGAGGTTGGCGATGTCCGTCGCGATCGCTTGCCATGGCCGGCCGATGTGGCTCATCTCGACGTCGCTGACGGGCGGCCCCGCGATCTGGCTTTCCAGCGCGGCCGAGTAGGGCAGCGACACGAGCCCCGTCGCCGGGTCGGTGAACGCATCCGTTGCGCGCCCGTCCCAGAACAGCACGCTTTCGTAAGCGGCGTTGATGACCGGTGGAGCGCGGCGCTTCGTCGATTGCGGACGCGCGCCGAATATCGCATCGCCCAGTTGATTGCCAAAAGCGTCCTGGCGAACCACGCCGGGCGAACCGTGGATGTCGTCGGGGCCGCCGAACACGCCATCAGCGCCTGGATGCGTTGCGTTCGTCGAACGCGGGTCGGTGCCGCCGTGGCCGAAGATGTGGCACGTTCCGCATGCCATCGTGCGGTCCGCGGAGAGTTGTTCATCCCAGAACAGCGCCTTGCCGAGCAGTTCCTTCTGTGGGGTGTTCGGATTGCCAGGCGGCGTCGGGACCGGCGGGAAGAACGTCTGTGCCTGAGCCGCTTGCGTGACCGCAAGGATGGCTACAGCGACGAGACTGAGTCGCAGAGGAGTTTGCATCGGGATGTGCGCGGGGCCAGGACCCACTAGGTTCGGCAGTCGCGAGGGCTGCGTCAACCGGGCCTTTTGCTCCGTGTCATGGGGGCTATTGGAACCAAGTAGGACGCTGCGGTCGGTTCGATGAGTTCCCTTCGACAGAATATCCCAGCCCATTAGAAGACGACGGCGGTGAAGGTCGCGGATGAGACAAAGCCGCCAGGGCCGTTCGGGTCGGCGAAGAACCACTGCCCGTAGAGGCGCAACCCGATCAAGAAGGGGTCCGGAGGAACCTCGAGGACCTTCGAGGCATACCACTTCCCATCTGCCGCCTCCCGAGTCTTGCCGCAGCCATAGAAGCGCATCTGCAACCTGGCGAGGTAGCTCGGATGACCGAGCAGGAGCCCCGGCACCGGGAGGCGTGCAAAGTCGAGGAACAGGCTGTGCTCGACGTTTGGTGGCACGTTCTCGGCGGCGACCGTGAAGAAGCGGTTGCCGTGATATGGCGGCGACAGCGCGATCACTTGCGGCGAATAGCGGCTGCCCCCGGACGTTGGCGCGCCGATGCGCGTTGGCACGTTTGGGCCCTCGGTCCAAAGTCGGGGACGGTCGAAGGGTGGTTCGGAGCTTTCGACGCGCGGATCGGTGAGGCACTGCAAGAACGCGATCAGGTCGTCTTGGTCCTGCTCCGACAGTTGCCCACGGATGGCTGCGACGAGCGGGTCGATGCCTGGGCCGTAATCGCCGCCGCGGTTGTAGAAGTCGAGCACCGAGCGCAACGTCGGCAGCCCACCGTTGTGCATGTATGGGGGGCGCAGCGCGACGTTGCGCAGCCCTGGCACCTTGAACTTGCCCAGATCATCCGGCGCGTGGGTGACGCTGTGGCGACCGACGTCCTCATCGATCGGGCGGACCCCGGTGCGACGGAAATCATTGGCCGCCGGGTGCTCATGTGATTCGAGGTCGGAATGGCAGGCGGCGCAGTGGCGCTCGAACACCTCGTGGCCGCGCAAGGCTGCTTCGGGCAACTGCTGAACGCCGACGAGGGCAAGGTCGAGCAGCGATTGGTCCGAGATCAGCGTGCGCTGGTAGGACGCGAGCGCCATCGCAACGCGCGCTACATCGATGCGCGGGCTGCCGAACACGGCCGTGAACAGTTGCTCGTAGTTCCGGTTGCGCAAGAAGGCGGCCAGGTCAGGCGGAACCTCCGAGGCCAGCGCGAGCGGCCGCATCTCGCCGATCGCGCGCGCGACCAGATCCCAGGTGCGGCCGAGGTGCGCCATCTTGCTCGGGTCGATGGGCGAGTAGCTGGCCTCTGATTCCAGCGCGGCATACTCGGGCAGCAGCAGCTGCTTGGTCTCCGGATCGTGAAAGGACGAACCCGCGGAGCCATCCCACATGAGTTCGGTCTCGTAGGCGGCATTGATCACCGGCAGCGCGCGTCGCCGCGTCACCTGCGGGCGAAGCCCAAATGCCTGGCTGGGCCGGTAGTCACCGTCCTTGGCGTGCTGCACGACGCCCGCAGAACCACGTGCATCGTCAGCGGTGCCGAACGCCCCGTCAGCACCCGGGTGCGTCGCGTCGATTGCGCGCGGATCGCAACCGCCGTGGTCATGGCGATGGCAGGTGCCACAGGCGACGGTGCGCGTGGACGACAGCTGTTCGTCCCAGAACAACGCCTTGCCAAGCAATGCGCGCTCGACCGTCGTCGGGTTCTCAGGTGGCGCCGGCGGCGCTGGCATGTAGGCCGGTTGATGCGGCGGGAACGCTTGCGCGAACGCTGTCGACGACAGCGCCAACGCGGCTGCCATGAGCCTCGAGCGTCCCTGCATTGCCAGTCCGAGTTGCGAGTCCGAGTGAAGTCAGCCGTCCGCGCAAAACGTGTTCACGTTCGCGGCCGAGGGTGCGGAACCTTGCCCAGTTGCGCGAGATCCGTCAAGGCCACCAAAAGCCCGTGCGAAGGAGCCATTGCGACCAATTCGCGGTCGAGCGAATCCGAGGACATGCGCTGCGCAACCACGATGCGCTGGCGCGACGTATTGGACTCACTTTCGCGGGGACTCGTGCCAATCGGCGGTGACTTCACACCACATCGCGAGACCCGCGCATGTTGCGAAATCTGCATAGCGCCGCGCAAACCAGGCGTCGTTTGGCGCAGTCGCGCGGCCGAGGATCGTGGCCATCTGCGCGCGGCACCATGAGTCGAGCGCGAGGTCGTCGTAGCGTCCGAGCAGTCGCAGCGCCTGTCCCGCCGCGTAAGGCCCGAAGCCGCGCAAGGCGAGCAGCCGCTTGCGCGTCATCGTGGTGTCACACGACGGATTCGCGAAGTGCGCGTCGTCGAGCGTGCCGTCTGCGAATGCGCGCGCGAGTTGTGCGCACGCATCGGCTCGGTAGCCGGCGCGCACGACGTCGCGGTAGAACGCTGGTTCACGCGCGCATTGCGCCGCAGTCGGGAACGCGCGCAATCCGTCGGGCGCGTCGTCGCCGATCGCATCGACGAGCTTCTTCGTCATCGACGTCGTCGCGGCCCAGGTGCAGTTCGTGGTGAACAGGATCTTCAGCAGATCTTCGAACAGCGCCGCCGAGCGCAGCAGGCGACCGCCGCCACGGCGCGCGACCCAGTCGAACCGAGGCTTGCTCTTGCACATCGCCCAGAACGGCGCGAGGTCTTCGTCCAGTCGCAGCATGTGCACGATCTGCCGCCTCGCTTCGGCGACGTCGCGCGCGGCGAGCCGACGCGCGGCAACGAGCCGGACCGAGATCGACGCGCGCGCTTGCCGGACGTGCGCGGCGACCACCTGTCGGTGCAGGCGCAACGGCACGCTCCATTCGCCGCGCGCTTCGTCCCAGCGGTGCGGCGGCAGGTGGATCCAGCCGTGTCCGTGCAGCGTGAGTCCGAGTTCGAACGGCTGCTCCACTGCGAGGGTCGTGCGCGTCGCTTGCGGCATTGCGGCAGCAGACCACGCGGCCCCTTGCGGCGACAGCGTGGAGCGGCGACGGTGTCGCCAGATGCAGCCCATCCGCCCGCTCTCGATCGGCGACGTGCGCGTCGGCATGCCGGCAGTGCAGGCCGCGCTCTCGGGCTACTCCGACCTACCGATGCGGCTCGTCGCGCGCGAGCATGGCGCGAGCTACGCGCTGCACGAAGTCGTGCTCGACGAGATCGTGCTCAAGAAGGGCAAGTTGCAGAGTCAGATCCTCGATGTGCCCGAGCAGGATCACCCGGTCGGCGGTCAGTTGATGGGCACGATGCCAGAGACCTTCGCAGCCGCGGCGAAGAAGCTCGTGCAGGCTGGCTTCGACGTCGTCGACATCAACTTCGGTTGCCCGGTCAACAAGGTGCTTGGTCGCTGTCGCGGCGGCTACCTCCTGCAGCAGCCAGATGACGCGCTCGCGCTCGTCGATGCGGTGCTGGAGGCAGTGCAAGGCGACGCTCCTGTCACGCTGAAGATGCGTCGCGGCTACGACGACTCGGAGGCGAGCGAGCGCAACTTCTGGACGATCTTCGAAGGCGCGTTTGCGCGCGGTGTAGCTGCGATCACCGTGCACCCGCGAACCGTGGTGCAGAAGTACGTGGGGCCGAGCCGGTGGGAGTTTCTCGCCAAGGTCAAGCGTCGCGCCGGCACGCTGAAGGTGATCGGCAGCGGCGACTTGTTCTCGGCGTTCGACGTCGTGCGGATGTTGCGAGAAACCGGCGTCGATGGCGTCACCGTCGCGCGCGGCTGCATCGGCAATCCCTTCGTGTTCGGTCAGGTGAGCGCGCTGCTCGAGGGCCGGGAGCCGATGCGACCGTCGCCGCGCGCGATCGGCAGCGCGCTCTTGCGGCATGTCGAGCTGGCGCGCGAACACTACGGTGCGCGATGGCTGTCGTCCTTGCGGACGCACGCGATCAAGTATGCGCAATACCACGATGACCCGGTGCCTGCGCGCAACGCGATGGTGGCCGCGCGTGACGAGCGGCAGTTGCTGCAGGTCGTCGAGAATCTGTTCTTCGCTCGCGCCGACGCCGATGCATCGCGGCCGCTGTCGCCCGCCGACGCGGTCGTTCCTGCGATGTCGATGTCGGAGTGAGCGATGCAAACCGCCGAGGAGCCCGCGTGAGCGAACCTTGCTGGGAGCAGCGCTGGCATCCATTCCGCCAGCAATGGGTCATCGTCGCTGCGCATCGCCAAGAACGGCCGTGGCTCGGCGAACGCGACTCTGCGCCAGCACCTGCGTCGCGCCTTCCCCAGCACGATCCTGCGTGCACCTTCTGTCCGCGCAATGCGCGCGTCTTGGGCGCCATCAACCCTGACTACCGCGGTGTGTTCGTGTTCGACAACGACAAGCCGTGCGTCGGCGCCGCTGCGCCCCTAGGCCTCGCCGCGCCGCCACCAGGCTATCGCAGCAGTCCTGCGCGCGGCGTCGCGCGCGTCGTGTCGTTTTCCGAACGCCATGACCTTCATCCGGCGCGGGCTGACGCTTTTGCGATGGACCGCGTGCTCGCTTGCTTGCAGGAGCAGTATCGCGAGCTGTCGCGCCGCGATGACGTCGCTCACGTGCTGATGTTCGAGAATCGCGGCGAGGCTGTCGGGGTGTCGAATCCTCATCCCCACGGCCAGATTTACGCGACCAACTTCGTGTTCGAGACGATTGCGCGAGAACGGGAAGCGTGCCGCGAACGGTTTGACGCGACGGGTCGTTCGCTTTGGGAGGACGTCGTGCGGACCGAGTTGCAGGACGGCAGACGCGTGCTCATGGAGAACGCCGACGCGATTTCCTTCCTGCCATGGTTCGCTCGTTATGCCTACGAAACCTACGTCGGGCCCAAGCGTGCCGTCCACAGCGTCGCGGATCTGGACGACACGGAACGGATGGCCTTGGCCCAGGCACTGCATGCCACCATCGTGCGATTCGACAATCTGTGGCAGCAGCCGTTTCCCTACGTGATGGCCTTGCATCAGGCCCCGACGGACGGCGAGCGCTGCGATGGATTTGGCTTCCACGTCGAGTTCCATCCGCCGATGCGCAAGCCAGGCTTGCGCAAGTTTCTCGCCGGCCCCGAGATTGGCGGCGGCAACTTTCTGGCCGATACGGCCCCAGAGCAGTCGGCGATCGAACTGCGCGCCGTTCCTGCCGCACACTACGACCCTTCGTGAACCACTTCACTGCGTCTGCGCTGCCCGACGAGGGCTCCGGCTGTCTCTACTTGTTTCAGCTCGTCGACCGCGCCGTACCTGACTACTTCGCGCCGGATCGGCACGTCACCGTCGCACGCGCGCCCGGTCGCATCGACGTGATGGGCGGCATCGCCGACTACTCGGGTTCACTCGTGCTGCAGATGCCGACGTCGGAGGCCGCATGTGTCGCGGTGCAAGACCGCGACGACGAACTGGTCTGCGTGTGGTCGCCGTCCCGCGATGATTCTCGCTCTCAGATCGTGAAGTGGGGGATGGGCGACCTTGGCTTGCGCGACCGCCACATCGACCTTGCCGTCGCCGGCATGCTGTTGCGATCCGTTCCGCGCGATCGTTGGACGTGTTATGTGCTCGGCGCGTTGTTGATGCTCGCGGAGGCCAAGGGGTTGCGCATCACCAAGGGGCTCGCGCTGTTGCTGCACAGCGACGTGCCGGAGGGCAAGGGAGTCGGTTCGTCCGCGGCCATCACGGTCGCGACGATGCGCGCGCTGGCGGCGCACTTCGGCATCGCGCTGACCGGTGTGGAGCTTGCGCTCTTGTGCCAGCGGGTCGAGAACGAGATCGCAAAGGCGCCGTGCGGCGTGATGGATCCGATGGCCGTTGCCTGCGGCAAGGCCAACGAACTGATGGCGCTGCGTTGTCAGCCATGCGAGCCCGAGGACAGCGTCGCGTTGCCAGAAGCCATGGAGATCGTCGGCATCGACAGCGGCGTCCGCCATGCAGTGACCGACAGCAGCTACGGCGACGTGCGGGCCGCGGCGGCGATGGGCGCGCGCATGCTGCTCGACCTGCGCGGCATCGGCGTGCACGACTCTGGCCTGCAGCGATGGGGCGAGGGCGACCCGTGGCGGGGGTATCTCGCCAACTGCCCAGCCGACGAGTGGCGTCAGCGATGGGACGACAAACTGCCTTCCTCGATGCTCGGCGCTGAATTCGTGCATCGTTACGGCGGCCACGCCGACCGGCATGCCAAGGTCGACGAGCAGCGCCACTATCCGGTGCGGGCCGCTACGCGGCATCCGATCGAGGAGAACGCACGCGCCGAACGGTTCCGCGCGATCCTGCAAGACGGGGCTGCGGGCGACAACGAGCGCATGGAGCTTGGCGACTTGATGCACGCATCGCACCGCAGTTACACCGCGTGCGGTCTCGGCCATGCGAGCACCGACTACCTCGTTGAACAGGCGCGAATGCGCCGTGACAAGGCGGGCTTGCTCTACGGCGCGCGCGTGACTGGAGCCGGCAGCGGCGGCACGGTTGCGTTGCTCGGAAAGCGTGTGCACGTTTGGCACGAGGCCTTGCGCATCAAGAAGGCGCTGCTCGAAGCCACCGGCCATTCGGCGATCATCTTTCGCTACTCGTCGCATGGCGCGATGCCCTTTGGCTGGATCCGACTGTCGCCGAAGCCCACTGCCTGACTGGCTCTGCTCCGCATTGGCGTTGCGCAGCGAAGGGAGCGACAGGTTGCTTAGGTCAGCTAAGGTCAATGGTGTGAGCGAAGCCCACGTCAGCCCGCCGCCGACCCCGCAGCCGAAGTTGCGTCCCCGCCGCCGACCGTTCGTGTCGCGGCCATTTGCGCTCATTGCCGCAGTCGGTTCGGTGCTCGCGTCCTTTGGTCTGCACGAGGCCGCGCCCTCGCTTGCGCTTTCGTATCAGGCGCGCATGGCGGACCTGCAAGGTCGCAACACGATCGCCCAGCGCGGCTTTGTGGGTGAGGCAGGTGCGCTGCACGAGGAGATCCGTCGCCTTGCGATGGGCCTCGATCGCGCGGCGCGCAGCACGGCGTCGATACAGCAACTGCCGCCGCTCGATTCGCAGCGCGTCGTGATGCCAATGGACGCGGTGTTGTATGCCGACGAGGTCGCTCGCTTCGCAACCAGCCACTTCGACGAGGCGTCGATGAAAGAAGCTCTGCTTCGACATGGTCATCCCGCTGCGGTCGCTGCGGTTGCGTGGCTGCAGGAACAGGACTACTGGAACATCGATGCCTGCGTCGCTGCGTGCAGGGTGCAGGGTCTGCTTGCATCGCTGACCGGCATTGATGGTCTGCAGGCCGAAGAACCCTTCGCTGATCCCGACGAGCCCGCGGTGCGTCGCTTTCGCGCGGTCGCCACTGCCTGGCGCCGGATCCTCGAGCGTCATGCGCGCGACGCATCGTCGTTCGCGGCTCTGTTGGTGTTGACCAAACGCGGCAAGCCGCTGGAGAGGAAGGATTGACTCGCCGTCGGGCGCTTCTCGATGCCTGCATCCGCCCGCGTTTGCCGGCGCATCGCCGATGCCTTGGCGCGAAGCGCCGGCTGGAAGTGAGGGCCTGAGGCCACGCATGGCAGACGCCGCGCGCAAGGAGCGAATCGCGCTGCCTGGCACCGAACGATCCATGCTCGATGGCTTAGCAGCCCGTTGAAGAACGCATGCTGCCTGCGAGCGCGGCATCCGGGCCGATCTCTACGTCGTGCGCACTGCGTCGAATCCCTAGATTCGACTCCGTTCGCACTCCTTGATCTCGACCCGGCAGCCACGCTCTCGGCGACACAGCCGTTCTTCAACGGGCTGCTAGAAGTGGTATCACAACAAATCGGCAAGCGAGGCAGGGCAACGAAGACCGAGGGCAAGGAGCGAGTTCGCAGCGGAATCCGTAGATTCCACGGAGAACTCGTGACGCCGCCATCGGGCTTCGGGGCCGGCCGCAGCTGCCGAGGTGTCGTGAAGCCACTTCTACCAATCGGTTGTGCGATCCGGTGTCTTGGATCCGAGGCGAACCGCGAGCGCGCATCACTCCGGGCGCGTTCCCATCGGCGCGGGTGCAAACGTGCTACCACCTGCCGGTGCTGCACTTGCGTGAGCACCGCTAGGGTATTGGCATGACAAACAGCATTGAGACGAGGCGATTCGACACGCCGGACCAAGCCCTCGATATGAAGGAGTTTGGCGGCATTTCCATTATCAAGATGCGCGACGGGACGGCAGGAATGCGCGCCGTGTTCGAGCCGGGTTGGACTTGGGAGAAGGACGAGAAGCCCTTGCTGGGCAATCCGAATTCGTGCCCGATGAAGCACACGGGTTACTGCATCGCAGGTCGGTTGGTCGTCCGCATGGTGGATAGCAACAAAGAGACCCGGATTGCGAAGGGTGACTTCTTCGAAATCCCAGCGGGTCACGATGCCTACGTCGAAGGCAATGAGCGCGTGGAGCTGATCCTGTTCGCAGCGCCAGCGCACGCCCACTGAGCCGTCGGTCGGGGGCTAGCAGCCCTGACCCCACGCGAGGCTCCGCGGGATCTGCGGAGCTGCAGCTTCACGACGCCTCGCCGGCGGCTTTCGGCCACATCGCCCGATGATTGCGTCGTGGGATCGCAGCGGAATCCACCGATCTTGCTGCGGGTTCGCTGCTCGCCCTAGTTCTTCGGCACTCGACCTTGCGGGCTTGCTGGTGGTGGAACCGCTACCTCCCCGCATCGGCTTCACAGACCGCCACACCGAGCCAGGGTCCCTGCCAAGTGGCGCCGGTTGCGCTCCCTCGATTCAGGCCAAAGCCGCGGGTCGCGGTGTCATCAGGGTGCGTCGCGCGCGGGCCGTTGTGTTCCGCGCCGCCACCGCCTACAGCTAGGCGTACTTGTGAGCGGCCCTATCGTTCAAAGCCAAGATGAGGCGCCGCGTCCTTTGGAGATCGGCGGCTTCCAAATCACCGTGCTCGCCTCGACCGAGCAGACCGGAGGCTACGAGTTGTTCCGCATCGTCGGGCCTGCCGGAACGGGTCCGGGTCCCCATCATCACCCGTGGGATGAGTCGTTCTTCGTGCTGCGTGGTTCGGTGCACTGCGGCGTCGACGACCGAGAAGTTCTTGCGACGGCGGGAGCCCTGATCCACGTGCCAGCAGGTTGCACGCACTGGTTCCGATTCGCAGAAGGCGGCGGCGAGTTCTTTTCGGTCACCTCGCGCGGCAACGCATCGCGGATGTTCCGTGCTTTTGACCAAGGCGTGAACTGGGCCGCGCCGGATCGAGCCGCGCTCATCGCTCTCGCCGCAAGCTACGGGCAGATCGTCAAGACCAACGCGGAGCCGAAGTAGAAGTGCTTTCACAGCACCCCGGCAGCTGTGGCCGGCCCCGAAGCCCGATGGCGACGTCGTGAGCGCTCTGCGGAATCCACGGATCCGCTACGTACTCATTCCTTGCCGTTGGTCGTCGCTGCCCGGCTTCGCTTGCCGAGCGTTGTGAAACCACTGCTAGCGTCGTGGCTCCTGTCGGTCGGCGGCCATGCCGCACGAAGGCAGCGAGAGCTAGCGATCGCCAGTCGTGATGCGCAGCGCATCACCGCCCCTCCGCCTCGGCTCTTGCCGCGCCCCGGTCTGTCGCTACCATCCTGCGCTCCCCAGGGGGCTTCACCGCCCTCGCAATTCGACTAGGGTCGGAGCGTAGCGCAGCCTGTTAG
>SXPK01000050.1 GCA_005776365.1 Planctomycetia bacterium
CCATCGGCAGCGTCTTGAACCCAAGGCTCATCGTGCCGCCCTTCGCGCCATCCATCGTCAGCGCGACGCCAACGAAGACGACCGACGCGGTGACCGTGATGAGTCCGCCGAGCACGACTTCGAAGAACTCATTCGTCGCCGAAGCGGTCAAACCGCTCAGCACGACATCGTCCTTCTTCTTCATGTAGCTCGAGTAGTTGATGATGACGCCGAATCCAACCGACAGACTGAAGAAGATCTGCCCCGCGGCGGCGAGCCAGGTCTTGGGCACCCAGAGCTTGTCGAAGTCGGGATTCCACATGAAGCCAAGGCCGTCGCTCACGGTCTGGCCTTCGGTCCCCGCCGGCGGCGTGAGCGTCAAGACGCGGAACAGCACGACCAGCCCGAGGATGCCCATCACCGGCATCGCATACTTGCAGACCGCTTCGATGCCCCTCGACAGGCCGCGATACACGAACCAGATGTTGAGGAAGGCCGTCAGGACGAAGGTCCAGACGATCGGGTGCACGCCGTTCTCGAACAGCGCGCCATTGGCCGACGATCCCGTGACCTCCGTGAAGAAGCTCTTGGTCGTCGCGACCTGTTCTGCCATTGGCGCGGTGCCATCCACGCCGATGCCGCCCATGCAGTACATCCACACGTAGTAGAGGCACCAGCTCTCGATCAGCACGTAGTAGAAGTAGACGCCCAGCGGGATCAGCACGCCGAGCACGCCCGCGTAGCGACCGATCGGTCCCTTGCACCAGACGCCAAGGATGGCCGGCGCGCCGTGGAAGCCTTTGCGCCCCCCGTAACGGCCCATTGCCCACTCCGCCCAGCCGATCGGAATGCCGAGCAGCACGAGCGCGAGGAAGTAGGGGATCATGAAGGCGCCGCCGCCGTTCTGAGCCGCCTGCCCTGGGAAGCGTAGGAAGTTGCCGAGGCCGACCGCCGAACCTGCCACCGCCAGGATCACGCCGAGACGCGACCCCCACTGCTGTTGGGATTGTTGGGTCATGAGAGAGCGCGAGAGAAGAGGGACCGGCGGATGGTCCTGGTTGCGCTCAGCCGTTGCAACGAGCCCTTGCCAGAAAGGGCATTGATATCGAGATCAGGCTCGTGCGAGAAACCGACCTCGTCACACCGCTAGTGCGGCAGCATCGCTTGCGGCATGCACCCGAAGATCACGACGGCGGCGACCAGCAAGGCCACTGTCACGGAGATCAATGGGGGCATGACGCTCTTCGCGAACGCGCCCGGGATCATGCGCCCGCAGTAGACGCCGAGATAAACACGATAGAACGCAATCCCGTTGATCATGCAGACGAACACCATGCCGGCCGCGTTCCATGAGGATCGCTGGACGAGCGCATGGAAGATCAGGTCCTCGGCAAAGAACACGATGCCCCCTGGCAACCCTGCGCACAGCCAGCCGGCGACCAAGAACAGCTGCGCCGACCGAGGCTCATGCTCCGCGAGCCCATTGTCGGGCCGCAACCGCAGGGCACCGTGGCGTCGCTGCATGTCGCCGAGCAGCAAGGTGAGCGCGAGCAGGCCAAGGTCCGAGCCGGCGAGCATCAGATACTCGGACGTAAAGCCGTGCTCGCTCGCCATCGCGCCCGCGACGAGGAGCGCGGCTTGCGACATGCCGACGCCGAAGACGACGCGCATGGGGTCCTGACGGCACAACGCGAGCCCCGTCTGCACCAGCGCGGTCAGGACGAACCATGAAGTCAGCATCGTGCGCGTCTCGACGCCGAGGGTCACCGTCTGCGGGTCTAGGATCTCCGTCGCCAAGGCCAGCCCTGGTTGCGACAACAGCAACAGCGAGAATGCGCGAGGACCCGCCTGCGGGCGCAGCGCTTCTTGGATCACATGGAACGGAAACGCGCCGCCGACCACGACCAGCGCGGCGATGGCCAGCGCGGCTGAGTCTGGCGCAAACCCGAACGCGACGGCTGCCGCCAAGGCCAACAAGGACAGGCAAGTCGCTGTAGTTCGACCTTCACCGCCGACGCGCAGTCGCACGAACGGCTCGACGACCGGGGCCGCGAGAACCACCGCGAGCCCGCAGGAGAAGGTCACGTGGTCCGATGATGTCCACATGACGGCCGCTGCCGCCACCGACACCAACGACAGCGCAAAGTCAGGGCCTGACATTGGCATTTGGATGCTCATCGCGCTGACTCCCCGCCGCGGGGTCGGCCGAGCAACCGATCTTCGGCGGCCGCGATGCAACGAAACACGGCCAGGAATGGGCGCACGATCAGGTGCTGCTGAATTGCATCGACCCAGAACAACCGCACCGCGCCAAGGTAGAACAACCGCTGCACGCGCTCGGGCAGCAGATGCTCGAAGAACAGGCGTCGCCGCAAGTGCACGCTCGCTGCGAACACCGGGTTGTCCTGGAAGTCCTGAATCAGGGACGAGGACCGCAGGTATTGCCAGGTGCGCAAACCGGCATGCACGAACATGTGGTAGCCGACGAGCTTGTGCAGACCGAAGGCCAACTCGAGATACATGATGCCGATCTGCGTCATCGTCGAGTATGCGAGCGCAGTCTTCGCGTCAGGTCGCGCGCGGCCGACCAAGGTCGCCCAAACCGCCGTCGCGCCGCCGAGGAAGCCCATCGTCCACAGCACCACGGGCTCTTCGTGCCACAACTTCGCGGTGCGCAGCAGCAGGAAGGGCCCCAGATGCACCGACAGCGCGCCGTAGAAGATCGCGCTCGACGCCGCGGGTCCTTCCATCGCGCGGTGCAGCCAAGGCGACATCGGCAACTGCGCGGACTTCGCCAGACTGGCGCCCAGCAGCGCAAGCCCGACCATCAGGGCGTTCGGCGCGTGCGCATCGACGTCGAAGTGCGAGAAGCGATGTTCTGGGAAGGAGTGATGGATCAGAACCGCGGCGAGCAGGATCAAGAAGTCGCCGATGCGGTAGTAGACGAGCGCGAGCAGGCTGTTCTGACAGGCCCGCACCTGCCGGCGAAAGAAACCGATCAGCATCACGGAACTGACGCCGATCAGTTCCCAAGACACGAACAGCGCGTCGAGGTTGCCGGCGAAGCACAGCGCCCACAGCGCTGCTGCCAGCATCGTCACGAGGAACCAGTAGCGCGAACTGCCGGGTTCGCGAAAGAACGACGGCATCGAGAACCGCACGATGACCGGATACAGCAGCGCGACCAGGACTGCGTAGGTCAATCCCAGGGGATCGACGAGCAGCACGGCGCGCCACGCGTAGTCATGCATTTGCAGCAGCGGCGGCAACTCCACCTCGCAAGCGCGGGTCTGCGTCGAGCGCCACATGAAAAGCACGGCCGCGGTCGCACCCAGCACGAGCATCGAATGCAGAAGTGCGACGCGAGCTTCGATCCCTTCGCGCAGCCGCACGCCGAGCAACAGACATGCGCCCAACGCCACTGGCGCAAGGGCGATTGAGGCCAGTAGCAATGGCAGCCAGACCGACAGGGAGTTCACCAAGTCCCCCTGATCACGACGTCGAATCTGGAATCGAAGGCCTGGGGCACAGCGCCGGAGCCGAACTCCGCCGCCTCAGGCCACGCCTGCCGCCACGGCACGAATGCGCCACCGACGAATAGCTCGATCGAACCGTTGTCGGGATCGATCCTGCCAAGCCGCATCCAGTCGCCGAGCACGAGCCGCTTCAGTCGTGGGTGCCCCATCACGAGATCGAGGACCCGCTGGACTGGGGCCTCCATGAGCACCATGCACCGCATCGGTTCGTGCAGCTCTACTTGCTGGCGCGCGAGCCCGACGCGCAGGTCGCTCTTCGACCCGGTGATGACGCCGAGCAAGGACGCGATGTTGAGGGGCAGCTTGGAGCCGCAGCCAAACCCATCGTTGTCGACACGCGAGAAGTAGTAGTCCATCGCGATGTTGACAGCGACGGGGACGGTGCCGAGCACAGCCTCGCGCAAGGCAGTTCCTGACGAATCCGAAGTCGGATCGTAGGAAACCAAGAAGGTGCGGCGATCGAGGTTGCTCCGGATCGTGCACGCGCGACGCCCGACGATGCAGGCGGCGACGCGGTTATGGCCATACTCGGGTCGCGGTTGCGCGAGATCATGGCCTCGATCCTGCACGTGCTGGAACGCTCGCTCCTCCGGCAGTCTTGCGGCGCCAGGGACGAGTCGACGGCAACGCTCGACCGCGCTTTCCCTGGCCGCGTCGGAGAGCAGCCCATGCACCACTCGCGCCTCGTCGACGCAGTAAGAAGGCACGAGGTGCGAATCGAGCGACTCCACCAGATCCGTCGTCGTGTCGTGATGAAACGGCACGAACGCTGTCCGCGGTGGAACGTGAATGCCCAACCTGTCGAGTGCCACTCGGACCTCGGCGCGATTGGCGAGCATCGAGAACAGCCGCGAGTTCGGCGAACCCGGGTTGCCAGAGCACGCGCCGCAGCCGTAGGCCTGCCGCAGGGGATTGTTCGCCGTGGTCGATCCATGGCTGACGACCGCGACGATGTTCGAGAAGTCGCGCACCAAGCCGCTCGACCGCAGGATGGACGCGACGATCTGCGCTTGCTCCTCCGGCGCGTAGCCTCCTGGCCCATCGACGTCGATGCGTGTCGCGGGCCGCGGCAACATGAGCCGACGCATCCGATCACGCACTCGATGCGCACGGCCGGGCATCATCAGCTTCAGGAGCAGCGGCGCGAAGCTGAGCAATCCCGCAACCAATGAGACGAGCAGACCACGGAACATCGAGCGCGACCGGAAGTAGAGCAACAGCGCGAGAGAGTGACCAAATCGACCGATCGCGCGCGAGCGCGCCCACTCCGCACCCTCGGCCTCGACGGGCAACTCGCGAATCGTTCGCGACGGCTCGATGACTGGCGGGCACTGTCGCGACGGACGCCCGGCTCCGAGGGCGTGAAAGTTCATGTCGATGCCGAAGAACCCGACGGTGCCGATCGTCTCGATGCCTCGTTCGGGCTTCTCGAGCGCGCGCCGCATCGATTCCATGCGATCGTCCATGCAGACCAAGGCTTGCGCGCGGCGGTTCGACGGCCGCAGCGGCATTTGCATGTCGCGCTCGAGCATCGCCAGCATCTGGCCGCCAAAGGTGCGTTCGTAGGCTTCTTGCCACCGCCGCAGTCGGCCGAGACCGTGGGTGTAGTGCGACGGCACTGGCGCGGGAGAGTTGGACGCGCCCGCATCAAACCACTCGTCCAGTGCGTGGATCGACACCAGCATCGCCGCGAGCCAGTCGGTCAGCGACAGCCTCGGCGCTTCATTGGGCGCGATCTGCGGCTCCGTTTCGAGCTTGTGGACCATGCCCGACCAGCCCTTCAGCACGAACAGCGTCTGCAGACAATAGGTCTGCGCGCTCTGTGGCGAAGCCACGCCAAGCGTCTCGTTCTCGATGATCGCAAGAACGTCGCGGCCAGCGTCCAGATGCTGCTTCAACCGGCGACGGAGGTGCGGCGCCCAAGGCATCGCGAGATCGGGCGAGGCTTCGACTGCGAAGCAGAACCACGCCCACAGCCCTTCCTTGACGAAGGGGTTGGGCCACGGCGCCATGCCTTGATCGAGATAGCTCGCGATGATCGGCACGAGCCAGTCTTGCAGCGGTCGGTCGCGCAACGAGTAGCGCACCAGGTGTTCCGCAGAGGGGCCGCCGACCAGTTCGTAGGGCGGCTCGTCGTCGCAGATCCACGGCTCGGACAAAAAACGGGCCACCGCGTCGTCCGCGTCGCGCGGTCGTTCGAACGCGGAGGGCCAGCCCGCCAACAACACGGCTCCGAGGGTGGCGCGGTCGATGCGGCCGGTCCCCAGTTGCTCGCGATAGAAGCTCTCGCTCTCGTATGGACGCGCCCGATACAGCGCCGCGGCTTCCCGCAGCGCGGCAGGAAAGGGGCGATCCTCCAACATCTGGAGGATGTTGTTGTGAACGAAGGCCCAGAGCGGGTTCTGGATCGGCAGCATCGGCCGACACGCCTGGACCCAGTTCGCCGCGGTCATGGCAGCAGGGTCCTTCGCGTCGCGAATGGCTTCTTGCGGCCGTCGTCAGCGAGTCGCGACGCCGCAATCTGGTGCGCTTGGTGCACGAGAAAGGTCTCCAGGCAGCAGCCTGGCACGAGGAGATGACTGCAGGGGGTTCGACACGCTGTTGTTTGCCGCGTCGCTGCAGGCAGTGCTCGCCATTCCATGTAGAGGACCTCTCGACCACCGACAAGCCGGTGCGAGCGCCCAAGTCAGCCGAACCATCAAGGCGTCTTGATGGCCGCGCCCTCAACTCAGTCGACGTGCAGTCGATAGCCGATGTTCTGCTCGGTCAGCAGCAAGCGGGGCCGCGCCGGGTCCTCTTCGACCTTGCGCCGCAGGGACGACATGTAAACGCGGAGGTAGTGGGCTTCGTCCTTGCGTTCCTCGCCCCAGACTTCTGCAAGCAACTTCTGTCGCGTCACGACCGAACCTGCCGAGCGGATCAACGCCGCGAGCAGCCGAAACTCGATCGGCGTGAGTTTCACTGCCACGCCGCGCGCCGTGACCTGCTGACGCTCGAGATCGACGCGCAACTCGCCGACCACGAACACGCCAGAAGAACCAGCGGCCTGCTCCCGGTTGCTCTTGCGCAGAGCGACGCGCAATCGCGCCAGCAGCTCGCCAGTGCCAAGCGGCTTGGTCAGATAATCGTCGGCG
>SXPK01000051.1 GCA_005776365.1 Planctomycetia bacterium
GAGCGTCTTGAATCTGCCGTTGCCACCCATCGCGCCGATCACGCTGCCGCTCGCAGCGTTTTACCCAGGCCTTCGTGCCGATCGACGACAGGAGTTGATCGACAACGCGAAGGCTGCCGTCACGCAAGCCGAGGCTACCGACCTGCTGCTTGCAGCCGCGGCGACGGGCAAAGCGGTCAACGTCAAGAAAGGTCAGTTCCTCGCACCCGAAGATGTCGGCAACGTGCTGTCGAAGATCACCGCCGCGGGCAACCCGCGCGCGATGATCACCGAGCGCGGCGCGAGCTTCGGCTACCGCACGCTGGTCGTCGACTTCGCCGGCTTCCCGACGATGCGCGCATTTGGCCAGCCGCTCGTGTTCGACGTGACGCACTCGGTCCAACGCCCCGGCGCCACCGGCAGTTCGACCGGCGGCGACCGCACCAAGGTGCCCTATCTCGCGCGCGCCGGCGTTGCGTGCGGCGTGGATGGGTTGTTCCTCGAAGTGCACGAAGACCCCGAGCACGCGCCGAGCGATGGGCCCAACATGCTGTTCTTGCGCGACCTGCCCGCGCTGCTCGACGACTTGCTGCGGATCCAGGACGCCTGCCGCTGAGGCGAGGGCCGCGTTCCGCGCCGCGGGTCGGAGCCTCATTTCGATACGCTCTGCGCGCAGTGCCGCCGTTGCCGCCGCATTCACGGCTACTATTGACTAGGTTCCTGTTCTCGATCCCGCGCCCAATCCCCACCCCGACCGATGCGACCTAGCGACCTGTGGATCCGCGCCAGCGCGCTCGTGCTGCTCGCCGTGGGCGCATTCGCGGTCCTGGGCAATCCAACCACTGCAGGCGAGTTGTCGCCGCCGCCCGCCGCAGAACTGCCGTTCACGGTCGACGAGCCGCACGGCGACGCGCCTGGAACCGCAGGCAGTGAGGGCGCGACTGCGCGGCCCAGCGAGGCAGCGACCGCCGAGCCGACGTTTCGCAAATCAGAAGGCCGCGACACGACAGGATGGACGAGCGGCGTGATCGTCGGCGACATCCCGCTCACTCCCAGCGTCCTCGATCAGATCCAGACGATCGCGGTCGTCGTCGACGAACTGAAGAACGTCCTCGCCGGCGGCACGCCACCGTGGCGCAAGGTGGTCCCGGTAGCGCTCGGCATCGGCACGCCGACATTTGAAGTCCGCGACATTCCATTCTCCGACTACGGATATGTCGTCCGGGTCCACTCGCCCGGCCTCAATGGCGGCCAGTGCACGGTGCAGATCACGCAAGAGCGTCCGTTTGCCGACGACGTCAAGCTGCCGATCACGCCAGGTTCGCCGTTCTCGATCCTGCTGCGCGACCAGGATCGCGCGCCGGTGTGCGCCACCGAGATCCGCATGGTGCCGCATCAAGAGCCGCACGGGCGCACGATGCTGCACGGCACTTCGGACAACTACGGCAGCGTGGTGTTCGAGAACGTGCTCGAAGGCGAATACCACGTGCATGTCGGACCGCAGGCGATGCCGCTGATGGAACCGACCGTCGTGCACGTGCAACCTGGGTCCTTTCTGCGCCAGGGCTCCGTGGTCCTGCCACAGGGAACGACCATCGTCGTGCCACGCGGTTCGCAGGTCACCGCGATCGTCACGCAGGTTGGCGGCTGGCCCATTGCTGGGGCGCTGGTGCAACTGCGCGCCACAGGCCGTCGACAGGTGAACGAGATGGAGACCGAGACCGATTCGCTCGGCAAGGCGACGTTTCCCAACCTGCTGCCCGGCAACTGGGAGATCGAGATCAGCAAACCGGACTACCAGCGCCGACTGGGCCAGTTCGAAGTGAAGCCCGACGCGCAGGCCGCTGAGCAGCGGTTCGAGATCATTCGGATTCGCTGATTCTCGCGGATCGCTGCGGAGTGCGGTGTGGACGCTTCGTCCGCCGCAGGCAGTCGGGTAGAAGTTCTGCAGGCGTCTTTCTCCCACGCCTTGACTGCACCTCTCATGGCCCGCCCGCTCGTTGATCTCGCATCGCTCGATCTCTCCAAGGACGTCATACCGCAGGAGGAGCTGCGCAGCCTGGTACCGCATCGCTACTTCTTCCAACTGCTCGACGGTATCTGCCACTACGACGCCAATGAGCAGTTGCTGATCGCCTACAAGGATTGGCCGGCCGACGCATGGTGGGCCGCTGGCCATGTCCCCGGCAAGCCACTGATGCCAGGCGTGCTGATGATCGAAGGTGCAGCACAGGCTGCGACATTCCTGCTCAAGAAGGTCAACAACTGGCCGCCGGAGAAGTTCGTCGGGCTCGGCGGCCTCGACGACGTGCGGTTCCGTGGTCAAGTCGTGCCGCCAGCGCGCGTCCACTTCGTCGCGGGCAGAGGCCAGTTGAGCGGCAGCCGGATGGCCAAGTTCCCGGCGCAGGCATACTGCAACGGCCAACTCATCATGGACATGACTCTGCTCGGCGTGATCCTCTGATCCGAGCCACGATGGACCGATCGCCGCAACAGGATCGCGCGTTGGCCGTGGAGGCGCCCGCGCGGATGCCGCGGTGGTTCTGGCTGCTACCGATCCTGACGCTGGCGGCCTGGTTCCCGATCCAACCCTATTGGGCGAGCGACGACTTCTTCGCGCTCTGCTGGGCCAGCGACTTCCGCAACGTGCTGCGCGACTTCACGGGCCCGTGGTACGGCGCCGAGGATCTGTTCTTCTTCTATCGCCCGCTGATCACGCTCTCACTGTGGCTCGAGTTGCAGTTGGTGGGCGCGCATCCCTTCCTTGCACACTTCGACAACGCGCTCGCGCATGCCGGCAGCGCCATGCTGGTCGGATGCATGTGGCGGCGCTGGCTGTCCGACGGCTATGCGTTCGGCGCCGGCCTCGTGTGGGCCTTGTCGCCGACGCACGTGGGCGCAATCGCGTGGGCAATCGCACGAACGGACGGGTTCTCGTGCCTGCTCGCGCTGTCGAGCGTCTTGCTGTTCTGCCGATCCCTCGAAGGCGTATCGCGCCGCGCCGCCTCGCTCCTCGCGTTTGGGCTCGCGCTCTGCTGCAAGGAGACGGTGCTGCCATTGCCGGTTCTGCTCGGACTCGTCGCGTTCGCGCGCTCCACGGCCGGGAGCCCGATCACGCGGGCGATCACCGCAGCCCGAGCCACTTGGCCACACTTCGCGTTGCTCGCGGCCTACCTCGGGTGGCGCATCGCCTGCCTTGGCCGGATGGGCGGCTACGACGCGGCAGAGCACCACGCGCTGCCGATGGCGCGAGGCCTCGTCGACTACGCAGCGGGACTCGTGAACCCCTGCTGGTGGGTGCCGATGCTTCTGGACTTTCGCTTCGGGCCGATGCCGCCGTGGAACCTCGCCGCGCTCGGGTTCCTGCCAGCGGCGCTCGGCGTGGTGTTCTGCATGCGGCGCAGCAGGATCGGCGCGCTGCTCCTCTCGATCGCGTGGTTCCTCTGCGCAAGCGTGCCGATGGCGTCGTTCTTTGCGCAATCCGACAACCACCACAACCTCCGCTACTTCTGCCTCGCGTTCGTCGGCCTTGCCGGTCTGGTCGCGATCGGCGGCCGCATCGCAATCGGGCTGGCTCTGGCCGCGGCGTGCGCCGGCTTGTGGGTCGTGCGAGTCGAACAATCCAGCGCCGACGCACAGTCGCGCGACATGCATGCGCAACTCTTGCGCATGCAAGATGACGGAATGCCGTTTCCGTGGTTCGTCGCCGGACTTCCCCACCAGAGTCCGAACGGGGTTGCGCTGCAATTGCACTTCGGCATCGACCGGTTGCTCGAGCCGCCGTTCGGCAAGGGTGGCGGCAAGGTGTTCGCGCATCGCCCGACCTTTGCGGCGCACGGCGCGGTGGATCTCACCGAGAAGGAAGGCGTGCCGATCGTGCCGCCGCTTGGCACCACGATGCGATTCGTGGACAGCGGGATCCTGGCGACGGTCCAGCGAAGCGACATCCAAGAACTGGTCTTGCAGTGCCCCGACGTCGTCAACTGCTCGAGTGAAGCGCTCTACCGCCTCAACGACAAAACCGAGCCCGTGCGCATCGCGACGCCCGGCGTGCGCACCGAGGCGATGCGCCTCACCTTCTTCACCGCGAGCGGCTACCTCGGTGCGCTCGTTCCCAACCACGCGCCCGCCGACAGTCCGGACGGCCTCGTCGACCTGCTCACTTTCTTCCAGCAGGCGCAATGGAAGCCCGGTAACGAGCTGATCCGCGGCCTCGAGCCATCCACGATCATGGACCTCGTGCCCGACTTCCCCGTGCTGATCGAGGGCGGATCGTTTGCGGATGGCGTCTTCACGGCAACGCATCGCGCGCGCCGCATGGTGACCTTTCACTTCGACCGCGGACTGCCGAAAGTCATGCGCGGCGGCAAGTGACCGCCGCGCTGGGATCGCTCACACGCCGTCGGCAAAGGTCGACAACGGCGTCAGGATCTCCTCGACGTCCAGCAAGTCGCAGCGCGCCTCGACACCGAGCAGAGAGGCGAGCGACGGCGTCGTGCGCCCCTCGTCGCCGCTGACGAACTCCTTCACGTAGGTGCCGTGCTGGCACTGCATGCGGAGACCGAGCCGAAGGTCGCCGATTCTCTCCACCGAGAGCACCTTGACCTCGCGTTCGCGATCCAAGTCGGCGCGCCGATGCGCAACTCGCTGCGGAGTTCGCTGCGTGACCTTGCCTTCGAATGCCACAGCAGCGTCAAGGCTTGCGGGCTCGGCCAACAGCGCCACCTCGGCGCGGTAGACCTTCTCGAAGTTGGTCTGCTTCCAGTAGGCGACGCGGTCCTTGCGCACGGGCACGAAGGGCGCCAGTTCGATCGCCCCCTCGGCTCGCTGCTCGATTTCTTTGCGCAATGCCTCGAGATCGACGTTGGGGTTGCGTGCGCCGACGACCTCGAACACGAACGGTCGCCCCTTGCCCAGCATCAGCACGTCGATGTCCTCGCGACCGGCGCCGTGGAACCGCCCGGTGCGCGCGCCAAACGCCGGCAGCATCCGACGGCCGATGAGTTCTTGGACCGATTCCTTGGTCAGCTTGCCAAATCCCTGACAGGGCTCGCAGCCTTCTCGTCGGCGCCGATCGCCCTTGCAGGTCGGGCACCAGAAGATCGTCTGCGGCAGTCCGCGGCGCAGCTTGCGGTAACGCGACTCGAAGTAGAGGTTGCGGCGCGGGCTGCGTTCGCGTCGCGTCGGTTTTGGATCGCTCGAGGGGTGCTCCACACGACGCAGACTAGCGATGCCGCGGGCGCAGCGCACGCGACCTGCTCGCCAGTGCGGCGATCAGTCGATCCGAACCGGACCGCGTGCGGGCGCAGGACGCCGTGGCGCCGCCGACTCGCGCGTCGCATGGCGCTCCATGAAGCGGCCAAGGAACGCGAACAGGTCCTTTGGCTGCAGCGGCGTACGCAGGATCGAATGGATGTTGTGCTTCTGCTTCTCGTTGCCGAGCGCCTTGGGCTCCTGCGACGGCACGAGCGCCACCAGTTCCGTCGTCGGATCAAAGGAACGCAGATGCGCGAGCATCCCCAGCGATTCCTTGTCCTTTGGATCGACGGTGAGGAACACGCACTCGAAAGAGCGGCTGCGGAGTTCGTTGATGCCGCGATAGCCGGTCCCGGTCGTGACCTTGATGCTGGGAAACTGCTGCAGACCGACCTTGAGTTGGTCACGAACGAGCGCGTCTTTTTCGATCAGCAGGATTTCCATCGGCACGAACCTCCGCCCCCTTATCGGCCGTGATGGGGTTCGCACGGGAACCGTCCGCGCGTGGTCCCGGCAACGCAGACTTGACCCCACTGCCATGGGCGGCTTGGTTGGCCGTCATGAACTGCCTCGGCGGCATCGACGAAGCGGGCCTCGGGCCGATCCTCGGGCCCATGGTCGTGGCCGGCTGCGCGTTGACGGGACCGCCGGGCGCGGACCCTTGGTCGCTGCTCGCTGACTTGGTCTGCCGCAAGAAGCACGAGCGAGGCAAGGTCCGCGTCGCCGACAGCAAGAAGGTCCACACCGGCAATCACGGGCTGAAGCGCATCGAGGAGACGGCGTTGTGCTTCTGGACGGTCCTGCACGGCGAACTGCCGGTGAATCTCGCGAGTTGGCTGTCCTTGATGGGCGCTGACCTCGATCGACTGGCGCGGTGCCCTTGGTATGAACGGCTGGAGTTGCCGTTGCCGATCTGCGCCGACCGCGCGTGGATCGAACTGCACGCCGAACTGCTGGCGAGGAAGATGGAGTCCGTCGGCATGTCGATGCGCACGATCGCGATCCGCACCGTCGACGTCGAAGAATGGAACGGGCTCATCGCCGAGACCGACAACAAGAGCCGCGCGCACTTTCGCGCTTACTCCGACGTGCTCGCGCGATTGCTGGACGCGATGCCGGGCAAAGGACACCTCGTCGCCGACCGCTGCGGCGGCCGGATGCACTACTCACGCGACCTGCGCCAGCTTCGGCCAGGAGCGCACATCGAAACCGTGCGCGAAGAGTCTGGTGTCTCCACCTACTGCATCGGCACTGGCGAAACCGCGATGACGGTTACGTTTGCGGAGAAAGGCGATGACCGCTCGTTTCCGACTGCGCTCGCGAGTTGCTTCGCGAAGTATGTCCGTGAGTTGATGGTGCACGTGATGAACGACTGGTTCTGCGCCAAGGTCCCGGGCCTGCAACGCACCGCCGGCTACTTCGTCGATGGCCATCGGTTCTTGCTGGATCTGGCGCCCCACATGGCCGCGTTGGACCTGCCGACCCAGCGCCTCGTGCGAGTGCGCTGAACGCATGGAAGCGGCCATCACTTCAGTGCTCGCCTTGCTTGCGCTGTTGCCGCTGGCGCTGCAACTCCTGCGCGCGAGCCGACGCGGCCTGGCTTTCGTGCTGATCGGCGCGGGCATCGCAGTGACGCTCGCGCTCGCGACCTCTCTGCTGCCGATCGAGCGCGTGATTCCGAGCAACCGCCCGATCGAACGGCCGCAAGACGGCTATGTCGGCTCCGGCTCGTGCCGTTCGTGCCATCCGGGCGAGCACGCAAGCTGGGCCAACTCCCACCATCGCGCGATGACGCAGCAAGCGACCCGCGAGACGCTGCTCGCAAAGTTCGACGCGCTTGACCTCGACTGCTTTGGCGAGCCAGTGTCGCTGCGTTGGCGCGGCGACGAGTTGTGGGTCTCGATGCAACGGGGCACGAGCAGCGAACGCATCGACCGCCCCGTCGTGCAACTGACTGGCTCGCACCACGCGCAAGCGCTGTGGTATTCGACCGGCAACGAACGCGAGTTGGGGATCGTCCCTCTCGTCTACCGCGTCGCGGAGCGCCGGTGGCTGCCGTTCCACGCTGTCTTCCTGATGCCGCCGGAATGGCGCACGCTGCCAGCGGACGGCACCTGGAATCAGAACTGCAACGGCTGCCACACCACGCACTCGATGCCGCGCGTCGACACCGGTCGTGTCGACACGATGGCCGCGGAGTTTGGCATCGCTTGCGAAGCGTGCCACGGACCAGGCGAGCGCCACTGCAACGAGAACCGCGACCCGCTGCGCCGCCACAAGATCCGCACGAGCGAGGAGACCTTCGACGAGACTGTCGAGAACCCGACCCGCATGAATGCCGCTCGCGACGCGGAGACCTGCGGTCAGTGCCACTCGGTTTCGATCGTCAACCGCGAGCACTTCGACAGCTGGCGCGAACAGGGCTCGCCGTTCCGGCCAGGTCAGGAACTGGCGAAGAGCCAACTCGTGGTCTCGATCGCCGACCAGGACGCGCCGGAGTTGCGACGGAAGCTGCAGCAGGACCCGCAGTTCTTTTCGCACACGTTCTGGAACGATGGCTTGCCGCGAGTCACGGGCCGCGAGTTCCACGGCGTCGTGAGTTCTCCGTGCCATGACGATGGCAACGGCCTACGGGCGATGGCCTGCACGTCCTGCCACGCCATGCACCAAGAGGAATCGGACGGACGTGAAACTGCCGAGTGGGCGAAGTCGCAGCTGAAGCCTGGCATGGACGGGAACGTCGCGTGCACGCAGTGCCACCCTGAGTTCACCGACCTCTCGGCCCTGCAAGAGCACACGCACCACGCCGCGGACTCACCGGGAAGCAACTGCATGGACTGCCACATGCCGCACACGAGCTATGGGCTGTTGAAGGCGATGCGCAGCCACCGCGTCGAGTCGCCGCGCGTCGCCGACGAAGTACGCACCGGACGCCCCAACGCCTGCAATCTGTGCCACCTCGACCGCACGCTCGCGTGGACCGAAGGCCATCTCGCACAGTGGTATGGACAACCGCGACTCGCGCTCGCGGACGAACAGGCCACCGTTGCGGCGGGCGCTCGCTGGCTGTTGCAAGGCGACGCCGGCGTCCGCGCGCTCATTGCGTGGAGTGCGGGTTGGTCACCGGCGCAGCGCGCGTCGGGCACGGACTGGATGCAGCCCTATCTCGCGCAGCTGCTCGCCGATCCCTACTACGCCGTGCGTTTCGTCGCGGCGCGCTCGCTCCGCACCCAACCCGCCGCGCCCGATCTCGCCAGCTACGACGAACTGCTGCCGCAGGCAGACGCGGCTGCATTTGCGCGCCGACTGCAGGACGCATGGCAGGCGCCGCGACGATCAAACTCAGAGATCCTGCTGGACGACCGTGGTCTGCAGTGGGAAGCCTTCCGGCGTCTGCTCGCGCGCCGCGACGACAGGCCCGTGTTCCTCGCCGAATGACGACCGCCGACGTGCAACAAGTCTCCGCACACCTTCGCCGCCGCCACCTGTCGATTGGCTGGTGGTCGTTGTTCGTCTTCGCGCTGCTCGGGGTCGCGCTGGAGGCGATGCACGCGTTCAAGATCGACGCCTATCTCCACGCCGCGAATGAAACGCGGCGGATGTTGTTGCGGCTCGCGCACGCGCATGGGCTCGGGCTCGCAGCGCTGCACCTTGCCTTTGCGTTCACGGCGTCATCGCTGCGGGTGGCACCGAAGTTTGCGGGCCCTTGCCTCACCGGCGCGCTCATCGCCATGCCAGCGGGGTTCCTGCTCGGCGGCTTGGGGCATCGAGGTGGCGATCCGGGCGCGGGCATCGCGCTGGTCCCGCTCGGCGCGCTGTTGCTGCTCGTCGCCATCGCCTCGACGGCGATCGCAGTGCGCCGCGGCTTTGACTGACCGAGCCTCAGCGCGCGTCGACGACCGTTTGCTGTCCCAACGAAGGCGTCACGTCGCGGCGCATGACGTCGCGGCCGCGCACGAAGAACACCACCGTGCACTTGCCGGGCGGGACCATGACCTCGGCGGCCAAGCCCCGTTCGAGCGGCCCGAACGCGACGATTTCTCCGCCGCGGAGCACGACGAACTGGTCGGCGGTCGGATGCATCGGTCGCAGCACTGCGCCCTGCATCATCGCGATTTCGATGTCGCCACCCGACTCGCCGGCGACGACCTTGACCCGACTCGCCGTGCCGACGCGACCAGCTCCATCGAGGACGTGCACGTCCCAGTCGCCTTCGCGCACGCTGCCGAACTCAAACCTCCCGTCGAGGTCACACCTGCTGGCAACCGCCTCCGGGCCATTGCGCCGCTGGGCGCGGACGAATGTGTCTGGTCGCAAGGAGTCCCCGCCGATGACGCGGCCGCGCAAGGCGCCCGTCACGGAGGCCACCTTGACCCTGACCCCGACGCGGCCAGCGGGCACGACGACCGGCTCGCGCATGGCCAGTTCTTGGTCGTACAACTCCGTCGTGATCTCGTAGTCGCCGGGCGGCAGGCCCTTGATCGAGAACTCGCCGTTGTTGTCAGTGACCGAGGTGCCGACCAGCGTGCCGTCGCGCGAGGCGTGAACCTCGAACGCGCTGATCGCACGATTGCCGGGCCCGGTCAGCGTTCCGGTGATCGACTGCGCCGCTTGCGCCCGGATCTCGGCTTTCGCATTGCCGCCCGCCTGCAACTCGACGCGCTGCGTGGAGGAGGCCCACAGTTCGTTGCCGACGAGCGAGACGGCGTAGGCGCCCGGATCGAGACCCTCGATGCGGAACGATCCATCGTCCTCGCTCATCGCCGACACACCCTGCGCCTCCTCCGGGAGGACCGTGACCGACTCGTCACCGTAGAGCCGCAACGCGGCAACGCGCGCAGCCGCGATCGGCGTGCCGCCGACGTCCAGCACCCGGCCGACGATGGCAGCAAGAGAACTCAGCTCGATGCGCTTGTCGTTTCTGCCGACGCGCAGCTCCACGGGCTCGCGAAACATCGCGTGCGAACCGCCGATTGAAGTGACTTCGAGACCGAGCAAGCACACAGGTGGCAGATCGACGAACGAACACCGCCCCTGCGCATCGGTTTCTGCGGCCCAGTTCTCCGGCGTCCCGCGCGGTGCGGCGCGTGCAGGGTGCATCAAGGACCACGGCATCGCGGCGAGGGCGACGAGCGCGCCTTGCACCGGTTCGCCATCTGCGTCGACCACTTCGAGCGCAAGCTCAGCCGCAAGCGGCAATGCCACCTCGATCACGCCGTCGTCGCCAAAGCTCTCCACCGTCGACAAGAACCTTCGCATGCTGCGGCCTTCGGCGCGCGCAACGAGGAACTCGTGTTCGCCCTCGGTCTGCAGCACGACGAGTCCGTCCTGGTCGGTGACGGACTCCGCGCCGCCGTAGGGACAGACCAAGACGTTGGCGCCTTCGATCGGCTGGCCGTTCTCGGCCGCGACCACTCGACACCACAGTTCGCCGCCACCCGAAGTCGTGAGCGCGAGGCTCGCCTCCACCATCTCGCCGGCGACCGTGGTCACGCGCTGTCGCGCAACGGCATAAGCGCTGCCCAACGGCGGTTGGACTTCGATCCAATGGCGTCCGACGCGCATTTCGAATTCGACGACGCCAGTTTCTGAAGTGGTCGCAACATCCCGTTTGCCGACCTTGACCTGACAGCTTGCGAGCGCTGCGCCCGAAGTCGTGGTGACCACGATGCGAAGTTTGCCGAGGTGGGATGTGGACCGGACAACTGCACCGCTGGCATCCCGGCGATCCATGCCGTCCTGCCGTTCGTTCGATGACGTGTTTGGCGCAGGCACGGCGTGACTCGTCTGCGACGGCAGACCAGGGTCCGCGTCGCCCGTCGGCCACAGGACGAAGGCCAAGAAGAACGACGCGATCGCGCCGAGCAGCAAGAGCACCGGGAGTCTCACATCATGATTGGACCCCATGGTCGCCAGTGGGGACATCTGGGCTGCAAAACGCCTTCGATCGTGGCGGCAAGCCTCGATGGCGAGGGCGGCACAGCCCTTCGCAACAGACCCGAACCGAGACGTTTCAGACCCACCGGACGCGTGCCTCGCCCGCAGCGCATCCCTACACTCTCTCGCCCAGATGACGACCGAGCTGCCAGCCAAGTACGAGCCCCAGACCCTCGAACCCGCGATCACCGCCACGTGGCTCGCCGAGAAGTCCTTCGCTGCCTTCCCCGACGGGCGCGGCGGGCGCTACGTCGTGATGATGCCGCTGCCAAACGTGACCGGCGCGCTGCACATGGGGCACGCGATGGACAACGTGATGCAGGACCTCCTGATCCGCTGGCACCGCATGCAGGGCGACAACACGCTGTGGCAAGCGGGCACCGACCATGCCGGCATCGCGACGCAAGCAGTCGTCGAGAAGCGCCTCAAGGAGATCGAAGGCAAGACCCGGCACGACATCGGCCGTGACGCCCTCGTGCAGCGCATCTGGGAATGGAAGGAGCAGAGCCAGAAACGCATCGTCACGCAGCAGCAAGGCATGGGCTGCTCGTGCGACTGGGACCGCACGCGCTTCACGATGGACGCAGTCTGCGCGCGCGCGGTGCGGCACACGTTCTTCTCGATGTTCAAGGACGGGCTGATCTTTCGCGGCAACCGACTCGTCAACTGGGACTGCGCGCTGCAGACCGCGGTCGCCGACGACGAGCTCTACAAGGAGACGGTGCAGGGCAAGTTCCACTACCTGCGCTATCCGCTCGTGAACGCAAAGGCTGGCGAGCCTGCGCACGTGATCGTCGCGACCACGCGGCCC
>SXPK01000052.1 GCA_005776365.1 Planctomycetia bacterium
ATAGCTGACCTGCGCAACGCCGCGGCGGGCCCACAAGGGGCCGAGCACGACGAAGCTCGCGCGCATCGTGCGCACGAGGTCATAGGGCGCCGTGTAGACCGTCTTGTCCGTCGCCTCGAGTTCGAGCGTGCTGTCGCCGAGCCACGAGTAACGAACGCCGAGGCGCTCGAGAATCCGCAGCAGATTGAGCACGTCGGTCAATCGCGGCACGTTGTGCAACACGATCGGACCGTCGACGAGGAGACTGGCGGCGAGAATCGGCAGTGCGCCGTTCTTGCTGCCTGAAACGCGAACGGAGCCGCTGAGATTGCGGCCCCCCCGGATACGAATCCGATCCAAGGAGAATGCCCTCCGAACCCGCCGGGCATGACCGACGGGCAACGAACCGCTTGAGTAAGAAACCCGCGTCTCCTGCTGACCGGCGATCGACGCGTGAGGTCGGACCATAGCGACGCGTCGGCGGAGCGCAATGCGACAGTCGAAAACTTTCCACCGAAGCTCATAGGTCCATTCGCGGGAACTACGTACGCGCGCGTCTGCTGTCAGTCGCAACTCGTGCTTGCGCGCACAAGCCAAATGCGGGCATCGTGCGCAAATGCGCATCCTGCAGGTCACGCACGGGTTCCCGCCCGAGAGCATCGGCGGCGTCGAACAGCATGTCGACGGCCTGTCGGCAGCGTTGGCAAGTTGCGGTCATGAAGTGCACATCTACGCGCGCACCTCCGACCCGCGATTGGCCCAAGGCGAACGCCGCATCGAACGCACCGGCAATCCAGCGGTCACGCGCGTCGCCTACCGTTGGGAATCCGTCGACGGTCTAGAGGCAATGTATCGCTGCTCGCCCATGGCCGAGTCCCTGCGAGCCTTCCTGCGCGAGCAGAAAGCGAGCGGCAAGCGCTTTGATGTCGCCCACGTCCACCACCTCACCGGCATGTCGGTGGACTCGCTCGCCGTCCTGCGCGAAGCCGGTGTTCCTTCGGTTCTAACGCTGCACGACTACTGGCTCATGTGCCCGCGCGGCCAGATGTGGCACCGCCGCGAAGAAGTTTGCGAGCGGGTGGAGGCGAACCGCTGTGGCGAATGCCTGTCGTTGACCTTCCCGCATTGGGTCTCGCCGGACACCGGCGCAAAGCAAGCCGCAAGCTTGCATGAGGGCGCCATACGCACGCTGAAGTGCGCCGATCGACTGGTGATTCCATCCCGACGCGCGATTCCGCCGTTCGAGGCACTCGGACTGGACGCGTCACGCATCGCCGTCGTCGAAAACGGCGTCGACACGGAGTCGCTGCGCCACGTGCCTTCGCCTTCGTGCGGGCCAGGACCCTTGCGGCTCGGCTACCTGGGCACCGTGATGCCCAGCAAGGGCCTGCACGTATTGCTCGACGCCGTGCTGCGTCAATCCGCGGGCACGGTGGAACTGCACATCTTCGGCAACGCCGTCCCCTACCACGGCGACGACAGCTACCTCACTCGATGCTTCCAGCGGCTCACGACCTCGACCAAGGTCCTCTACCACGGCCCCTACTCGACGGCGATGCTGCCGACGATCCTGGAGCAAGTCGACATGGTCTGCGCGCCAGCGCTCTGGCACGAGGCCTTCGGTCTGACGGTGCGCGAGGCCTTGGCAAGTGGCCGCCCGATCCTGGTCAGCCGAGTCGGCGGGTTGCAGGACGCAATCGAAGATGGACGCGAAGGTCGCGTGCTGCCGCCGGGCGATGTAGCAGCATGGGCCGACGCAATCCGACTCCTGGCTGCAGACCGCGGCACCTTGCGTGCGATGGCTGCTCGCACTAGGCCAAAAGCGCGGGGCTTTGCGGCGATGGCCCAGGACCTGCTCGAGATCTATCGCAGCGTCGAAGCTGCCACCGCCTGAGCCTGGTCGGCAACCTAGGCCCCCGCTCCAGGCCGCGCTTGACCCGTGCCAGGGGGATTCCTACGCTCCCTGGCCCATTTTTGCGTCCGCGCGCCGCGAGGTCACAGCGACCGCTCGGCCGCTGTCCGTCCGTTTCAGGATCGCCCCGATGACCGAAATGCTCGCGACGAATGAACCTGCCGAGTCGCCAGATCCCAACGCCTTGCTGCGCGGAGAGATCACCTACGCCGTGCTGGACACGTTCCGCAGCAAGGTGTTCCGCTCGATCAACGCTGTCGAACACTTGCGCGACTGGCTCGGCAGCCCGACGGCTCAGGGGCTGACACGGAGCCTCGTGCTCTGGGCACTGGGGCGTCACCGCGAAGCGGTGGATGGGCTGCTTGCACAAAAGCACAACCCGGCAATCGCGGACTGCATCGCCAAGAGCTACATCGCCCTCGGCAAGGTCAACGAAGCCGATCTGATCCTGACGCAAAAGGCGACGGACGCTCGTCAAGCGTTCACTTGGCTGCTCGCCATCGAGTCGACGCTGGACGCCGAACGCTTGCACAAGGAACTCGAGCGCTACAAGGCCAAGCTCGATCCGAACGACCGCACGTTCTTCGAAGGGCGAGTGCGCGAGTTGCAACACGACAGTGAAGGCGCCATCGCCTGCTACGACCAGGTTCTGGGTTTGGCCCAAAACCACAAGCACGCGCTCTTCCGGCTTGCGGTCAACGTCGACCTGCGCGGTGAAGACGAGGAAGCACGCGAGCTCTACGAGCGCTCGCTGATGATTCCGCCCGTCAACTCGTCCTGCGTCATCAACCTCGGAGTTCTCTACGAGGACATGGGCAACTACCGCCGAGCGATGCAGTGCTTTGACTTGGCGCTGCAGGCGAATCCAGAGGATGACCGAGCTCGGCTCTATCGCCGCGATGCAGCCGCCGCCCTCAACATGTACTACGACGAGGACCAGGAGCGCCGCGATGACAAGCGCAACAAGCTCCTGCGGACGCCGATCAATGACTTCGAGTTGTCGGTCCGATCGCGCAACTGCCTCGCCAAGATGAACATTCGCACGCTTGGCGACCTCGTGAAGAAGACTGAGGCCGAGCTGCTGAGCTACAAGAACTTCGGCGAGACCTCGCTCTCGGAGATCAAGGAGATCCTGAAGAACAAGGGCCTGCACCTGGGCATGACTTCGGACGAGTTGCTGAGCCGAGACCTCGGCGAAGCCGTCGAGATTCCGGATGACGTCGAAGAACAACCGGATCCGCAGAGCCCAGATCCGCTGCGTCGCCCGATCACGGAACTCGACCTCTCGGTCCGCAGCCGCCGCATCGTCGACCTGCTCAAGATTCGCACGATTGGCGACCTCTCGAGCAAGACGGAGGCGGAGTTGCTCGCCTGTCCGAACTTCGGTCAGACGTCGCTCAACGAAATCAAGACGAAGCTCGATGAGTTGGGGATGTCGCTGCGCAGCTGATCGCGCCGCCAGATCTCGATGAACCGGGCAGCTTGCTTGATGCCTTGCGGCCGCTTTCGCGGCCGCGGCAACGCAGCGAGAGCTTTCACTCGGCGCCGCTAGGCGCGAGGTTCCATGTACGACCACCTGGTCGGCGAAGTCATCGAGAAGCTGGGCTCCCGCGCCGTTTTGCGCGTGGTCGACACCGGCTACGAACTGAAGGTCTCATTGTCGACCGCGAGCCAGCTGAAAGTGGGCGCGCGGGCAACGCTCTACACGATCCTGCATGTGGTCGACGGCATGCCATCGATGCTGGGGTTCGCGACACGCTCCGAACGCGAGCTTGCGCGCAAGCTGCTGGGAACCAGCGGCGTCGGCCCTTCGATCGCGTTGTCGATCCTGAGTCACTACTCGGCAGCTGAAGCTGTCGAAGCAATCGCGACCAGCGACGCCGCGGCGCTGAAGCGAGTGAAGGGTGTCGGTCAGAAGACCGCCGAACGGCTGTGCCTGGAACTGCGCGACTCGATCCGGAAGCTCGAGATCACGCCGTCTGTGGGGAACAAGGCATCACAACCGGCAGCGCTCGACGAGGACGCCACACTCGCTCTGCAAACGCTCGGCTATTCAGAAAAAGAGGCGCGCGAGAAGCTGGCCAAAGTTCGAGAAAAGCGACCGGAGCTGCTCGCCGCCCCGACCGAAGACTTGGTCAAGGCCGTTCTGCAGATGTGACTGGCGGCGCGCCGTCACGATCCCTGCGTGACAGCAACACGAGCAACAACTGCAAATCTGCAGGCCGCACGCCCGGGAGGCGCGAGGCTTCACCGAGCGTCAGCGGTCGTCTCGCGACCAAGCGAGCCCGCGCCTCGTTGCACAAGCCGACCACCGTCGTGAAATCGAAGTCTGCCGGGATCGACTTGCCCTCCATCCGACGCAATCGATCCACCTCCATCTGTTGGCGGTTGATGTAGCCCTCGTATTTCACTTCGGCCTCGAGTTCGGCGAGATCGGCGGGCTGCAGGCGCAATGGCGCCAGCGCGACTTCGCCGGCGAGCAGTTCGTCGACAGCCGTCTCCGGCCGACGCAGCAGCTCGGTCAGCGTTCGCCCATCGCGACGCGTCAAGTCCATCAACTTCCGGGCGGCGCGGATGCGCGACTCCTTCTGCCGCACGATGTCGGCGAAGTCGATCGGCATGAGGCCCATGCGCTCAGCGATCGGCGACAGGCGACGATCGGCGTTGTCGCTGCGCAACAACAACCGGAACTCGGCACGACTGGTGAACATCCGGTA
>SXPK01000005.1 GCA_005776365.1 Planctomycetia bacterium
AGAACCACGCGTTTTCTGACCACTACCTCGACGTGCCCTTCGATCTGTCGCGCGTCATGTTCCTCGCGACCGCCAATGTGCTCTCTCAGATTCCTGAGCCGCTGCGCGATCGCATGGAGGTCATCGAAATCCCGGGCTACTTGCTCGAGGAGAAGACGCAGATCGGGCTTCGCCACATTCTGCCGAAACAACTCGAGCGCCACGGTCTCGACAAAAAGTGTCTGTCGATCCCGGCTGCTGTGATGAAACGCATCGTGCAGGATCACACGCGCGAAGCTGGTGTGCGCGGCTTGGATCGTGTCGTGCAGCGATTGTGCAGAAAGGCGGCGCTGGACGTCGCGAAGGGCGGTCCCGGGCCCAAGCAGCTCAGCCTGTCGGAGACCGAGAAGTTGCTTGGGCGCCCAAGGCACAAGCAAGACGAGCGCCGGACACAGCGCATCCCCGGCGTCGTTCAGGGGCTCGCATGGACACCAGTCGGCGGCGACGTGCTCTACGTCGAGGTCACCGGTAGCAAGGGCAAGGGCATCTTGCAGACGACTGGAAGCCTTGGTGACGTGATGGCCGAGTCAGCGAGACTTGCGCTCAGCTACCTGAAGAGCCGGGCCGCTGCATTCGGCATCGACCTCGCGTCGCTCGCCGAAACCGACTTGCACCTGCACTTCCCCGCCGGCGCGATCAAGAAGGACGGGCCATCGGCGGGCATCGCGATTGCGACCGCGATGCTGGGCTTCCTGACCGGGCGCGCAGCACGCATGGACTTGGCGATGACCGGCGAGTTGACGGTGGTTGGCGAAGTGCTGCCGATCGGCGGGGTGCGAGAGAAGTCGCTCGCGGCGAAAAACTTCGGCATCGCGCACGTGCTGTTGCCCGCGGGCAACGAGCCCGAGACCGCCGAGTTGCGCCCGGACCTCGTCAAGGGACTCACATTTCACTACGCCAAGACCTTCGACGATGTTGCCGCGATCGCCTTTGGCAATGTCGCGCTGCGCACCAAGGCCGGTCACCATGGCGCGGCGGCGCCGCGATCACAGCCACCGGCCGACACGACGAAGGGCGACGCAGGTCGTGACAGTGCAATTGCTGGCGGGTCGGAGAAGGGCGTGCATCGACTTGGCAAAGCTGCGCCAACGATGGCGCGATCCGTCGGCAAGGCGGGCCGTCGGCGCAAATGAGGCTGCGCCACGCGGTGGTCGCCTTCGTCGCGCTGTCCGTAACTATTGGCGCGCAGGAGACGGTCGAATCCGCGATCGCGGCCTTCGCGCCGCACGACACCGATGGCGACGGCATCGCCGAGGCGCGCGCGCTCGAGGTGCTGTTCGCTCGCGGCGCGGCAGGCGGCAAGACGGTGTTGGTGCTGGTCGAGGCGAGGCTGATTCCAGTGGCAGGCCCTGCGCGCGGGCAATCGAAGTTGCTGACCGCCTTGGACCAGCACGCGCAGGATCTTGCCGCCGAGGGTCGCCGCGCAATCGTCGTCGCATGCGACTTGCACCGAGGCCCACCGCACCAAGATGGCCGCACGATTCTGGCGCTCCGCGCGTTGCTGCGGCGCACGCAGGTTGTGTGCAACCTCGAAGGGGCGCTGCTCGTCGGCCGGTTCCCCGATGCGCTGCTCGTGCGGACATGTAACTGGCTGCGCAACGAGAAGCTCTCGTTGCCGGGCAAGGATGGCGCGGAACTCGCGTTCGAAGCGAAGACGACCAACGTGCGCAGCGTGCCAGAGATCGTCGCGCACCGCTGTGATCTCGTGCTCGCGGATCTAGACGGCAAGTGGGAGGGCCTTTACGCAGCTGGCCCGCTTGCCTTGCCGAGCACTGTCGCAGTCTTTGGCGACACGGTCCCGCCACGTGGCGGCCCTGCTGTCGCCATGCGAACGGGGCACGTCGACGTCGTCGACGCGTTCCACGTTCGCGACGGCCTTGCCGCGACCGATGCCACGCAGTTCTCGGTCCGCCTTGATGCGGAGGATCGCGACCACGAGTGCGGAGACAGCGATCGCGCGCGGCAGAACGCGATGGCCGTGCCCGACATCGCGATTTCGCGCGTCGACGCGCGCGGCGTCGCCTACGTGCCGGTCGATGGCGCGCGGGATGCCGCTGGCCGGCCGATCGCCTTTGCATCGCCAGGCGTTCCGTTGCCGTGGCGTCACGACCTGCTGTTTGAGATCGAACTGCTGTGTGCCTACTTTTCGCGCAACCACGCGTTTCGCACCAACTCGCTGGCGGCGCCGGCAGATCGACCTGCCGCGTTCGCGCACGAATTGGGTTCGGGCCTCGACTCGCTGCTTGCTGCGCGCGCCGAGTGGCGCGACATCGACCGCGGTAGTGCCGACGTGAGCGAGCAGGGTGATCTCGTGGCGCTGCTGCGCTGGCTGCAGCAACCGTCCGCGTTGCGAGCCTATCGCGTGCACAGCGACCCATGGGGCGGCGCGTGCGCCAAGACGGATCCCGAGCGGCTGCAAGAAGTCCTCGGCGCGAGTTGGCACTGGAAGAACGATGGCGCGTCGTGGCGCCCGACGTGGACGGACCACAGTTCAGGTCGCGCCGACTTCGCGTTCTTCCGCGCGGCATGGCAACACGGACTCGGCGGTGAGCACCCCTTCCTGCTCGTGCACGCTGGCTGTGAAGCGTTGTCGCCGCCGGCATCGACGAAGCACGCGTTCGACGACGAACGCTACGGCCGCTTCGCCCATGCCGAGTCGATGTTGTTCTTCACTGCCTGCGTGGCAATGGTCGGTCGCGCCAAAGTCTTCTACGACGAACCGCGCGGCTTCGCCGCCGCGCTCGGCGAAGGGGCCAGCATCGGCGATGCATGGCGGCGCTACTTCGAAGTCGAGAGTCAGGCCCGCGATTGGAACGAGGTCGGCGGCGACATCGGCCGCAAGCGCGCCTACTTCTGGTCCATCGTCGGCGACTTCACGCTTCGCTTGCCAAAGCGTTGAGGCCCGCGCGAACCGCGTCGCCGCATGCGCTCTTTGTGGCGCCGCGTTTCGCTCATGGCCCAGCTGCAGATGGCGCACGTCTTTGGGTTGTGCCCGACCGCCGGGCAAGACCCGCGGCCGAAGTGGATGATCTGCAAGTGCAACGCGATCCAGCGGTCACGAGGAAAGGTGCGGACAAGGTCGCGCTCGGTGCGCTCGACGCTGCTTCCATTCGACAGACCCCAGCGCCACGCGAGGCGGTGGATGTGAGTGTCGACCGGAAACGTCGGCACACCGAAGGCCTGCGCGAGCACGACGCTCGCGGTCTTGTGTCCGACGCCGGGCAATGCTTCGAGTGCCGCGAGGTCGGGCGGGACTTTGCCGGCGTGGCGCTCCACCAGCAGCGCGCTGGTTGCAACGATGGCTTTGGCCTTCTGTGGCGCGAGGCCGCAAGAACGAATCAGCGCGCAGACCTCGCGCACCGGGACACGCTGCATCGCCTGAGGTGTGGCCGCGCGGGCGAACAGACCAGGCGTCGTGCGATTGACGCGCTCATCGGTGCACTGCGCCGATAGCAGCACTGCGATGAGCAGCGTGAACGGATCCCGGTGATCGAGCGGGATCGGTGGGTTGGGACAGCGCTCCTCCAGGATCGCCTGGATTCTTGCGGCCTTGTCGCTGCGCTTCATGACCGGGAGTCTATGGCTGGCCTCCATGGCGACACGACCCCGCACCGGGAGGGTTGCCTGCGCGGCTCGCCTGCGCGACTGTGTGCGCGATGAACTTAGCCGGATCGCCTGAGCAAGCCTGGCAGTCGTGGTTCGAGTCCGTGTGGGCGGATCGGGAGGATCGTGTCTATCGCGAACAATTTCGCGCACTTGGCGATGGCGTGTTCTCCGCAAGCGCGGAGCACTACGCGCGATTGAAGCAGACCCCGCGCCATCCCGGTTGGCTTCACCACGGCGTGTTTGCATGTCCGCCATCCGGTGTGCGCAACCATCACTGCTACATCACGTCTGGCCTCAGCAACCCGTGGAATCTCGACGCGCCGGGACGGGATCCGTCCGGCTATTCGGGTCTCGGCTTCGAGTTGATGATCTGCACGAAGGACCGCGCGCAATGGGCGGTCTCGGTGTTGCATCATCTGATGGCTTGGCAACTGCTCGTTGCGACGGGTGCGGTGCAGGGTCAACCACTCGGCATGGGCCAGCGCATTCCACTCGGGGGACCGATCGACGGTAGCGCGACGGGGCAACTGACTTGGGCATTGTGCGAGGCGCCGACGCATTGCGCGGCGGGCTTCGAGCTGCAATCGGGCAAGGTCGAGTGGCTCCTGTTGGTCGGTGCGACCGAGAAGGAGATCGCCTTTGCGCGCACATCGGACCAGAAAGACCTGGTCGCGCGTCTGCAGCAAGATGGCGGATGGCCGATCACCGACCCGGCGCGAGAAAGCCGCGCTTGATCCGGCATGAGTGCTGCGGACCTAGTGGTCCGGAGCGGCCTCGATATCGACGCTGTTTCCAGCGCCCTCAGGCTCGCGGATCGCTTCGACGCTTCGCTGCACCTCTTCGCTCGGCGGCTTGCAGAAGGGCTGGAGCAACAGCGCAACCCCGAAGTTGAGCAGCATGCCGATCGTGCCAATGCCCTGTGGCCCGAGGCCAAGGCACCAACGCGGCATCTCGAAGTAGAGGTTGCCCAGGATGTAGGTAGCGGTGAACCCAAGCCCGGTGAGCATGCCGGCGAGCGCTGGGACTGTGCCGAGTCGCTTGTGGAAGACGCCGAGCACCAGCACGGGAAAGAAACTCGAAGCAGCGAGGCCGAATGCGAATGCGACCACTTGTGAGACGAATCCCGGCGGAAAGATCCCGATCACGCCCGCGAGCACGACTGCCACGCCGATCGTCGCGCGACCGACTAGCAATCGCTGCGACTCTGACGCCTGTGGCCGCATCATCCTGAAGTAGAGGTCGTGGGCGACGCTGCTGCTGATGACGAGCAACAAACCGGATGCCGTCGACAGCGCGGCAGCAAGACCACCGGCTGCGACGAGCGCGATGATCCAGTTCGCCAACGAGGCCATCTCGGGAGTGGCGAGCACGAGGATGTCGTTGTCGGGGCCATCCAGTGCCTTCTTGCGCATCTCGATGCGTGCGTCGACGCCGACGCTGCCGCGCGAATCGAGCCACTGCCGATGCGTGTCCCGGACCGACGCGAACTCCGCCTTGCTCATCGAGCCGATGCGGAAGATCTCGTTCGCATTGGCCTTGGCCCTGCCGTGGTAGGCGACCTTCCCGTCACCGTCATCGAGCCAGGTGATGAGGCCGGTCTTCTCCCAACTGTGAAACCACTGCGGCAGCTCGGCTGCGGACTTGCCGTGCAGCGTGTCGATCAGATGCCAGCGCGCGAATGCGGCCGTCGCCGGCGCGGTGAGGTAGAGGCCGGCGATGAAAAGCAGCGCCCAGAAGCCAGACCAACGCGCAGCCGCGACGTTCTTGACGGTGTAGAAGCGGACGATCACGTGAGGCAGCCCGGCCGTTCCTGCCATCAACGCCAGCGTCGTGCACAGCACTTCGAGCGTGCCCCATTCGGCAACGTCCACGTCCGTGTAGGACGAGAAACCGAGATCGCGATTCACTGCGTCCAGCTTCTCCAGCAGCGGCACGCCGTGAGCTTGCAGGTCGCCGACGAGCCCGACCGAAGGTACCGCAGAGCCGGTGAGCTGGATGCTGATCGCAATCGCGGGGACGAGGAAGGCGGTGATCAGCACCCAATACTGCGCCACCTGCGTCCAAGTGATTCCCTTCATGCCGCCAAGCGTGCTGTAGACGAACACGATCGCCATGCCCAGTGCTACGCCGACGTCGACATCAACTTCGAGGAACCGCGCGAACACGATGCCGACGCCACGCATCTGGCCGGCCACGGAGGTGAAGCTGATGAACAGCGCGCAGAACACTGCGCAAAGCCGCGCCACCTTCGACTCAAAGCGGTCACCGACGAAGTCCGGCACCGTGTAGTGGCCAGACTTCCGCAGGTAAGGCGCGAGCAACAGCGACAGCAACACGAAGCCGCCGGTCCAGCCCATCAAATAGACGCCGCCCGCGTAGCCGAGGAAT